>CAYNRA010000004.1:49326-54551 GCA_964399465.1 uncultured Cytophagales bacterium
TATAGTAGGGGATAAGACCTATTTTTTCGACAACTAACTGTCCAATTTGTGAACAACTAAACCGAATAAAACCCATTGGCACACCCCAACGATTATCTGTTGTATGAAGGTAAATCAATCGTTCCAAAGGATATTTTCTTTTCTTTAAGTTGGATACATTTGGCTCAAATGCCTCTTGCCCTTTTTGGGATGAAATAGGAATAATTCGGATGGTTGATTTAATCTTGCGGCTAGTTTCGTTATCTTCACTAATCCAGTTATAACCCAAAAATCCAATTGAATCTTTATTTTTTTGGATATTCTCAAGTAAGTCTTCTGTCCCTTTCGAGCCATATACTTTCTGATTCTTTATTTCTTTGATACCTAGTCTCTCTTTGATGAAATTCAAGTTGCTTGAATTGCTGTTATCGAAAAATAGTTTGGTAGTACTTTTCTCTTCAAATAACTTTTTAAGCTCATCAAGAGATAATTCACGCACATCACTTGAAATATTCCCGATGACCACTACTGCATCAAGTGCCATAGTAGCAGGCTCGTATTTCTTTTGTCGATTTGTAAAATAGGTTTGTTCATTCTGTGTCAGTTCTCTAGTTATAGCTATGGCATCCACAGAGTCTTGTAACATTAAGTTTACTGCTTGTTGTTCTGGAAGCACCAACGTACTAATTTCAGCTTTTGGATATCTTATCTTGTAAGCAGTGATTAGTTCTTCAATGACGTTTTTAAGTGATTCGTCGAAAGCGATTCTCATTTTACCTTCGCGTATGGTTTCTTTCTTTTTCTCTTCTTCATTTTGTGAACAAGAGACTAGGAAAATCATGAAGGTGAAAAAAAATGCGAATGATTGCGTGTAATTTCTCATAGTGTATAATGATAAATAAAAAACGAGCTCTGAATAAGAGCTCGTTTTTGTTTAAGATTCCTTGTATTCAATGTAAACTCGGTAACTTCTATATAAGCCATAGACGAAAAAGAGCGTTCCTAGAATCAAGTCAAATGGGGAAGTTAAGCCAAATAGTGGTTTTGAAGCAACAAAGCTAAAAATACCCACTGAAATGTAAAATAACCCCATGAATCCTTGAAATAGGTATTTTGTAAATACCCATAGTTTTTCACTGTCTTTCCGGTTAGGCATTACTCAAGTACATAAGCGACAGGCATATTATAGAATACCCGTACAGTTCTACCGTTTTGCTTACCAGGACTCCATTTAGGCATTGACTTGATAACGCGAATTGCTTCTTCGTCACAACCAAAACCAATCCCTTTAAGTACTTGAACATCTCCAATGCTACCATCTCTCTCAACAACGAAGCGGACGAATACTTTTCCTGCTACGTTTGCTCTTTGAGCTGCTGCTGGGTATTTGATGTTCTGACCAATGAATTTGTACATTGCCGAGATACCTCCTGGGAATTCTGGATTTTGCTCAACCGTTGTAAAGATTTCTTCTTCACGTGGTTTTTCAATTTCAACAGGACGTGTAATCTCTGCAGGTGGCGGTGGTGGTGGAACAAAATCCCCCACAGGCTTAACACCTTCTACTGTTTTCGAAGAAATAACTGCTTCTTCTACTTTCTCAGCAGGTGGTGGTGGCTCCTCCATAGGTACATCTTCATCCTTTTTAGGCTCAGGAGGAAGGAACTTCACCTGTGCTACCTCTGGTGGTGGAGCAGGTGGTGGTGGAGGCGGCGGTGGCAATTCAGGCTTTTCTTCAGGTTGCTCTGGTTCCTCTTTGAGTTTACTCAAATCAATTTCAACAACTTCCATCTTATCCTTATTCAAGTTGGGAGCGATGTACTTGTTGAACGTCCAGGCACCTAAAAAAATAGACCCAAATATACCTACTCCAACTACTACTGAGCGTGTCAGGTATTTGGAATAATTTTTCCTTAGAAAGTAAGCACCGTATTCTTTGTTTTTATTTTGGAATACGATTTCATCTAAGGTCATTTGGTCATTTTTTTTCTGATCCATACTACTTGTTTTTACCTCAGATTTTAATTCGATTTAGGCGACGATACCTTTTGAGTGTACGCATCAAGTTCAACTTTTTGAACATCAACGATTGCGAATTTATCACATGCAGTGATAGCCATCTCATCTAAAATATCGACTGTGTTTTTCCAGTTTGCATCCGCAGTAGGTTTGATAATTACTGTGAAGTTCTCTGGATTGGGTGCATTTGCTTTCTTTTTCAAGATAGCAGCGCGTATGCCTTCCGCTGAATAATCGGTTTCTTCTAGGTCTTCAGGAAGTACATCTGTTAATGCTTTCTGATACCAAAAAACACGATCTTCTTTGCCTAAAACAATCGTGATGGTATTAGACTCCTTGAGCTCCATTGTCTCTTGCTTGTCCATATCATCATCCTCTTTGTCAGGCATGTTCAGCTTCATGATATTCGGCTTTCCAAAGGTGGTAGTGTACATGAAGAAAGTGATCAACAAGAAACCCAAATCCACCATAGGTGTCATATCTGGTTTCCCTGAACTTTTCTTTGCCCGTTTTTTACCATCACCTTTGCCACCGGATTCTTGTATTTCTGCCATTTTCTTTTTCGGTTTTAGGTGAAATTACTCTCCTTTGGTGACCAATTTAAATTTATTAATGTCTGCTTTACCTAATTCATCAAATAAGTTTTTGATGGCAGGATAAGATGTCTTCATATCTCCACGAATTGCTAATTTAGCGTTTGGATTTACCTGACGAACATACACATTAATCCAATCTACTAGTTCTGTATTAGCAGAATCTAGTGGAATACCAGCCAACTGAACACGCGATTGCTCGGCTTCTGTCATTGCTAAGTATTGCTTTAGTCCTCCTTTAGAAACCCCGACTTCTGCTAATTTGGTGAACTTCGCCTGCTCTGCAGGAGATAAATTTAAACCAAACTCATCGTTCAAGGCTGCAACAAGTGCATATCTTTCAAGTGGATTAGCTACCCCGAAGAAGTATTTACCATCACTTGTAACGGAAATCATTCCTAGGTCCTTCTCTTCGATTAGTTCCTCAGAAATAGAACTTGGTGTATTGATTGTTACTGACTCCTGGCTTTTAAACTGGGTTGTCATGATGAAGAACGTAAGTAATAAAAACGCTACGTCACACATCGCAGTCATGTCCATTGCTGGACCGTGTCTTTTAGGTTTTACTGCTGCCATAATTTCAACTTATTTAGATGATTGTCAAAATAACTAAATATTCGATAAATCTCCAAACGAATTAGTTATGTGAAGCAAAATTTTGTTGTAAGCTCATTCCGATTTCATCAATCTTGTACGTCAATACGTCAATTTTCGAAGTAAAGATGTTGTACATGATGATAGCGATTGCTGAAGTACCAATTCCTAATGCCGTGTTGATCAAGGCTTCCGCGATACCTGTTGCAAGAGCAGATGCATCTGGAGCACCACCACCTGAACCAAGTGCGAAGAATGAACGAATCATACCGATTACCGTTCCTAATAGGGCAATAAGTGTAGCAACTGAAGCTAATGTAGAAAGTACAGTTAAGTTCTTCTCTAACATTGGTAATTCCAATGAAGTTGACTCTTCTACTTCTTTCTGTAAAGAAGCAAGTTTTTGCTCTTTCGTTAACTCTGTATCAGAAATCAATTGGCTATATTTTGTTAATGCAGTCTTAGTTACATTACCAACAGAACCCTTTTGCGCATCACATGCCTTGATTGCATCTGCAATGTTGTTTGAATCTAACATTTTACGTACGTTACGTACAAATGCATCTAAATCACCTGAACCTGAAGCCTTTCCAATTGTGATGAAACGCTCGATAGAGAAAACAAATACAGTTAACATACATGTAATCAAGATAGGTACGATTATCCCTCCAGAATAAACAATACCCATTGCATTGGATGGTTTGTGCTTCTCAGCATCTTCAAAGTTAGCCGGGTCACCTAATAAGAAATACCAGATGCTGAAACCGATAACAAAAAGGATTGGAATAACTAACGCTGGGCTGATGCCGTTAGACTGTTTTTTTTCTGCTGCTGGTTTTTTTGCAGCGGGAGTAGTAGGTTTTTTTTCCATTAGCTTTGAAACTTTAGGGTTTTAAAACAACCGAAATTGATTAATTTGTGAAAAATAGTTAATTATTTAAAAGTCCTAAAAAGAGAAACATTTGCAACGAGTTACCCCTATTTTCTTAATAAAACTTTGGCAAGTCTAAACAAAAACGATGAAACATAAAACAAGTCGTTTTACATTTTTTTGACTTTTTTTTCAATGAATTGTACTTTTTAGACTTTTAAGTTGACAACTTTACATAGAAACAACTTATAATTAGGTATTTAAGATGTTTTATTCAATGTTTATCTTGAATAAATCTAAGAATTGATATTTAGCCTTTTTTAAGCATTTTTATGGCTTATTTGAATCAACAACAATTCTTTTATCTCGATTAGAAACCTCCCATCCCGTGTGAAACACCAATCGTACAATGTCTTGGTATTTTGGAAACATGATTTTTTCTACATCATCTCCAGGTTGATGGTAATCTGCGTGAACACCCGTAAAATAAAAAATTACTGGTATTCCTTTTTTTGCAAAATTGTAGTGATCTGATCTGTAATAAAAGCGATTTGGATCTTTCGGATCGTTAAATGTATAATCTAATGCGTAGTTAACACTTTGTTTATTGGCGGTTTCACTTAAGGTATGTAACTCCGAGGATAGTTTGTCTGAACCAATCAAATACACATATTTCTCGTTTTCTTCGTGTTCCTTATCGACTCTCCCAATCATGTCTATGTTTAAGTTACAAACTATATTTTCCAAAGGAACTGTTGGCGCTACGTCTGTGAAATATTTTGAACCTAATAATCCTTTCTCTTCTCCCGTAACCCACAAGAATAAAATGCTCCTTCTTGGCCCATTTCCTGCTTCTTTTGCTTTGGCAAATGCTTCTGCTAACTCAAGTACTGCACATGTTCCTGATCCGTCGTCGTCTGCTCCATTGTAAATATTTCCTTTGGCATCTTTACCCACATGATCAAAATGAGCGGATATGACAATGACTTCTTCCTTTTTATCTGTGCCCTCTAAAAATCCCATTACGTTCATGGTTTCAACAGGAACATCTCCACGTCTTAACTGAACAGTTACTTTCGATTTTGGCGAACTTATTTTCCCTGCTTGTCTTGCATCCATCAATTTTTGCGCGCTCACCGCCTGGATTAATTGCTAGGATCGACTGAAGC
>CAYNRA010000004.1:54561-65792 GCA_964399465.1 uncultured Cytophagales bacterium
CACGGTAAATGTCGGCGCGGCCGTTTCTTGGTCTTTGGTCGGTTCAAAAACAAGTCGGTTATATCGAGATAATATAGCTCTTCGCTCGGCTGATTTTGTCTTAAATTCATCTGCGTTTGCGCGTGAAATCTCGAAAAAACAAGTAGCTCCCGCTTTTTTGAGCCCTTCTACTTTTGCCCGTAAACCTTCTGTTCCTACCCATTTTGTTTCTCCCTCTTTTGAACCTTCCCAAAAAAGAACAGCTTTGCCTTGTAAGTCTATTTTTGCATATTCATCAGGCAAACCATATGGAAGAAAAATGATTTCGAGTTCTTTTTTCTCTGGGATGTGAATCAATCCGTTCGGGAAATAGTCAGTAAATAATACATTATTTTTCCCTTTCACTTCGATTTGGGCTATTTGCCAATCCTTTTTATATAATGAAAAAGGTTGGATATAACTTTTGTTTCCAGTAGCTGTAGGAACGATAGGGGTTAAGCCATACGATTTTAGCTGTGTAATGATGTAATCCGCCGCTTTGCGCTGGCCTTCAGAGCCCGTGTCACGCCCCTCTAGTTCATCCGATGCAATGTAAGTGAGGTGTTTTTTTAAATCTTCCGCTTGGATGGTTTCAGCAAAAGTGCTGACTGGCACGTTTTGCGCATGAAGCACAGGCGAATGCAGTAGCGATAAGCCCGCAACCACCGCTAAAATTTTGTTTTTTTGCATGTTTTAATCAGATTAATGGTTCGTGGGTAAAATTAAATTAGTTTACCAAAAAACAAATTGCTTTGACAATGAATTTTAAATTTTAGTTAATTTTGCCACTTTCTAAATCGAACCGTTTTCGCAAGTACACAATCATCCAATGAAATTAAAGCTCGACGCTCCAGAAAAATTTGAGTACCGTCATCACGGTAAACAAAAAGAAAATCTCGAAAGTATGCTCCAAACTGTGGGCGTATCAACGGTAGATGAATTGATAGAACAAACTGTTCCTGCCTCTATTCGCTTAGATAATCCACTTCAGCTTCCTGAACCACTGAGTGAACAACAATTCCTGAAGATGTTCAAAGGAATTGCGCGCCAAAATAAAATAGCGAGAAGTTTTATCGGTACGGGTTACTATGACACGGTCGTTCCTCCAGTTATTCTTCGAAATATTCTTGAAAATCCTGCTTGGTACACTGCCTACACGCCTTACCAAGCGGAAATTGCGCAAGGACGCCTCGAAATGCTTTTGAATTTCCAAACAATGGTTTGTGATTTAACGGCCATGGAAATTGCGAATGCCTCGCTCCTAGATGAAGGAACTGCGGCAGCTGAAGCCATGTCTATGTTCTTCGGTTCGCGCAAAGGAACAAAGAAGAATGCAACGACTTTCTTTGTGTCAGATTTATGTCATCCACAAACAATTGATGTCGTTATCGGTCGCGCTGTGCCCATCGGCGTACAAGTAATTGTTGGTGACTACGCCAAACTTGACCTTACAGATGAATCTCTCTTTGGTGTTTTATTGCAATATCCTGCAACCAATGGAGATGTAATCGACTATACACCGTTCATCGCTGCTGCACAAGAAAATCAAATTTTTGTCACCGTAGCTACAGATTTATTGGCATTAACGCTTCTAAAAGCACCGGGTGAAATGGGGGCAGATGCCGTTATCGGAACTGCACAACGCTTAGGTGTACCTATGGGTTATGGCGGACCACACGCTGCATTCTTCGCTACGAAAGACGCATACAAAAGACAAATACCGGGTAGAATTATCGGTATGTCTATAGATAAAGAAGGAAATCCAGCACTTCGGATGGCGCTTCAAACAAGAGAGCAACACATTCGAAGAGAAAAAGCGACCTCCAATATATGTACTGCTCAGGTGCTTTTGTCGGTTATGGCAAGTGCATACGGAATTTACCACGGGCCTGACGGTCTTAAAAATATCGCTGGTCGAATTTACGGGTTGACTCAATTGCTCGTAGAAAAACTTCAAGAACTTGACATCGAGGTTGAAAATAAGTCGTTTTTTGATACCATCACGGTGAATATCCCAGGTCGTGCCGAGAAAGTACGCGAATTGGCTTTAGAAGCGGGTATTAATTTTAGATATTTCGATGATTCCCGTGTTGGAGTGAGTTTCGATGAAACCAAGACGATGTATGACCTCGTTGATGTTCTCGATATTTTTATGGAAGCCGCAGGTAAAATGGTTGAAATGCAAGTTTCGCCTACTATTGAACTAGCGATTCCAAGCGCTCTAGCACGTACATCTACCTACATGACGCATCCGGTGTTCTCGAAATATAGAACTGAACACGAAATGCTAAGATACCTTAAGTCTTTGGAAAACAAGGATTTATCTATGGTTCATTCGATGATTTCACTCGGTAGCTGTACCATGAAATTGAATGCAACCACAGAAATGATTCCGGTTACTTGGCCTGAGCTAGGACAAATTCATCCATTTGCTCCGGTTGAACAGACCAAAGGATACCAAATCATGTTTGACCACTTGAACAAATGGTTGTGCGAAATTACAGGCTTTGACGCCATGTCTCTCCAACCAAACTCGGGTGCGCAAGGAGAATATGCAGGTTTAATGGTGATTCGTGCCTTTCATCAAAGTAGAGGAGATGCGCATAGAAACATTGCTCTAATTCCATCTTCTGCTCACGGTACAAACCCTGCCTCAGCTGTTATGGCCGGTATGCAGGTGGTTGTGGTAAAATGCGATGAGAAAGGAAACATCGATGTAGAAGACTTGCAATTAAAAGCAACGCAACATGCTACCAATCTGGCGTGTTTGATGGTAACGTACCCTTCAACACACGGTGTATTTGAGGAATCTATCATCGAAATTTGTGATATAATTCACCAACATGGTGGACGCGTCTATATGGACGGCGCCAATATGAATGCCCAAGTTGGATTGACTTCGCCGCGCAAAATCGGTGCTGACGTTTGTCACTTGAATCTACATAAAACCTTCTGTATTCCACACGGTGGCGGTGGTCCTGGAATGGGGCCAATCGGTGTTGTGGCTGACCTTGCACCATTCTTACCTGGAAATGTGTTCATCAAAACAGGAGGAGAGCAAGCAATCCGTGGTATTTCTGCCGCGCCTTGGGGAAGTGCAAGTATTCTACCTATTTCGTATGCTTATATTGCCATGATGGGTGGCGAAGGATTAACGGAAGCTACGAAATACGCCATTTTGAATGCCAATTACATCAAAACTAGACTGGCTTCTCACTATGAAATCCTTTACACGGGCGCAAATGGTCGCTGTGCGCACGAAATGATTGTCGATTGCCGTCCTTTCAAACAGTCAGCAGGTGTAGAAGTCGAAGACATTGCTAAACGTTTGATGGATTATGGTTTCCACGCCCCAACAGTGTCTTTCCCGGTGGCAGGAACTTTGATGATTGAACCGACGGAATCAGAGTCGAAGGAAGAAATAGATAGATTCTGTGACGCACTCATCCAAATTAGAGAAGAAATCCGTGAAATTGAGGCGGGTATGTATCCGAAAGATGACAATGTTTTGGTGAATGCTCCACATACCATTCGTGTAGCAATGGCTGAAAATTGGAACAAACCGTATACAAGAGAGAAAGCGGCGTTCCCTGTGGAGCGTCTTCGCTTTGCTAAATTCTGGCCGTCTGTAAGCCGGATTGACTCTGCACATGGCGACAGAAACTTGATTTGCGCTTGTGTACCTACAGAGGCGTACGCGTAATCAGTAAATTTGACTAATCAGCTAGAGGTAGTTCGCTACTTCTAGCTTTTTTATTTATATGCAAACGACTTTATCGACAACTCAAATACAGCAAATGAATGAATGGGGAAGGACGCGAACTCCTTTTCTGTTTATGCTGGATTTTGAAGGCAATAAACCCATTCTTCTTCCTCTGAATCAAGCAGCAAACGAAGGAATTTCTTTTGTCGTAGATACGCCTTTTTTTCAACAAAATAATGTTTCTATTCCTTCCAATTCTCGGCTTCAAAATGCTCCTTTTTCTATAAGTCAGCCCATTCCTTTTACTAAGTATCAACAGGCTTTTGCGCTTGTTCATCATCACCTCAGCAAAGGGGATAGTTTTTTGTTGAATTTGACGGCTTCAACACCTATTGTACTTTCAATGACTTTACAAGAGATTTTTTTCGCTGCAAAAGCAAAATGCAAAGTACTCTTCAAAGATGAGTTTACGTGTTTTTCGCCAGAACCTTTTGTTTTGATAAATAAAAAGGGAATCATTTCTTCGTATCCCATGAAAGGAACAGCCATTCAACATTCTGCGGAGGATAAAGAGCGATTATTATCCAATCAGAAAGAGTTATTTGAACACACGACAATCGTGGATTTGATTCGAAATGATATTAGTCAGGTCGCTGAAAAAATTTGGGTTGAGAAATTTCGGTTTATGGAAGAAATTCAGACAGCTGCCGGACAAACATTGCTTCAAATTAGTTCGCAAATTTGTGGACAATTACCAACAGATTGGGCGTCACGAATAGGGACAATCTTGACTAAATTACTTCCTGCTGGTTCTATTTCTGGAGCACCTAAACCCAAAACAGTGAAGGTGATTCAAGAAGCAGAAAGGTATTTGCATCCTGCCGGAGAAAGAGGGTATTATACGGGTATTTTTGGTATTTTTGACGGCGAACAGCTTTACTCTTCTGTTATGATTCGCTTTATTGAAAAAACACAAATAGGAACTTTCTTCAAAAGTGGAGGCGGAATTACCTTCAGAAGTCAGGTCGAAATGGAATATCAAGAATTGAACGATAAGATTTATGTGCCGCTTCTTTGAAACAATTTGTGTACAAGATGGGGTGATTCAGCGACTGGATTACCACCAAAAACGAATAGACGCTACCCGCGCGTTCTTTTACCCAACGCTTTCGCCCATTTCGTTGAAATCTAGTATTCATATTCCTGATTTTGCACAGAAAGGCACATTTCGATGTCGGGTTAATTACGATGAAATCATTCATGATGTTTCTTTTTTTTCCTATACTTTACGCACCCATCAGCGCATTAAATTAGTAGAACAACCTACATTTTCTTATGATTTTAAATGGGAAGACAGAACTTTTTTCTCTGAACAGCTGGCTAAATATCCTGATGTAGATGAAATTATTTTCACTCAAAATGGTTTTCTGACAGACACTACCTATTCTCACATTCTTCTCAAAAAGGAAATTGGGAAATGGATTTTACCTACTACCTATTTATTGCCAGGCACAAAAAGTAAATACTTGCTTGATAATCAATTCGTTGAATTAGCTCCCTTGCATATAAATGACCTTCCTGATTTTTCCTACATTGCCTTGATTAATGCCATGCGTGATTTTGAGGAAATATACAGGTATACCTTTAATCAGAAGGAGGGGGTTCTAGAACTAATGAAATTGGAAAATTAAATGCATCGGCGTACTACTTTTCATAAAAAAGAGTATTTTTGTCGTACATATCATCCATCTGCTACTTGTAGCCGAATGATTTATAAAGACGAGGGGAGAGAATAGGCTCTGTGAACCTCGGGCAACCTGTCCCGCTCCAAGCGATAAGGTGCCAATACCTACCTAATTGGGTTACTACCAATAGGACTTATAAACCAATCAAGCGATTCGTTCAATCTATTGGTTTTTGCTCGTCTTTCACATAATATCTATGTGTTTTTGGCGTGCCTTTTACGGATTGAGCCCAACAAGAAGTTATACATGGTACAGTATCATACGTTCACTCATTCTACTCCTTTTCAACTCGAAAATGGCGCTTGGCTGCCTGAATTTGAGCTCGCTTACACCACATACGGTAAACTAAACGAAAAACAAGACAATCTCATTTGGGTTTGTCATGCTTTCACGGGCAATGCCAACCCATCCGATTGGTGGGGTGGACTTATTGGTGACAAATGGCTCTTTAATCCAGAAAAACATTTTGTCGTTTGTGTGAATATTTTATGCTCGCATTATGGTTCTACCAACCCATTATCCATAAATCCCGTTACGAACGAACCCTATTTTCAGGATTTTCCACTCGTGACAATTCGAGATGTCGTAAAAACATTTGAAATTCTAAGAAATGCCTTGCAGCTTCCCAAAATTGCCATTTTAATGGGTGGTTCGCTCGGTGGTCAGCAAGCCATCGAGTACGCAGCGACTTTCCCTGAAGCAATGGAACGGTTGATTTTATTTTCAACCAATGCCATCCATTCACCGTGGGGCATTGCCTTTAACGAGTCGCAACGTATGGCGATTGAACTGGATACAACATGGGGAGAACGAAAAAAAGAAGCAGGTATGGAGGGCTTGAAAGTCGCTCGGTCGATTGCTTTGTTGTCATATCGAAACTACGAAACATACAACAGAACGCAGTCGCGAGATGAAGGGCAAACAAACTTTTTTCGGGCAATGACCTACCAAAACTACCAAGGTGAAAAAATCAAACGCCGTTTCAATGCGTTCAGTTATTACTACCTGACGAAAATGTTTGACTCACACGACATTAGCCGAGGGCGTGGTACTTTGGAAGAAACTTTGGCGGCCATTTCCCAAAAGACATTGGTTATTGGTATCTCGTCCGATATCCTTTTTCCACCAGCCGAACAAGCATTCATTGCCCAGCATATACCTTCAGCTACTTACATAGAAATTGATTCTACGTATGGACACGATGGATTTTTAATTGAGTTCGAAATCATGTCTCGTGCCATTAAAAAATGGTTGAATGAAACCGAAGGTAGTTATTTAATTAAATGATAATCAATTAGTTGACTGAGGTAGTCTGTTCAACATGAGATTTCCAATCTCCAAGGCTTTTTCCTTGACAAATGTCGCCTTAGGGCCTTCAAATAAAAGATGGGTACTATGAAACCACCAAGCAAGCCAATGTTCAAAGTGTTTTTTTGTCATCGGATGTTCCTGGTGTTTTTGGATATGTACCCACATCATTCCCCCGTCGTAATTCCCCGTTTGGAATAGCCAATTTTCCCAAAAATTAATGGTTCGCTGTACGTGTCGTTCAAATTCCTCCGCCGGCATTTGAAAAACAGGCGCCATAAATGGGTCGGCATGGATTTTTTCGTAAAAAGTGTGGACTAACAAAGAGATATCTTCTCTTGATGAAATATCTTGCTTGGGGTTGGTCGTATCGTTCATTTCTTTCGAGCTAATTCAACAATTTGTTACAAATCTACGTTGTAAAATGGGTACTTTTTCATGATTATCCTCGTATATTGTACATAATTTGGCTGCTTTTTGTTTAGAAATAAAGGCAACAAACGAATAAAAGTCTGATACAAAATGAAGAATCGAATGAGAATACAAGTAGTAGGCGCTGCTTTTTTGCTCGCAATGGCATTAAATAGTTGTAAAAATACACAGAAAGTTCCTGCGCTCGATGCTGGTCTGTCTCAAAATGAGTCCGTGGCAGAATCGGTAAAAAGTCAGGAAGTCAGTACACCTACTTTGTCTGCCATGAAGGGGAAATTCATGTTGATTGACTCTTCAACCGTTCGTATTTTTCTGGATGCAACGATTACAAATTTAGACACTGCCAACGCACTGGAAGCGATTAACAAGCAATTTAAAATCGGTTGGGCGGTCAATTCAGATTATTCGCTACGCGATAGATTAGCCTCTGGAAAAATAGAGGCGCTCACGTCTGCTCAATTCCAACAAGAGGGAATTCATTCTTATATCACGTTTGATTTCCAACGCCCGCTTGCTTTGCGCGAAGGGGTTTTACTTGTAGAATTTGCTGATTATAAGGCATCTAAAAAATATATCAATGATTTCTTTATTGATTTTACGGGTAAAAGGGTGAGCGATAGGTTTCAGTTATTTGAAGCGAATGATTTGGTACCTATGCGAAAAGGGTATCTTGTTGTCGGAAAAGAATACGAGCTAAAAAGCATTAATCCATCTAACGAAAAATTATATTTAGTCAAATATACATCTGCGTATGGCCCATCTCCTTCTCCGATGTCTTCCCAGAAAAACCAAGATGTACGGGAGTTACCCAGAGAATTTACAAAAGAGGTAGCTTCTAATTCAAAAATTATATTGGATTCGCCGGGTTTTTATGCGTTGTTAAGGGATTCAACAACAACTGAAAATAGTTTTGGTTTTTTGGTTGTGAACGAGCGTTTTCCTCGCTTTACATTTCCTGACCAGCTTGCGGAGCCACTTATTTACATGAGCACAAACCCAGAAACGCAGGCGATTCGTCAGAATCCGGTTGTAAAAGATGCTTTGGACTTGCATTTTCTACAGCTTATGGGCGGCGATACAACCAAAGCAAAAAATACTATTCGGTTATTTTACAAGCGCGTAGAAGAAGCGAATGATTTCTTTACTTCGTACAAAGAGGGCTGGAAAACCGATAAAGGGATGATTTACGTCGTGATGGGCCCACCAAATCGCATTCAAAAAAGTAGAGATAGGGAAATTTGGTTATATTCGCAGTCTCGTAATTTTTCCGAGATACTTTTTACATTTTATCGTAAACCTACAAATTTTATAGAAGACCATTATGAGCTAGTTCGGTATCCCGAATATCAGTCGTATTGGTATCCTATCGTCGAAGCATGGAGAACAGGAAACGTGGTGGAGTAACTAACTCAAGACCCAATAGGCCAGAATCGGGAGGCGTCAAATACCGATACATAAAAAAATCTACAAGCCAGATTGACAAAGAATCCATGGTTTTTGGTGTGCAGTCTGTCTTGGAAACGCTTCGTTCAGAGAAAGAAATTGACAAAATTCTTATTCAACGTGAGTTTGGACATTCGGAAGTAGAACGCATTGCCAAAGAACGCGATATTCCTGTGCAACGAGTGCCTTCCGAAAAACTAAATAGTATCACCGGGAAAAATCACCAAGGTGTTATTGCTTTTGTTTCGGCGGTGAACTATGCCAAACTTTCCAATATTGTTGCAGATGCGTTTGAGTCCGGTGTTGTGCCTGTAATCTTGGTGTTAGATAGAATTACGGATGTTCGGAATTTCGGAGCTATTGCACGGACAGCAGAATGTACAAGTGTAAACGGAATTGTCGTGCCTACACGTGGTGGGGCTGCCGTTAATTCAGATGCTATGAAAACATCATCAGGTGCCTTGAACTTCATTCCGGTTTGTCGAGAAAATGATTTATCCAAGGCAGTTGAGGAACTAAAACTATCTGGTTTTCAGGTAGTTGCATGTACAGAAAAAGGAGAGGGCTATATTTATGATGTTCCGTTTACTGTTCCGACGGTAGTCATAATGGGATCTGAAGAAGACGGAATCTCAGAAAGTCTTATCCGTCAATGTGATTTCGTTTCCAAGATTCCTATGTCTGGAAATGTCTCTTCATTGAATGTTTCCGTTGCTACAGCAGTGATTTTATATGAGATTGTACGTCAACGATTGACTTCTTAATCTCTCTTTTTTTCTTGCGTATCTAAAACCTCCTCCATTTGATTTCAATAGAGGAGGTTTTGTATTTACAAGGACTATCCAAATAGAATGCACGTTACGTACGAATTTGCTCTGTTTCTCATCAAATAATTCTTGAATATTGATATAATTCTCGTACTTTGTGCTACTTGTTTATTTGCTTCATTCATTCCAAAAAATGCCTAATTACCTATGTATCAAGAACTTTTATTCCAAAATCAAGTGAGTTGTGGTTATACTTTTAAAAAGATTTCCACAGAAAATGTATCGATGCGTTTGACAGCTGATGCCGCCTCAGTCGGCTTTATGTATCGTCATATCGGGGAAATTATGCACCTTTTAGGTCAATTTTTTGGTTTACCTACGGATGTTCAAAATACGACGATGGGATTTAAAGACGAAGGACAAGTACAAAATTTGGAAGAAATACAAGGTTTAGTTGATTCAGGTTTTGCTGTGCTTCAACAAATTATTGATACGACCACAGAAGAAGGTTGGGCAGAACTCGTGGAAACTCCTTTCTTCGGCACTCTTTCAAAAACGCGCTTGTTTGCGCATATTTTATTTCATACTTCGTACCACACAGGGCAAATCGCATTGACTTTAAAACGCGGAGAATAAGTGTATTCAATGACGAAGAAAACAAAAATCTCTTATGTACCACAGAATGAATCGTTTGTACATAAGAGATTTTACGTGGAAGGAATTAGGTAGAAACTTAGCTTAATTGCATCATTTTATTTGTGCTAATTCATCGATTAAAAAATAGCCAGTATAACTGCCTTTCACCTTGGCGATCTCCTCAGGTGTCCCTTCAGCGATGATGTATCCGCCTTTATTTCCTCCTTCTGGGCCTAAGTCAATGACATGGTCAGAGATTTTTATAACGTCCAAATTATGCTCGATAATCAGGATAGAATTGCCTTTATCCGCTAATTTTTGCAAAACATCCAATAATTTTCGAATATCCTGAAAATGAAGTCCGGTTGTCGGTTCATCCAAGATATACAAGGTTTTTCCGGTATCTCTTTTGGAAAGTTCCTCAGATAATTTGACGCGTTGTGCTTCTCCGCCAGAAAGAGTAGTTGCATGTTGCCCCAATGTCAAATAGCCTAAGCCAACATCCGAAAGGATTTGTACTTTGCGCAAAATTCTAGGTTGGTTTTCAAAGAAAGTAATTGCTTCTTCAACCGTCATATCCAATACATCCGAAATGGATTTCCCTTTAAAACGAACCTCCAGTGTCTCCCGATTGAAGCGTTTGCCCTTGCAAGTTTCACAATCTACATATACGTCAGGTAAAAAATCCATTTCAATTTTCTTTTTACCTGCTCCTTCGCATGTTTCGCAACGTCCACCTTTGACATTGAAAGAGAATCGGCCTGGCTTATATCCTCTGATTTTCGCCTCAGGAAGCTCCGCAAATAATGTACGTATCTCTGTAAACATCCCCGTATAAGTGGCAGGATTACTCCGTGGTGTTCGACCAATCGGCGATTGATCTACTTCGATGACTTTATCAATATGTTCCAATCCTTCCACAGATTCGTAAGGCAAGGGCTCTTTTTTTGCCCGGAAAAAGTGGTGATTTAGAATGGGGAAAAGGGTTTCGTGTACCAAAGAGGATTTCCCACTTCCTGAAACTCCCGTAATGGATACAATTTTACCAAGTGGAAGTTGCAACGTCACATTCTTTAAATTGTGTCCTTTTGCACCCCGAATGACTAGCTGGTGTCCGTTTCCTGGGCGCCGTTCTGCTGGCGGTAATATCTGCACACGACTGCTTAAATAATCTGCCGT
>CAYNRA010000004.1:65802-67232 GCA_964399465.1 uncultured Cytophagales bacterium
GAATGTAATCCGAAGCCAACATCATGTCTTTGTCGTGCTCCACAACCAAAACGGTATTTCCTAGGTCACGCAAATCCTGCAAAGCCTGGATTAATTTCACGTTATCCCGTTGGTGCAGCCCGATGCTTGGCTCATCCATAATATATAAGACACCGACGAGCTGTGTACCAATTTGTGTGGCAAGCCGAATACGTTGGGCTTCTCCGCCCGAGAGCGTACGCAGCGGTCTATTCAAAGTAAGGTAATCAAGACCGATTCCCATCAAAAAGCCGATACGTTTCCGAATTTCTTTGACAATCTCAACGGCAATGCGTTGTTGTCTTTCTGTCAATCGACCTTCAATACCCGTAAACCATTCGGCCAATTCCCGAATATCCATTTCGGCAAGTGAGGAAATATTTTTGCCATCAATGAAAAAATGAAGCGATTCTTTTTTGAGTCGTTGCCCGTTGCATTCACCACAGGTTTTGGTTTGTAAAAAATCGCGCAGCCATTCTTGAATTTTATCGTTATCGGATTCTTGCTGCCGTTTTAAGAACGTAATAACTCCTTCAAATTTTGTGTTCCAATCTGTTCCAGGATATTTTTTTGAAGGCACAGCAAGAGGCTCTATGCTACCATACAAGATGGTTTCGATGGCCTCTTCAGGGATTTTTTCAATCGGTGTGCTGATGTTTACTTTGTGCATTTTCAAGATAATTTCTATCTGCTTGAAAATCCATAAGTCGCGGTATTCACCCAAAGGAGCAATGCCTCCTCGGCTGATACTCAAGCTTTTATCAGGAATAATGGATTCTTCCGTGATTTCTTCCACATGCCCCAATCCGTTACAACTCGGACAAGCGCCATACGGTGAATTGAATGAAAATGAGTTCGGAGATGGTTCTTCGTAACTTATGCCTGACTCTGGGTCTGTTAAGTTTTGAGATAGATAATGAATAATACCTTTATCATCAAGTACATACATGGAGCCCTTTCCAACCTTTAGCGCAGTCCGGACAGACTGGCTGAGTCTATATCTGTCTTCTTGGTAAGGAATGAGTCTATCAATAACGACTTCTATATCGTGAATTTTATAACGATCAACCTGCATTTTGGGCACAACATCCTTGACTTCGCCATCCACGCGTACTTTGGTATAACCCATTTTGATAATGCTCTCAAAAAGCTCGCGGTAATGTCCTTTTCTACCCTTGACCAATGGAGCGAGTAGGGTGGTTTTTCGCTGCTCAAATTGGGTAAATATAAAGTCAATGATTTGATCTTGGGTTTGCTTAATCATCGGATTGCCCGTCAGGTAGCTGTGTGCAATTCCGGCGCGTGCAAATAACAAACGCAAGAAATCGTAAATTTCGGTAGTCGTACCAACCGTAGAGCGTGGGTTTTTAGACGTAGTTTTTTGCTCAATACTGATTACCGGAGAAAGCCCA
>CAYNRA010000005.1:0-65898 GCA_964399465.1 uncultured Cytophagales bacterium
TAGCTGATATTAAGATGGTTCGAATATTTAAAAATTGCGTCGCCATGACAATCGAAACCAAAAGAATAGCGAGTAATGTACTTTCAACCAAATTATCCAATAAATAGGCGTTTCCGCGTGTAAACACAACCCCATTTCCTGTCACGTGTGCATCAATTTGCTCTTCTTTGGGAAGCCACTCTTCTGTGGTTCTATCAAAGTTAAAGATAGTATCAATTTTGGCTTGCAAGTCATCCGCCAATATTCCAAGGCGTTTCGAACCAATATCCCCGACTTGAAAACTCACGCGCGTTTGGCTGCGCGTAGAATCCATGAAAGAGGCAAGTTGGTTGGAGCCACCTTCTGCCATCCCTGCATATTCTCCTAATTTTTGTAATTCAAGTGCGCCTGGCAAGGCATAATATTTGGGATCTCCACCTCGGAATCCCTGATAAATAAATTTGATTCCTTCTACGACAGAAATAGGAGAGGTAAATTCTGGATATTGGGCAAATTGGTTCTGAACAGCCTTTATTTTTGCTAAAATCTGAGGGTCTAAAACACCATTCGGCGTTTTGGTATCAATAGAAACCTCGAAGGGCACAATTCCTTTGAAGTGCTTTTCAATGAACTTCAAATCTCTAAATATAGGGTCGTCTTCTGGTAAATCATCTACAACATAGCCTACTGCATCTATCTGTGAAATTCCGATGACAGATACAACCAAAAGAGCAGAAATACTCCAATATAGCTTGGTTCTGTGACCATGAACAATTTTAATTACAGACTCTAAAACGGCAGATACACGTTTATTTTCCAAATGTTTGACGTGTTTCTGGCTAGGTGGTGCTAAAAATGCAAAGACACTAGGGATTAATATTAGTGAAAGTGCCCATGTACTCATGACACAAATTGAGGCCACAAGACCAAATTCCATAAGGAGGCTGCTACCTGTAAAATAAAAAACAAAGAACCCAATGAAAGTGGTCAAATTGGCAATAAATGTTGATTTTCCAACTTTTTCAATGGTTGTAGCCAATGCTGTTTTTTGATTTCTTACCTGCAAGTATTCTTCTTGGTAGCGGTTAATTAGAAAAATGGAGTTAGGAATACCAATGACGATGATCAAAGGTGGAATAAGCCCCGTCAAAATGGTAATTTTATACCCAAACATCTGGATAAAACCGACAGACCAAATGACTGAAATTGCCACAATCAAGACAGCGAAAAATACGATTCGTACGGAACGGAAAAACAGATAAAGAATCAATGTTGTAACCAGAAAAGCCAATCCCATGAAGAGTGCTAATTCTGTACTGACTTTGGACATGAAGTTCGTACGAATAAAGGGCATTCCTGAATAATGAATCTCCAAGCCTGATTTTTCTCCAAACGCATCAGCAATACGTTGGATTTCGCGGGTTGTCGTAATTCTTCCTTTGCTGTTTAGTTGGGTTTGGTCAAAGGTAATTGCCATCAAGTGAGCGTTTCCTTCTTCGCTGTAAATGAAACCCTTGTAAAAAGGCAAACGAAGGATATTTTTTTGGATACTATCTACTTCAGCTTGAGTTGTTGGTCGTGTCGGAGCGAGTGGCTTAAAATCAAATTTCTTTTTTTCATCGTTCCGAACGACGTCAAAAATAGTTGTATTTGCAGCAATATTTTTAATCCCTTCAACTTTTTTGATGTCTTGCGCGAGGTTATACCAATTTTGGTAGTTCTCTAATTTATACATATTCGGGTCATCCACGGCAATAACCATGACGTTTCCGTCTTCTCCGTACGTTTTTTTGAACTTCTCATAGAGTTGAAAACTAGGGTCACTCTGAGGCAAAATTTTGGCAAGTTCGTAGGAAAGTTCCAATTGAATGGCTTTGGAGCCCATCCAAATAGTACTCAGTACGATAAAACCGATGAGGATAATTTTGTTTGAAAGGATGAAAGAGGAAATCTTATTCCAGAACATTCGCTTGTCGTTTAATTATAAAATAGATGATGTAGGTGTATCTAGTAGCTCGTGAACAGCCTGAATGGGAGTAAGCTGGTCTGCAAGAACTTTTCTTTCTAAAATTTCAATTTGTTGGATTCTGCCCTCTTTTTGCATGAACTGCTGAATGAGATAGTCATGTAAATAGGTTTTCATCCATTCTAATTTTTGTCTTCGTCGGTTATCTTCCCAAAAACCATTTTCCTGTGTTTGCTTTTGGTAAGTCAAGATAGTTTCCCAAATTTCCTCGTGTCCTGTTTTTTGTAGTGAAGAGCAAAGTAAAACAGGTGGAAACCACTGGTTTTCTTGAGGAGGGAAGAGGTGAAGGGCATTTTGGTAGTCCAAACGCGCTAGTTTCGCCTTTGTGATATTATCACCGTCTGCTTTATGAACAACTAGCGCATCCGCCATTTCCATAATTCCTTTTTTTATCCCTTGCAACTCGTCGCCTGCGCCAGCGAGAAGCAAAAGTAAGAAGAAATCAACCATATCTCGGACAGCCGTCTCCGATTGCCCTACTCCAACCGTTTCTATCAAAATAATATCATAACCAGCAGCCTCGCACAGTAGCATAGATTCACGGGTTTTTTGAGCGACACCTCCCAATGTTTGACCGGAAGGGGAAGGGCGGACAAAGGCGTTTGGGTCATGTGATAGCACTTCCATTCGGGTTTTATCACCCATAATACTGCCTTTGGTTCGTTGACTAGTTGGGTCAATCGCAAGAACCGCGACTTTGTGTCCTTTTTGTGTTAAATACTGCCCAAAATTCTCAATAAATGTACTCTTTCCCACGCCAGGAACGCCAGTAATACCGATGCGTACAGACTTACCACTATATGGAAGAAGCTTTTGTACAACTTCTGAAGCCAACGTGCGGTCGCTTGGTAAAAGGCTCTCTACCAGGGTAATAGCTCGGCTAAGAATCACTCGGTTGCCTGCTAAAATGCCATCAATGTATTGGTCGGCTGCCAATCGGTGAAGAGCCATGGTGCAAGTGAATTGATTGAATTTAACAAAAATACGCTAAAATGTGCTTTTTTTCAACGAATACTTTTGTCTTTAATCGAGTCAATTACTCAGGAAAGAAGCAGCTAATATCAAATCTTCTGGAGTCGTTATTTTTAGATTGGTATATTCACCTAAAACAAGGGATATGGGATGTCCCCAAGCTTCAACTACGCTCGCGCAGTCTGTAAAAGTGGCTTGTTCTTCTTGTGAAAAAGCTTGTTTCATCAATTCATAGTGAAAAACTTGTGGAGTTTGCATCAACTGTATGGTCTCTCGTGGAATAGACTGGTTTGTTCCGTCATTATTAACGAGTCTTGGCGTGTCTTTTAACGGAACAGCAACTGCTGCTGCTTTGGTATTTTTCGCCTCTTCGAGAACACGATCAATCAAATTGGTTGATAATAAAGGTCTTACGCCATCATGTACAAGTACAAGGGAGTCGGGTGTTGCATCTTGGATGGATTTTAGACCGTTTTTAACAGATTGGAAACGGGTTGCCCCACCTTCTACTATTGTTACTTTTTGCTTTAATTCTACTTGTATCTCCTTTGGGAAAGTAGCAGTTAATTCATTCCAATAGCTGATTTGTTCTTTCGGAAGTACGAGAATAATGCTGTTCTCTTCTATTTTTATGAACTTGTGAATGGTGTGCAAAAGAATGGGAATGCCCTTCAATACAATAAATTGTTTGGGGATATCAGACTGCATGCGACTCCCGCTGCCGCCAGCAACGAGAATGGTATAATGTTTCATAAATTGGTATGAAAAAAGCCTACTTGTATGCAAGTAGGCTCGTTGGTTAGATAATCAGCATGGCATCACCATACGTGAAAAATTTATATTTTTCTTTAATAGCAATTTCATACGCCTTCATAACTAGGTCGTATCCTCCGAATGCTGTTTTTGTCATGAGTAAGATAGACTCTGGCAAGTGAAAGTTTGAAAGAAGTGCATTGGCGATTTTAAAATCATGTGGAGGGAAGATGAATTTATCCGTCCAAGCATTATCAACAGGTTTCAAGCGAGAGTTTGCTGAAACGGAAGATTCCAAAGCTTTTAGTGCAGTTGTTCCAATAGAACAAACACGTTTTCCACCATCTAGCGCATTGTTTACGATGTCGCACGTATTTTGCTGAATGAAGTAATTCTCAGAATCAGTTTTGTGTTTCGTCAAATCTTCTACATCAACTTGTCTGAAAGTACCAATGCCAATGTGTAGGGTAACGGGTGCAAAAGTAGAGCCGTTGATTTCCATTCTCCGAACGATGTTTTTGGTAAAGTGCATACCTGCTGTAGGAGCTGCAACTGCGCCTTCGTGTTCGGCAAAAATAGTCTGAAAACGCTCTCTATCAAGCTCGTTTACTTCCCGTGTGATAATGTCAGTTGGGAGTGGCGTTTCACCAAGTTCGTAAATGGTTTGCATCATCTGCTCGTGGTTTCCATCGAATAAAAACCGAATCGTACGACCACGAGAAGTAGTATTGTCAATGACTTCTGCTACTAAATCACTATCTCCAAAATATAATTTGTTTCCCACTCTGATTTTACGGGCAGGATCGACTAAAACATCCCAAAGACGCATATCTCTGTTCAATTCTCTCAACAGAAAAACTTCAATTTTAGCTCCTGTTTTTTCTTTGGAACCGTACAAACGAGCAGGAAATACTTTTGTGTTATTCATCACCATGACATCCCCTTCACCAAAGTAGGAAACGATGTCGCGAAACATTTTATGTTCAATTTCACCTGTGGCTCTGTTGACAACCATCATCCGGTTTTCATCACGTTCAGGACTTGGGTGCATTGCGATTAGGCTTTGCGGAAGATCAAATTTAAAGGCTGATAGCTTCATTTAAACGAATTTAATTTCACAAATGTACGAAATACGAATAGGGGTTGTCAAGTTTATGAATTAATAATAAGGTATTTACTATCAATTTGTTATAATACATCGTATTTGAAGAATAAAACGGCGCTTTCTGCTTATTTTCAAGCAAGATATATTTTTCCTTCCATGTATAATTTGGCATTGCCCTGAATAAAGACGCGGTTTTCTGTTTTTTCAAGTGTCAAAATGCCCGTTCTTTTCGAAATTTGTTTAGCAATGAATGTATTTTTTTGCCATTTTTCTGACCAATACGTAACAAGTGAGGTATGCGCTGAGCCTGTCACGGGGTCTTCCGAAACCCCCACTTGTGGAGCAAAAAAGCGGGAAACAAAATCAATTCCTTCTTCTGAACTAGGCGCAGTACAAATGATTCCTCGGCAATCTATTTGTTCTAATAGACTCATGTTTGGTTTCAATTGGGCTACATCTTCTTGCGTTTCGAATACGACAAGTACATCTTTTCCGGCTGTTCGAATTTCTTTAAATGGAGTGTAATTCAGTGCTTTTGCTACTTCTTCTTTGTAATGAGTAGTGGATGTTGTTTGCGTTTGCGGGAAGTCCATTTGAAGTAAATTTCCTACTTTCTGAACGCGCAGTTCGCCACTTCTTGTGTAGAATGTGAGTACTTCATTCGGATAATCATAGATAAAAAAAAGAACATACGCGGCGGCGAGTGTGGCGTGTCCGCAAAGGTCAACTTCGGCTACTGGCGTAAACCAACGCAGCCGATAACCTTCGTTCTCTTCCACGTAAAAAGCAGTTTCAGATAAATTATTTTCAGCCGCGATTTTCTGTAAATAGGCATCTGGAATCCATGTTTTCAAAGGAACAACCGCGGCCGGATTACCACCGAATACATCGTTTGTGAATGCATCAATTTGATAAATTTGAAACATAAAAGACGTTTTTATTGTGTTTTTTGAATGACGATATACCGCGTGAAAAGGAGACAGGAGACCAACCAAGAAGCAAAATATACGATGTTCCTTGTGTCAATCACGCCTCTACTTAGTGCGTCATAATGGAATTGTAAACTTAGTAACTCCAAGGAAGAAAAAAGCGTTCCACGTGTCAGCAGAGCTAATTGCAACAAACCATCGTAAAAGAAATAACTTACTAGAGCTGCCAAAATAAACGCAACAATTTGGTTATTTGTCACGGCAGAACAAAGAAGCCCGATTCCTGTGAATACTCCACCCAAGACAAATACGCCAAATAATGAGCCAAAAAAGCCAGCAGTATCGATGTTTCCTACGGGGCTACCGAGCTGATAGGCGGCATAATAGTATAGAAAAAAAGGTAAAAGAGACAATCCGACTAACAGCCAAGAAGCGAAGAATTTACCGTTGATAATTTGCCAAGAGGTGAGTGGTTTCGTTTTGATTAATTCAATCGTACCCGTTCTGTATTCTTCTGATAAAGAACGCATGGTTATGGCTGGAATCAGGAATAGAAATAGATAGGGGGCGAAGGAAAAAAGGACAGACAAATCATTGAATCCATAATCAAAAAGGGACGTATCAGGAAGTACCCAACCAATCAGACCCATAAAAACAAAAAAGGTGGCCAATACGAGATAAGCCACTAAAGAATTAAAAAAACTATTTATTTCTTTCTTGAAAATTGCATACATAGTTAAAAGTGAGATTAGTAATCCAATGCCGGCTTGTTTTTCTTCATAACTGCAGAAACAACAAGTGAAAGGAGAAAACCTACAAATAAAACACCAATGACTCCAAAAAGAAAGGTAAGCCCAGGTGAGCTAAATTTCTCAAATGTTTCGATTGCTTTCTCAATTGACTCATCGGGTAATCCTTGTTCTTCCAATTTTTCGACTTGAAAATCAAGCATTTGCGAACGAAATGTCGTATCTATGAATTGCATGTAAATATTTCCATAACCAGCACTAAGAATGCCAGTAATCGCGCTGATAAACATGCCAATTCCCAGTCCCTGTCCGTAGGTCATATACCCGTTGTTACTTTCCTTGTATTCTTTCATACTCAGTACGAAAGCACCCACCAAGATGAGATAGGTGATGCTTGTCAGCCAAGTGATTTTCCATGCTCCTGTTACATACAAGATAGTCATGAAAACAATTGAGGCAATTCCTGCGATAAGGCCCCATTTCAAGGAAACTTTAGTAGTTGTAATTTGTTCCATTTTTTAATTCAAGTAAGGTTAATATCTGTGAATTTAACCAAAATTTCCAGAAATACAATTGTAGCTTTTGATAGTCGGTCAATAAAGCCGACAACCGACTTATTCAGGTCGTTTTTTACGAAAAACCATACCCAATAAAGTAATTCCTACAATAGCAACTTGCTTAAACATAAGCTCATCCAGGAATAATTGATACGGTTTTACGTTTGTTAAGGCTTTCATTTGGGCAGCATACATTTCCTCGTTTAGGATTTTGTCAAACGTTTCTCGTTGATCACGGAGAAGCTGTTGCCCTTGTGTCATCCAAGTTTGCAGTGGGGTTTGGTCAATCCACTGAATAAAAATGAATAACAAAAGCCCACTTGTGAGTGCCGCGAAAATATTGGTTAAAAATCCGATGGAAAATGCTTGGTAGAAATGAATGAATCCACCGTTTGATTTTTTCAAATACCACATCGATAACCCTACGAAGAGTAAGTTGAAACCTACATCTGGTCTTCTTTTGGCGAGCGGGTTGTCTGTTAAAAAATACAAGCCGATGAAAAAAAGGAAGCCAATTACTCCAGCAAGAAGCCCGAATACCAGAGATTGGCGAATTATTTTGTTTTTCATGTCGGTAGATTTGTTTGGTTTTTATGAATCACGCCAAGTACTTTGCCCTTCAAGGTTTGCCCGATATACGGTGAATTTTTTGATTTTGATAAGATTTGTTCCTCTGTAAATACATACGAACTTTCTGGTTCAAAAAGGGTCAAATGTGCCGATGCTCCAACTTCAATTTTAGGAATTGGCTGGCGTAGAATACGACGAGGTCCATCTGTAAGTAGGTGAATGATTTTATCTAACGGAAGTTCGCCTAATGTTTGAAGTGCTGAAAATGCTGTTTGTAACCCAATAATACCACTTTCTGCCTGGTCAAATTCTAGTTTTTTAGCCTCTTCATCTTGTGGATGGTGGTCAGATACAACAGCGTCTATGGTTCCATCAAGTAAACCATTCAAAAGAGCTAATCTGTCATTTTCTGAACGGAACGGAGGGTTTACTTTTAGATTTGTATCAAAATCAAAGAGATTTTCATCAATGAAAGAAAGCTGATGTGCGGCAATGTCACAGCTAATAGGCAAGCCTTTTTTCTTGGCTTCACGGATAAGTTGGACACCCTCAGCCGTTGATATAGTAGAAAAGTGCAGAATGGGTAGGTCAGAAGAAAGATTTGCGTATTCGAGTAATTTCAAATCACGTAGTAACATCAATTCTTCGGCGGCATTCGGAATGCCTTTCATGCCCAGAAGCGTACTTGTGATTCCTTCGTGCATTTGCCCGAAAAGACTCAAAGACGCCTCTGTGGGCTGATTCATCAACAGTTTTCCTGTTGGATATAAATACTGAAGTGTTTTTAGAAAAATATCTGCATTCCAAAGAGGAAGATGTCCGTCTGAAAACGCAACAGCTCCTGCTTTGTTCAGATCCAACATCTCTGTAAAATCAGTCCCTTTGGTATCTTTTGTAACTGCAGCTATAGGCAATAAGTCAACGAGACTTTGTGTATTGAAATAGTTAAAAAGGGCAATACTTTGTTTATTTTGGACAACAGGGGTGGTATTTGGTAATACAGCTACTTGGGTAAAACCACCTGCTGCTGCTGCCTTAGTGAGCGACTGAAAGTCCTCAACGGACTCATGTCCAGGCTCTTTAGATGTCGCACGTAAATCTAGCCATCCCGTAGAAATATGCAATTGATTACCTTTTATAATGTGCGTGTTTAAAGGTAACGTATCAAGAAAAGAACCGATTTGAGCAATTTGCCCGTTTTGAATAAATACATCGAGCACCTGTCCGTGGTAAGGAGAACTAGGACAAACGATTCGGGCTTGATGAATGAGAATATCCATGCGTTTGTTACGAATAAAATAAGTGAGGTAGAGATATAAAAAAAAAGCCCTATCTGGGCTCTTTATATTTTAAATGATTGCCTTGTAGGCATCTACATCCAAAAGATTGTCTAAATCTGAAGGATTTGTCACTTCTAGTTTTATCAACCAACCCTCTCCATACGGGTCATTGTTCACCAATTCTGGGCTGTTTTCTAAAGCAGGGTTTACTTCAATTACTTTTCCAGCTACGGGAGAGAATAAATCAGAAACTGTTTTTACGGCCTCAATTGTACCGAAAATACCGTTTTCTTCTACGTCTTCACCTTGTGTTTCGATTTCAACGTAAACAATATCACCCAATTCTCCTTGTGCGAAATCTGTGATACCAACCAAAGCGGTTGTGTCATCAATCATTTTAATCCACTCGTGTTCGCTTGTATAGCGTAAGTCTGCTGGAAAATTCATTTGCTAGTTTGGAATTTAATGTTGAAAAAGAATTTTGTTCAAATTCGAGCGCAATTTACGTGAATTGCATGGAAACTCAAATTTGTTTTTTTCCTATTCCGCTAAGTTGAACCGAACATTCACCCCGCCAATCGTTGAACTTCTGTAAAAAGACAAAGAATTGTATGGGTTATTTACCAAACGTTCTATGTAGAAACTTCCTGAGAAACGTTTGTTAAATTGATACTGAATCTGTGGGCGAATCTGCAAATTATAGTTTCCTTGTGTCACAACAGCATCGCCGTCTAGTCGTCTTTGCAAGGCGATGATATCGCGAAGCGTCACGTCAAATCGGAAATTCAAGTCATTCTTTAATACGATTTGATTGCCATCTGCTCCTCGAATTGGAATTCGAATATTATTCCGTTTGAAACCAATCCCGACAACAATGTCGTCGCTTGAATATTCTGCTACCTGTGAATTGGATAAATTCAATCCTGCCCGTCTTTCTTTGTTGTATTCAACACGACCTGTCACGCTTTTCTTGGTCGTAAATTGTACGCCAATGAAAGGTGCATACCGCTCTTCCATCGTAATTGTACTCATTACAAAAACAGGGATAAACAAGGCTTGTTGGTTCGTCAAGAAGCCAAGCGGATACCCCTTCATGAGTAAATTAAGATTCTGTGCGCCATACTCCAAGGACGATGTAAAATTCCCAACATTGTACGTGGAGGTATAACTGTGGTTAATGGTTATCGAACTGAACACTCTATCGATGCCAAGTATTTTCTCAACACCCGTAAAATCCAACCGCCAGTTAGGAAGTGGGAAACGTAGGAAAGGATTTAAACGTACTTCTCTCGGGTCTTTCCCACTGTAAGCGGCAAAGAACGATGCGATGAGGACATCTTGCGAATTGATATCGTAAACGCCATTTTCAGCGTTCGGATTTTCAGCATATAAGCGGTCTTTCACAATATCTCGGTAGTCCACCATCCGGTTAAATATTTCGTAGTCGTAATTGTCTTCTGGATTTTTACTCATCTTGACAAATCCTGTCTTGAAAGACCAGAAAGACATCCGGAAAGTCCCATTTCGGAGTGGATTCAGGCTCTCAAAAGCCCCGCCTGTTTCATTAGGGCGATATAATTCTTGGTAGCTATCTCCGCGCGCTAGATTTCCACGAATAGACATCCGGAAACCTTTGAATGGCTCTAAGTTTGTATTGTATTCAAAGCGTTTTTCGATGGATTGTGTGAATGGATCGTTTTGAATAATACTTCTGGATAGCCATCCATTTTCTGCAGCACGAACATGAATATCCCGCGATTGGCTACCTAAAACAAAGGGTAGCCCTGGTGCATTTGCCCAATTTCTATCCATCCCAAAAAACGTTGGGCTAGGTAAAAATCCAGGTAAAATAGTAGATTCATTCTGGGAATAGCTGAAGTTAATTCCCCGAACAGTCATGAGCAAACGCGTGACAGATTTAAGCACGGAGCTAGATGATTTTTCGAAACTCTCTTCATCCCCTGGTGCACGTGTATAACGTAATTTGGGTGGATTAGGCGAATTGGCAAAGCGGAGATAACGTACTTTATTATAGAGTTTTACGAGGTCAATACGTCCTTGAATTGCTTGTTCTCTGCCGTTTTCAATGGTATTTCCGAAAAGTACATTGAGCGAATCCGCGATACCAAATGAGGCGGCACGATAGGAGAACCGATTGTTGTATTTGGCATCTGCTTGCAGCCAATCTAGGAGGAAGAATTTATCCAAAGGCAAGCGATAGGTAGCCTGCATGGTTTGTTCGTAATTTTTGGCGCGGCCAAAAGTCCAGAAGCTCCGCCACAAAGAATCTTGTTTTACCTGTGTATTGATTTCTCCGAAAGGTTCGTCAATAATGGCACTTTGCCGTGCGTTGTAGTTGACTAAAATACTCCGTGTCAAGTTCCATTGAGCATCGTAGAAACGGTTTGTATTGAAGTATTTTTGAATATTAGGCTGGACACCCGCTGAATTTAAGTCGGTATTTCGGAACAATGTTTTGGTATAACTTCTATCGTAATCTGCCCGGAATCCAATCAGGGTTGGAAGTGGAGAAACGTTAAAGTCTTTCAGCCAAGCGAATCCATTCTTTGATGATTTTAATTGTTTGAATGGTTCCCACGTAATTTGTTTGGGTTGGAATTGATACGTCAAACCTGCTCTATTTTGATCAGATGTATATTCATCAATAAGAATATTTTGCCGCGTGACGGAATTTTGTGCAAAGGTAAACGAGAAGTTTTCAATGTCATATACGTGTGCTTTCCCGCCATTAGCACTTCTATTTTTACGAATATTAGCAAAATTAAATCCTCTACTTACGCTCTGGTCAAGTACTAAATCTCGGTAGTTTTGACGTTGAATAGGGTCTTGAATTGCCTCCAAGGCTCTTTCTAACGTAACGTCTGGGTCAAGTGGATTGAAGTGTGGGCGAATCACCTGTTGGTCATAACTCATGAAAAACGGAATGCTTAAATTCCATTTTTGCGGTAGAAAACGGTCTAGTGATAAGCTTGTCGCCACCCCAAGCGATTGATGGTATTCCCGTGAACGTTGGGCAATTTTACTCTGCACTCCCCCGTAACCAAAGGTACTCATGCTGCCATTGACAAGCACAGAGCCTACATCTGCGAGTTGAATATCTGCAGAAAATAAACCTGCCTCCCCGGATGTTTGGTCAAAGCCATTGATGCGTAATTCATTGACCCAAATAGTGAAAGTTTTGGGTTGTTGGTCAGGAGATTTAGGATTCCGAACGCCAATCATGGTTGTCAATACGGCACTCAAATCTGGATTCCCGACAACCGTAATTTTATATGTTCTATTTACATCTATGGAACGCTCACCAAGTTGACTATCAAACGCAAGCCCGTTGACTTCGACTTCTTTCGTGTAGGGTGTGGTCAGGTTTCGTCCATTTGTATTTCTTTCTACTTTTAATGCTCTGAGTAAATCTAGAGGAAAGTCAATTTCATTTTCTACTGGCCAAATGATGGATTCGTTGATAGAGCCATTTGGCGTAGCTTTCAGTCTTGGAACTTCAATTTCGTAGTAATTTTCCTTTAAATCTGTACCGAAACGTAGAAAAGCAGCTGTTTGGAAATCCTCATTTTGTTCGTTTTCCATATGAATATACATCTGCAATCTCTTGTACATGTTCAAGTCTAACCGTGTATTCTTAAATACACCACGTGCGTCGCCATCGCGTAAGTCTGTCACTCCCAAACTGAGAGATTGCTCGTTGAACTGGATTTGACCCAATTGTGAAAAATCGCGGTCACGAACAAAACCTGGCGGAACAACATAGGGGGTTTGCCCTTCTTTTACGCCACAATCTCCGGCTTCTGTACAACCATTTTCTTCAATATTCACAGTAGCTACCCGAACTTTTGCGTCGTATGGTTCAGGTATTTCTGTCAATCCATTGGTATTCAGGTCATTCGTGAATATCCTGTATTGATTAGCCACGAGTTGGAGAGTCGCGAATCGGAGTACAACGGGCTGCTCCCAATCTGTTAGAACAGTACGTAAGAAGCGAATAGATTTAAAGCCGTTGATATTTCCTACTTTATTGCTAAACTGCCGAATGGGAACGCGATAAAGATACCAGTTGAGACCGTTTGATGTCACTCGATCAACGATAAATCCTTTTCCAATATCTTGACCACTTGGCAGAAGCGGGATTTCATATTCATAATAGGCTTCAATGTCGTTGATGGTATTGTCTCCGTTGATGTCCTCTTTATCTGAGGCGGGCGAGTTTGAAGGTGTAATGGCAATCTGTGTATCGGTAATAGGTGAGTTGCCTTCCATTCCCAGATAATTTTTAAAGCGTCCTGTGAGCTTTTGATCTGTTTGGTCAAATCGAGGGTCTAAGAAAAAGGTAAAATCATCATTGGATGGGTCTTGTTCAATGACTCGAAATACATCTTCTGAGACTTTTGTTCGAATGTCTTCTAAGAAGGATTGAATGTGAGGGAATGTTCGCTCGTCTGTATTGGATAAACCATCTAGACCTACGTCCTGCTTAGCTCTGGAAGCTTCAGCTGCATCAAAGGCGTCGTTGATGTACTGAACACGTGGTGCTTTTCCCCATAAAGTCGTAATCGGTTCCGATGTGGTGCTTTCAAGAGGTAAAATGCCATTTTCAAAGTTGAAACGATTGTCTGGAATGACATCTTCTGAAACATCACCTAATTGAAAAACGAGTTTCCCACCTGTCGTATTTCGCTTGTTACCATTCACTGTTCCATCTCGTACGACATCGGCAAATGGGTCTAACATCCAAAATTCGATGTATTCCACGTTGGTATTGTCAAAGTCTGCGTCAAAGGTGATTCCTCGCATGATTGACCCAAAGTTTCTTCGTGGATTTTTGAGGAATCCATCTGCTGTGAGGTCTGTATTGTAATTGTACATGCCTCGTTCAGACGGGAAATACGAAATGTCTAATGTAGCAATGGGCGGTTGTTGTCCGAGTGGAGGACGAGAGCGGCCGGGAAAAATACTTTGGATTTCAAATCCGCGTTCGTATGCGTTGTTATCCGCTGTTAATCCTGGTGGAAGTCCAGCTCCGATTCCGGCATTAAATACTCCCACATTGAAAAACAGAGTCGGGTCTAAAGTATAAGCTGAAATTTTGGCGCGTCGGTTGTTATAACCGTAAATACTTTGCCCAGTTTCCTGGAATTGTTCTGGTACAGAGCCGAGTCTCCAGCGAGTTGGTTGTCGTGTTAAGTCGTTGATATTTCGTGCTGCTTCAAAATCATCAATCATTGCACTGTTGTTGATTCTCCGGTTATTAACACCTGGAAGCAGCTGCGCAAATTCGGCGTTGAATAAAATGCTTGACTTTTCTTTGGATTGAATGGTAGGGAATTTATTCAATAAGTCTGTGATTGCATACGAAGTTCTCCGGTAATTAATGTCTACGCCCCAAAGTGTATTGTTTACGGGCTCCATGCCAACGGCGGTACGGGTAATAAAACCAGGTGTATTTTCGCGCAAATCCATGAGTGTAGCACCTAAACGAAGGTAAGGACTGGCAACATAATCAAGCCGAACACCAAACATACGCCGTATTTGTGCATCAAATAAGTCTGGTCGCTCAAAGTCAATACGAATGGGTCGAGACGAATTTAAAATACTTTGATTGACAATTTTGATACGTCCTAATTGGCTATCTATCACATAATCAGTACCTTGTTGCAGTTGGACACCTCCTGCATACACCCGAACAGATTGTGGAGATGCACCTAAAGGAAGCGGAATTTCAGCACTTCCTGAACGAATATTTCCTGATAAGAAGAATTTATTTTTGGTCGTAACTTGTTGTGCATCAATCAAAGTTCCTCTGTAAAGTTCGTTGAAAACGTACTTGTCACGCAAAGCTTGTTCGTCCGAATCAAAAAAACGGCTGAGGTGGGAACCGAAAGGCTCAAGGACAGGAAATATGATTTTACCTTGCTGTTCATTGACAGTTATTTTCTCAACATAGTCGAAGTTCCCGTCAGGTTGTGGATCTCCATTGAAATTGAGTTTATCCAATCCCAATACCTCAATCAATGGTTTGTCTTTAAGTCTTCGCCCTTCTTGGAGGTTCGGATTGTCAATGCCAGTTCGGTCGTCTTTATACAAAATACGAAGTTGAAAACCTTCTTTGCTGATTTGACCTTGTGAAAGAGAATACACGTTTTTCATCATTAAGTCCCACATGGGGTGATTCAAACGGTTACGAATTGTAGAAGATTTAATTAATTTAAGGATTAATACCTCGTCTTCTTTTCTGAACGAATAGTCTTCTGTTAGTTCGCCTACTTTGTAGTTTCGGCCGTTGTATGTGTATTCGTAGGCAACAGCGAGTATTTCATCGTTACGAAGTGGGGTTGTCAAGGAGATAAATCCAAGCTCAGGCTGTAAATCGAACTCTCTGTCTGTCAATCGTTTTGCTCCACGTAAAAGTTCAAAATCTTCGCCAGTTCGGAGACCTAAATCTGTGAGTGTTCGGGTTGTATTATCAATGATTCTAAATCCGGAATTGCTTTGAAGTTGGTCAAAAATCGAATTACTTTGGTTACCCGCAGGACTCGAAGGGTTGGGGCTTTTCACAACCGTAGGATTGGCAGGTTTTGCCTCGCCTAAGTCTGTAATACCAACCAAGTTTCGCATGGTATTTACAGTATTTGTTCGGTTGGTTACATACACTTCTACACGTGTAATCCGAACACCGGAAGTCAGGACAGGGAGATTGCGGAGTGATCTTTCGTAATTTTCTCGGAAAAAATGCCCAAGGAAAAAGTGTCTGTTTTCATCGTAATTATCGACGCGGAGTTCAAAGGGTTTGCTTTGATTTCCTCCATTTACCAAGATGGATTCTGTCCGAGAGCGTTGTTGAGCAAATACAGTAGTGATGTCTAATTTGCCAAATCGGAGACCTGCTTTTACGCCCATTAGATTATCCACTCCGGGAATTAACTGGCTTCGAACAGGCATACTAACATTCCCAAGTTCTAAAAGTTGTAGAATGTCTTCGGGATCATTTTTGAAATTCAATTTGAATCTATTTTCAAATTGAAAAGCAGATTTTGTGTCAAAATTTCCTTGAATTCCCATTTTTTCACGCAGCGCGTTGGATGGATTTAGACTTGCTGCTGCACCAGCCAAATTAGCAGAAGTTGGAAATTCTCGATTCGCTCCAAAGTTATCTGGAAGAACATTTTGAGCTAAATTTTGTCCTAATCCACTGGGTAATCCACCTCCTGCTGTGGGACGCATACCACTTGGTAAGCTCAAACCTTCAAACAAACTGTTGAAATCTATATTTATTTGTTGGTCAAAATCAAAGATGCGTGTCCGGCGATTGAATAAAGGAATCAGTGGGTTATCAACATATTGGCTTCCTACTTTTAAATCAACAGTAACAAATCCTTTGGGACGAAATTCGGGCACTTTCCCTCCGAATAATCTATCAATTACAGGATTTTTTTCTAGTTGAGGGAGCAACCCTCTTCCGGCTACGCTACTGGTTCCATCGGCTTGGTTTTCGTATTCCCGCATGAGTTGTTTACGAATTGCCGTAGCTTGGATACTTGCGTACTCGTTGAATGTCAGTGCTTGCGGAAGTTTGGAGGCAAATTGATTGGCAATTTTCTCATCGATTAAAAACCGTTCACCACTCGGTGCTAATTGGATAGTTGTCTTTGCTGAGGATGGAGTTATAGATAAGAAAGGGGACTGGAATGTAGGACTCGAAAACCGGTTCAAATAGCTGTCTTGCCACCGAAAAATAGGAGAGGTTCCTCCTTTTATAACGGCTGTTGTATCTTGGTTCAACTGCCCGTATGTCTGACCTACCGAAAAAAAGAAGGAAAGAGAAATAAAATAGAGAAGAAAACGGAAATAGGTAGTACGTTGATACATAAGGTATTGTACAAAGTAGTTTTTGGTCTTTTACATCAAGTCAACTAAGATAACGACTTCGGCGCTTTCTTAGTCTATCCCGCATTGATTGGAATGAAACGGATTTTATCGGAGGGCCAATTTGATTAATTCTTCCACCGTTATATCCGCCCCTGTTCTTTTGAGTATTATGTCGATGCTTTTTTCAGCTGTAGCTTTGGGTATTCCTAATGTAACCAAGGCCGCCAATGCTTCTTGCCGGACCACTTGGTTAGGTGCAATTTGAACCAAAGGCATACCTGTTGTTCCACCACCCATAGCATTTTCTTTTCTCAATTTATCTTTTAATTCGATAATTGCTCGTTGAGCTGTTTTTGCACCAATTCCCTTAATGCTTTGCACTGTCTTGACATCCTCTTGGATAATTGCTTGACGGATTTCGTGTGTTGAAAGCGATGAAAGCATAACCATAGCAATACTTGGGCCAATACCTGAAACAGAGATGAGATCCTCAAACAAACGACGCTCGTCTAAATCAGAAAATCCAAACAACGTATGTGAATCCTCCCGAACGATTAACATTGTGTGGAGAAGCACCGGTGTACTTCCAATTTCGGGTAATTGACTGAATGTCTGCAAGGAAATTTTAACGAAATAACCCACACCGCCCGCCTGAATAATCGCGTGGGTAGGGTCTTTCTGAGCAAGTTTTCCTTCTAAAAAGGCAATCATATTGTCTGTATTTTGGTTCTTAGCACCCCAAACTTACATAATTTTTGCCATTTGTATGTACCTACATCAAAAGGAATCTATGTAACTTTCTAATTTTCGGATAGATTTAGTTGTAACCTTAATTTTTGTAGCTCCTCTCTACTTGCTGACCCGTCAATTCGCCAAACTTGTTTGCCGTTTTTAAATACAAGCAATGTTGGATACTTTTTGATATTTAATTGCTCACGCAGCCCAATTACCCGTTGCCCACTTAAAGAGATGATTTGTGCTTCTGGAAATACCTCATTTAGTAACTGGTTTTCCTTCGTACATGCATCACACGATGGCTCAATAAATAGACCTATATACAATGGAAATTGCTGCGCTGCTCGTTGTAGTTGCATATAAGTAATGGAGGCAATGGGTTCAGTAGTCTGATAATCAGAAACATAGGGTTTAGCTTGTAATATCCATTCATCAAAACCCCCTTCTAGATAATAGGCTCTGCTATACCCAAGTTCCGAAATATAGGTTTGCGCTTCTTTACCTAGTTTCCCTGTGGAGCAATAAAGTACAATGGGAACGTTTTTTGGTACGCGAAGACGTAAATTAGTTAAAAAATCATCTTCCTCATAATCCAAAGAAAGAGCAAATTTGAGATGTCCGCGTTGAAACTGCTCCACGGGTCTTAAATCTATCAATTTTAGGGTTTTTTCCTCTCTTTGAAGTTGCAAAAGTGCGTCGGGTGACAAAGCAATCTGTTGGGCAAATGTAAAATGAAATACAAAAAGGAAGAAATAAGGGACGTATCGTAAAATTTTCATTTGGACTTTTTTCATGTTCTCTTTCTCTTTCACAAAAACTAAGCCAAAAGAAAAAGGGAATAAGTTGAACCTATTCCCCTTTTTGTTTTGGCTAAACAATGCCAAATCAAGCAATTTGAAACGCCTTTTTGATTTTATCTACGTAGTCAAGCTTTTCCCACGTAAATAATTCAACAGTAACTTCTGCACGTTGTCCTGCATTTTCAAATACTTTCGTCACCGTTTTAGACTCTCTTCCCATATGGCCATACGCGGCTGTTTCTGAGTAGATTGGATTCCGTAATTTTAATCTTTGCTCAATTGCATACGGACGTAAGTCGAAGATTTCTTGAATTTTCTGTGCGATTTCTCCGTCAGAAAGTACACGACCATTCGCATCTTTTACCTTCGCTGTTTGGTAAGTATTTACATATACACCACACGGTTTAGCTACGCCAATTGCATACGAAACTTGTACCAAAACTTCGTCACAAAGCCCTGCCGCAACCAAATTTTTGGCAATATGGCGTGTCGCATACGCTGCTGAACGATCTACTTTAGAAGGGTCTTTTCCTGAAAACGCACCGCCTCCGTGTGCACCTTTCCCACCGTAGGTATCGACAATGATTTTACGCCCTGTCAAACCTGTATCACCGTGTGGTCCACCGATGACAAATTTTCCAGTTGGGTTGATGTGATACAAAATATCATCGTTAAATAAGGCTTGAATACTTTCTTTCAAACTCGCTTTTACGCGTGGAATGACAAGAGAAATAATGTCCTCTTTGATTCTGCTAAGCATCGTTTCATCGTCTGCGAAATCATCATGTTGTGTAGAAACTACGATAGTATCAATGCGGATGGGCGTATTATCGTCTGCATATTCAATCGTAACTTGTGATTTTGCATCTGGGCGTAGATAAGGCATTAATACACCTTCTTTCCGAATTGTAGCCAATTCTTGAAGGATTTTATGCGATAAATCAAGTGCTAACGGCATGTAATTATCCGTTTCTTTGGTTGCATATCCAAACATCATCCCTTGGTCGCCCGCACCTTGCGCATTGGCTTTGTCCTCAAAAGAATCGTTGGCTTGGCGGTCAACCCCTTGGTTAATATCGGCTGATTGCTCATGAATGGCTGAAAGTACCCCACACGAATGGGCTTCAAACATATATTCAGATTTGGTATAACCAATGCGAGCGATTACTTCCCGCGCGATAGTTTGTACGTCTAAATAGGTTTTTGTATTGACTTCCCCCGCCAAGATGACTTGTCCTGTCGTTACCAATGTCTCACAAGCTACTTTTGAAGTAGGGTCAAAAGCCATGAAATGGTCAATCAAGGCGTCAGAAATTTGGTCGGCTACTTTGTCTGGATGTCCTTCTGATACAGACTCAGACGTGAATAAATACGGCATAATGAATGTACAATTAAATTGTGATTAAACTATGTGCCATCGGAAGAGAAAAGGGAGGGAGCTTACCGAAACTAGTTTGGCCGGAGTGGACCCACATCTTTTATTAACCACCGTAGTGTTTCTTTACTCGGTTGGCTTCAGGTTATTTATGGTCTAAATTACCCGAACTCTTGATGCTGATGCAAATTTGCATATTTTTTGTTTAATCTTAAAATGTAAGTGAAAAAATCTTTATTTATATTTTAATTAAGATAATTTATCCAATTTTTTTATATAAACTAGATATTCTATTTTTTAATTTTTTCCTTTATTCGTCGTCCAATAACGGCGATGGCTGCCTTCCCAAAAATCAAAATAGGCGTACTCCACATAATCTTTATTTCTTCCCAAAAGGTGGTTTCTGCTGCCAAAAACTTGAAAACCGACGAAGGTCTATTTTTTTGAAATAAACCAACAAATACATCAGGAGCTGGATACCGCTTATTGTCCAACACATTCAATAATACTGCTGAATAATAGGTATGTTTTCGTTGGGTAAATAAAGTAGGCAGTGTGAATGCTGCTCCATTTGCTTGAGCGATATTTTCTACTAGTCTTTGCAATCGTTTTTGTGTAAATGCAAACGTATAACCCGTAGCTGGATGCGTATAACCACCCGACGTACCAATACGGAACGTTCGAGGTGTAACTTGCTCTTTTGTAGGCACATCACTCATCGGGATAACGCCCCATTCTTCTTCTTTAATCTGGTATTTTAGTCCAGAAAAACGGGTAGTTAGATATTCTTCCAAAACACGAATGTATCTCTCGTCTGTCAGTAAATCTGGTGAAAATAAAGTAAGTTCTACTAGTGCAGTCGTTTCTGTAAAAGGGAGAATGTAAATGAAAGTACACTCGCCGTCAAGTTGCTCTACCGCAAAATTCATCATCTCCGGTTCTTTGGTATCGAAAACCGGACGTTCCATATCAACCACATAGCCCTTAAAATGCTGTTTCAAATAATGCCGATATGGGTAATTTGCTTCTAATGGAAAGGAACTGTCAAAAACATAGCTACCTGTAAAAATGCCTTTCTCCTTTGTTGTTACTTCTACAGCATCCCCTTTGTCTTCTATTCGTACAGATTTGTCTATAATTAATTGAAAGTGAGGATTTTGGGCTAATTCTTTTTGTACAAACTGATAAAAATCAATTCCACGAAGCAATTTATAGGTATAGTCCTCCATATCAAGTGAAAAGGCTATATTTTCGGATGAAAACACGCGTACAGATGACCAAGTACGAAAAAGAATGGAGTCAAACGCACTACTTTCTCTTTGCCAAAAAGCCCATGTTCTATCATTGGCACGTTTTTCCTCTGGTTCAATGAGTAGGATAGACTTCCCTCGAAACCGTTGGTCTGTGGATAGATAATAAGCAAGGGACAATCCTGCCATTCCGCCGCCTACAAGTATAAAATCTGCTTTTTTCATGTCGTATTAATAAAAAAGTACTCCATATCTGTGTTTTATGGAGTACTTTAAATGGATTTATCTGCCTAAATTATACATTTACATGTCTTTCTGAATGGTAGCTTGAGCGAACCAATGGCCCTGATTCTACATATTTTAAACCCCGAGCTAATCCTTCCTCCCGATACATGTCAAATTGGTCTGGGTGAATGAACTCAATGACTTCATGGTGCATCTTGGTTGGCTGTAGATATTGCCCAAGTGTTAAAATGTCACATCCATTGGCAACGAGGTCATCCATTGCTTTAAAAACCTCTTCTTGGGTTTCGCCAAGCCCAAGCATGATTCCTGTCTTTGTTCGTTTTCCGTATTCTTTTGTCCGTCGGATTTGTTCCAAGCTTCGTTCATATTTCGCTTGTGGGCGAACCGGGCGATACAAGCGTTCCACTGTTTCCATATTGTGAGATACAACTTCTTGACCAGCGGAAATCATCCGATACAAGGCATCCCAATTCCCTTTTGTATCAGGAATCAAGGTTTCGATGGTAGTCAGAGGCGATAATTCCTTTACTTTCGTAACGGTTTGGTACCAAATTTCTGCACCTCTATCTTTCAATTCATCTCTGTTAACGGACGTAATCACGGCGTGTTTAACTCCCATTAATTTGATGGCTTCCGCTACACGGTCGGGCTCATCGGTATCATATTCGTTCGGACGACCTGTCGCAACAGCACAAAACGTACAACTACGCGTGCACACATTGCCGAGAATCATAAATGTAGCCGTTCCTTCGCCCCAGCATTCGCCCATGTTTGGGCAGCTTCCGGATTGACAAATGGTATGTAATTTATGGTCATCAACAATTTTACGGACATTCTTGAAGTTCTCTCCCGTCGGAAGTTTCACCCGTAACCAAGAGGGCTTGCGGGTCTTTGTCTCAGCACTCGGCGTGCTCGTAACTGGTAATTCAATCATACGTTTATAAGGTATCTATAGAATGCGATTAGTTGATAGGATTAATCAATTGCTTGATTTTTTTGTTCCCGAAGTACAAAGTTAAAAAAGCCGCGCTATAAACTTGTTTGTTGGCTGTAAATTGCTCCGCCATAATTTGTGGTGATCTGCTGTAAACATCTATCGTAAAACCAACTTCAAATCCGGTTACATTATCTCCAAATGTGTTCATATCTATGTTGATAGCGGCTTTTCCGTGTATCCCTGGCACAAAGCCAAGATTTCTGAATAATCCCTGAAAAATACCTGCTGAACCTACAATCTTTGATAGGTCATTGTGTATGTCTGCATTGTATGGAACAACCTCCGGATTCCGGTTTCCATCTACTCTATATCGAATATAATAGGGCTTTTCAATTCCTAACGCCGGACCGAAAGCAAAAATACTGCTTAAACCAATGCCTTGCTCCCCGCTTTTATTAAATAAATATCGTTCCCTTCCATACTCTGGTCGAATGGAAAAAAAGTAGTTTTCCTTGCCTACAGCAAGTCGAGAACCGGAAAACTGTAACAAAGAGCGTTCTTTAGGATGTTGAATATTGACGGCCTCTAGGGCTATGTACCGATTGATGTATTTTCCCTTTTTAATGTCAACTGGGCGTGAATGCCGGAAAACTAACCCACCAAAAACACCTGAGTTGGTGTTTGTCGTAGCGCCATACGATAAGGTCTTGGAGTCTTCTATTTCTTCTTTTGTGGCCTTTGATGTAGGTATGGACGTTCGGCGCTGTGCGGCTGCCCAAGTGGATATACAAAGTAGGATGGATATGGATAAGTATCTCACGTGTAGCTCATTTTTTGTGAAAAATACATTGTTTGATTCATAATAAACGTATTTTACAACTAAATGATTTAATGTACAAATAATTTTACCAAAAACGCTTCCCTCATCTAATAGATAAAGGAAGCGTTTAAGAAAAGAATAGGCTGCTGTCTGGGCTGAATTTCATGGATTAGAATGACCCATTTTAGAAGTAACAACTCCAACCCAAACAGCATTTAAGCGAAGAATTAAATTTTTACCCACTTCTGTGCGCGGTGACTTTCAATGATGCGTTCGCAAATCAAAAGTTCACGGAGCCCGTCTTCAAAAGTAGGGAAAGTGGGGTTTTCAGGTTGTTTTCCTGCGGCAACAGCTGCATAAACCTCCTTAAACATTTGTTTCGATGTATCCGGGAAACCCTCATTGTGTCCACCTGGGAAACTAATCAAACCGCCTGCTTCTGGGTAAAACAACGATGGGTCTTTCATCAATTGTTGGTTGGCAGTTTCGCGTTTACCAATCCACAATTCGTTTGGCTTCTCTGAACACCATTCCAGATTCGCTTTTGAACCCGAAATCTCGATATTCAGTCTATTTTTACGCCCTGCAGCTACTTGGCTGACTGTCACAACACCTTTGTTTCCGTTATCAAAACGCAATAAAACATTGGCATGGTCTTCCGTATTTATTTCAACTTCTTGGTAATCAGAAGGCTCAAGCATCTTGCCCGAATATGTTTCAATGGCTTTCAAAGGTTTTAACCGTGTCTTGTGAACGGTAGAAAAATCCGCTAAAACTTCTACAATTTTTAATCCAGTGATGTATTCGGTGATGTCCAATAAATGAGAACCAATGTCCGCAATCGCACGAGAATCTCCCGATTTATCTGGCTCTAAACGCCAGTTATAATCTGTTTGTAAGAACAACCAATCTTGCAAATAAGAACCCATGATGGAGTAAATGTCGCCCAAATCTCCTTTTTCGCGCATGGTTTTCATTTGGCGAACCAACGGATAATACCGTAGGTTGAAGTGTACGGCATTGACCAAACCTTTCTCTTTCGCAATGGCGACTAGCTCTTCGGCCTCTTCTATTTTTGTTGCCAATGGCTTTTCACAAACAACGTGCTTGCCTGCTAATAAAGCCGCTTTTGACTGTGAATAATGTAGGAAATTAGGGGTACAAATATGAATACATTGAATATCTTCTTGTTTCAGGAGATCTTCGAAAATATAGGCTCTTGGAATACCCAACTGAGCTGCTTTTTGCTCTGCTAATTCTTGTGTAAATTCACAAAGAGCAGCTACTTCAATGTTCGGTAAACGACGTAGCGCTTCTATGTGTGCTGGCCCAATGAAGCCTGTGCCAACTACTGCCACTTTGATTTTTTCCATCTGTTTTTGATTAAATAAAGGTGAATAAAAATAGGATTACAAAAGAAAATAGTCCAAATATAGATGCATCTTTTAAAGTTTCAAAGTTTGTGTTTTCAATTCTTTCCCTAGTTTTTAGTAATTATAGTGATACATAACTTACTAGACATGGACAAATTGCGGTTTGTAGTCCAATTCTTCAGACAGGAATAAAAGACGGTTCTTTCGAATAAATGTTATCAAACTTTGATTTTTTTAAAAACATCAATGTAACTCCTGACACTGGCGTTCAGAATAGTTACATGTCTGTAATTCGCATAGCGCGCTATTATTTCGTACCCTCTGAAAACTTTATGGAGTGATAAAAATTGTCTAGCTAAATAAGATTCATTTTGACTGAAAGAGTCGGTTGTTTTATATGTTTTGACACCATAGAAATGAGTGTCCAAAGCTATAATCTCATTTTTATCATCTAATTTGATATTCTCATGCCAAGTATGGTCTGCTCCAAATAAATAAATCTTCGAGTACATCATATTGATGCAGGTAAATATCGAGGCAATTAGAACATTTTGGCATTGAGGCATCCCAAGTCCATGCCTAAAAAGGAAGAACCGTAGTACATCAAACGTTTCAATGATTACATAATTAAAATAGATTGGCTTGATAAAATTGTTTTTTTTGATACTTTGAATGAGGTGAGGTGAATTCTTGAACTTATAGGGGATGTGTAAATTTACTGGCCAAGATGTATTCGCAATAAGACTCGAAATGGCCAAGCTAGCTTGCTGATGATTAACATCTGTGAATGCGTCGTCAAGAAGTATATAATTAGTTGGTTTTAATTCCGTGTAGTATGGCGTAGATGCAAATAAATTCACACAGAAGATATCTTTGTTTTCAAAAAAAATACGGTTGTTTTTTAAAGATAACTTTAATGAGGGTCCATTCGCCAAAATCACTGCTTCAGATGATTGTTTCATTGCCTTTTCAACATGTAATTTTGAAAAAAGCAATAGCTTAATGAGCGAAAAAAACGTTTTAAACAAGTTATCAGCGAAAGTTGATATTTGCAGCAAGTACGAATGCATTTGTAATAAAATATTTAATTTGCCTCAAATATATTGTATTGAGTAGCATAAGTATGCTATATTTAAAGATTTTTATCTCGTAGTCAGTCAACTTCTCTGAATTATAATGAAGTACTACAACTAGTTTTGAAATCAAGAACAATTCCTAAATAATGGTCAAATACATACATTCAACCGATACACACAATACAAGAGCAGCAGAAATCGTACTCCCTATCTTATTTGATATTTTAGGTACTCCCCCAAAATCCGTGGTTGACGTAGGTTGTGGGCTTGGAACTTGGCTGAAGGTATGCAATGAATTAGGGATAGAAAAAATCCATGGTTTTGAAGGACATCACTTAGATGTTTCCAAGTTGGTAATTGCTCCCGAAAATATTTCTCTACATGACTTGGAAAAACCCATACAAGTGGATAAGAAATTTGATTTGGTCATTTCCTTGGAGGTTGCAGAACATTTAGACTTCAATTCTTCAGATATTTTTGTAAAGTCCCTTACGGAATTAGGTGATGTAGTTCTGTTTTCAGCAGCTATAAAAGGTCAGGGGGGGCAGAACCATATAAATGAACAAGACCCGAATTTCTGGCGCTTAAAATTCAAAGAATACGAGTACGATTGTTTTGATCTGATAAGAGGAAAAATTTGGGATAATCCGAAAGTAGATTATTGGTACAGCCAAAATGTATTTCTTTATGCCAAGAAAGGAAAACTTCCCTTTGAACCCTCTACGGAGGCACATTTGTACATCCATCCAGTTTTGTTTGAACAAGTTTTAACTCAGCGAAATAGGCTTTCAAAAATGAGTGGATATTTCATTTGGGAAAAAATCAAAAAGTTATTTCGTAAAATTTAAAGTGTGAACTTGTGACAAAGGCGAACGTTTCTGTTTTAATGCCCGCTTACAATGCGGCAGAGCACGTTTCAATAGCTATACAAAGTATATTGGATCAAACATATACAGATTTTGAATTCATTATTTACAACGATGGTTCAACAGATAATACACTTTCTATTTTAAGAAATTTTGAACAGAAAGACCATCGAATAAAAATAATCAACTCAGAAATTAATCAAGGCTTAACCAAAGGTCGAAATATTTTATTTCAAGCAGCATCTTGTCATACAATTGCTTGGTTAGATTCGGATGATTTGGCATACCCCAATCGGCTTGAGCTCCAGATGAATTTCTTAGATACGAATCCTGAATTTGTTGGTGTAAGTTGTTGGGCAAGAGTCATTGATTTTCATGGATTACCAACGGGAGGTTATATAAAAAGCTATATTAAAAATAAGCACTTAAAGGCAGTTTCTCTTTTCGTAAATTACTTTGTGGTCTCTGGTATGACCATGTACAAAAGTGCTGTTCCAGCAAGCGGGTTTGATGCTTTCTATTCTCCTGCAGAAGACTATGATCTATTTGTCCGGGTATTAGAAATGCAAAATCTTGCTATTCTCCCCAAAGTATTGGTAGATTATCGTACACATGCCACGAATTTGACAGCTACTCAGTCAGATAAAATGAAAAATGCAGTAGTGGAAATTCAAAAAAGGCAACTAGAGAAACTAGATATTCACGTATCTAAAGAAGCTAGTATGCTACACTATAACATCTGCTTTGGCGGAAGTGTAGATATGGCTGCCGCTGAAAAATGGCTCATTCAGATGAAACGAGCAAATGAAAAACGGCAAATAGTAGATGAAAAATCGCTGAATTTTGTACTTTCTCATCGTTGGTTGAAGTTGTTTGAGAAAAATGAAGGGCTAAAGTTTTTGTTTAGATGCGTTTCCTCTGAGTTATTTCAAATGAATCTCTATTCCCTGCTTTTGCTGCTCAAAATTATAGTTAGTAAACTCAAATAATACCGCATGAGAATTAATTGAGGTGAAAAGTCATGATGAAATACAAACGCATAAATAAACTATTTAGGTAAAAGTTAGAATTGTCAAATGAATCATTTGTCAACTACCATTGTAAAATAGTACATTTTGGTAGGAAGAGTCGAATCAGTAGCTTTTGGGGTTGGGGAAGTGAAATTTGGTTAGCTAGAAATTTATCACCAAAATAATCCCACTTAACTCCAAATGGCCTTCTCCTTAAATTCATCTCGAAGCTAAAAAATACACGAATTGCTTAGATGGAGTTGTGAACTTCCGAAATGAAATGGAAACATACCAATAATTGTACTAATTTTGTACGTAAATATTTAAGGTAAAGATACAATGGGCTTATTTGATTTCTTCAGTAAACAAAAAAAAGAATCGCTTGACAAAGGGTTAGAAAAAACGAAAAATAGCATTTTCGATAAACTAACCAAGGCAGTGGTTGGTAAGTCAACCGTTGACGAAGAGGTGCTCGATGAATTGGAAGAAATTTTGATTAGCTCGGATGTAGGCGTAGGGACAACGCTCAAAATCATAGAACGAATCGAGGCACGAGTTGCCAAAGATAAATATGCCTCAGTATCTGAACTAGACCGAATTTTACGTGAAGAAATCGCTGAATTACTGACAGAAAATAACTCTACCGACGTCGTCAATAGTTTTGAAACTGCTCATTTACCCAAGCCATACGTAATCATGGTTGTAGGTGTGAATGGTGTTGGTAAAACAACGACGATTGGCAAACTAGCGCATAATTTCCAAAAAAATGGAAAAAAAGTGGTTCTCGGTGCAGCAGATACATTCCGCGCTGCCGCTGTAGACCAACTGAAACTTTGGGGAACGCGTGTTGGTGTGACTGTCATTGACCACGGCATGAATACAGACCCGTCCTCGGTTGCATACGACGCCATCAAAGCAGGAGTGGAGCAAGATGCCGATGTCATCATCATCGATACAGCTGGTCGCTTGCACACAAAAATCAATTTGATGAATGAATTAGGTAAAATCAAACGCGTGATGCAAAAAATTGTCCCAGAAGCACCCCACGAAGTCATGCTCGTTTTGGATGGAAGTACCGGACAAAATGCAGTAATCCAAGCCCGTGAATTTACGAAAGTGACAGAAATTACCTCATTGGCTGTGACTAAATTAGACGGAACTGCCAAAGGGGGCGTTGTGATTGGTATATCCGATGAGTTTAAAATCCCTGTAAAATACATTGGTGTCGGTGAGCAAATGGAGCACCTTCAGGTATTTAACAAAGCGGCTTTTGTAGATTCTTTGTTTAATAAAAACTAACTCACCTCTTCCGATACGCTCTTCTGTATTGGGCTGGCGTGCACTGAGCATCTTGCTGAAAACAGCGGTGAAAATGGGATAAATTCTCGAATCCAACTTGGTAAGCAATTTCCTTGATGGGTGCTTCTGTTGTTACTAATCCTCGTTTTGCTTGTGTAATCCGGACTTCCGTAAGGTAAGAAACAAAGGTTTTGTTGGTCTGTTGTTTGAAAAATCGACAAAAAGAAGGAACCGATAAATGTGCCGCCTCTGCCACCTCCTGCAACGTAATTTTCTCTTCATAACGAGAGGCAATGTATTGTAAAATGCCTTGTAAACGTTCACTATCTAATTCCTGTGCCGTAGCTCCACCTGTACTAAGTGTCTGGTAAGGTGTATGTGCCAAGGATTCCAAAAACTGAAATAGCGATGTGATTAAGGCAAGTCCTTGCTTTTCACAGAGTTCATGTAAAAGAGTCGGGTTGAAATTTGACCAAGAAATTCCGCGCATCGACTCTTGGAATAATGCCTTTATCGCGCCCGTTTCTGGTAATAAATCCACTATTTGGTGCAACCATCTCGGCTCAATCTGAATAACGGTTGCTTTCACAAGTGACTCGTGAACAGCCAAATCACTCTCCCAAAAATGGGGTACATTACTCCCCACCAAAATAAAATCATTGTTTTCGTATCGTTCAATGGAATTTCCCAAGAAGCGATTCCCCGTTCCCTCCTCAATCCAGGTTAGCTCATAAGCTGGGTGATAATGCAAAGGAGCATCAAAACCGGTTTGTGCAATCTTTCGAACCAACACGGGTTGTGTGGCTGTCAGTGCAATTTCCTCCAAATGTACTTTCATGTAGTATTCTTGGTAATTTTGAATTAAAGTAGTGAATATTTGATAAAATACTATACTTTTTGGTTAATGAACAAGAATAAAAAGTAGCCAAGTTTGCTGAACTTTGACACATAAATCAAATCATTATACGGATGAATTATTCAAATGACTTGGCAACTCCTTATGCTATTTCCCCTGAACAAGTTCAGTTTTTTCAAGAAAATGGATACATTAAATTAAAGAATGTACTGGACAAAGAAACCTTACATTATTACGGTGAATTGATTACAGACGCCGTTTTTCGCCTCAATACGTTGGTGAAACCCATGGAAGAGCGAACAACCTACGAGCGCGCTTTTTTACAAGTCATGAATCTCTGGCGGGAAAGTGAAGCCATTCAATCGTTTGTTTTTTCGCAAAAATTAGCCCGTATCGCCTCCGATTTACTGCAAGTGAAAGGCGTACGTTTGTACCATGACCAAGCTTTGTACAAAGAACCTTCTGGCGGAATCACCCCTTGGCATGCCGACCAATTTTATTGGCCGCTGAGTTCTGAAAAAACAATAACAGTCTGGATACCTCTCCAAGAAACACCGCTTGAAATGGGGCCATTGGCGTTTGCACCCAAAAGCCAACAACTTGTAGCGGGTAGAGAAATGGCGATTTCAGATGAATCGGAAAAACAGCTCGCCGCCACTTTGCAAGCATATCCGTTAGCCGAATCCATGTATGAATTGGGCGAGGTCAGTTTTCATCTCGGTTGGACTTACCACCGCGCAGGTGCTAACCAAAGTGATACCGCAAGAAAAGTAATGACGATGATTTATATGGACAAAGATATTACTGTTGCTGAACCTAAAAATACGTATCAACAAAAAGATTGGGAAACATGGCTTGCTAAAAAAGAGATAGGTAGTGTGCCCGACTCACCTTTAAATCCTGTTTTGTATTCGATGGAATAAATGCGAATAATTGATTCTTTGTGTTCATTTTTCAAATGGCTCAGCTTTGGCGACTATAGCTGCGGCCATTTGTTCATAAAAAGAAAATAGAGATATTTTGATATGTATGGACGAATTGTAGAAAATGGGGGCGAAGTACAACATAAGCCAATCTTTTGTAACTTGTTATCTATATGTATTAAAAATGCGCAACGCTATGAAGAAATGTTTTCGGTTTATTGCCGTGAGTTTAGGTGTATTTGTCTATTCTGTGTCTTTTGCAAAGCAAGAAAAAACAGGGACTTTATCTAGTTACTCCTCTTTTGTAGATAAAAAAGATAGTCTCGGACATACTCTTTTCTGGACAAAGTTATCCGCTTTTTGTGGTATGGCGTTTGAAGGAAAAGTGACAGAAGGTGCAGACAATGCTACATTTAAAGATAAAAAGATGGTCATGCACGTAAAAGCGTGTGAAGGAAATCAGATAAAAATCCCTTTTTATGTAGGAGAAGACCGCTCAAGAACATGGGTACTTACTCAAACAGAAAATAGAATTTTATTGAAACACGATCATCGACACGAAGACGGAACACCAGATAAAATAACCATGTACGGAGGATTGGCAACCAACACCGGAACGGCAACAATGCAAGTTTTTCCTGCTGACCAAGAAACCGCTGATTTACTTCCCGCTGCGGCTGCCAATATTTGGTGGATAACAGTGGAGGAAACAAAATTTACATATAATTTGCGCAGAATGAGCTCAAACCGCCTTTTCACCGTTGAATTTGATGTAACAAAACCACTCGATACCCTTCCGCCCGCTCCTTGGGGTTGGACGAACTAATTCACATTGATTCTTTCATTCATCTAAATACAATTTGTATGTCCCGGATTTTCCAATTATTTCTGTACGGTTTATTTCTTTCGCTTCCGAGTGTAGCACAGCATACTTTTTCTATTATTCCGCAGCCCCTTAAATTAACAGCAGGTATGGGGTATTTTACGGTAGATGCGCAAACGACAATTTATTTGCCACAAACAAACAGCCAAGAACTTGTATCGATCGGCGAACTGTTGAGCCAACGATTTAGGCTTGCAGGTGGCTTTTTTCTCGACATTTCGATGGATTCACCCAAGAAAGGACTAGTTTTCGTGACAGACACTACATTTGCTGAAGAGGCATACCGACTGACTGTCGGGAAGGAAACGATTGAGTTCCGAGCGGCAACTCCGCGTGGTCATTTTTATGCTGTTCAAACGTTTTTACAAATAGTACCTCCCGCTATTTTTGCTGGAAGTGGGGAACAAGAGACTTGGAAAGTGCCCGTTTGTGTCGTTGAAGATGCGCCAAGATTCAAATACAGAGGAATGCACCTAGACGTAGGCCGTCATTTCTTCTCCGTTGATTTTATAAAAAAATACATTGATTTATTGGCGATGCACAAGATGAATACATTCCATTGGCACTTGACAGAAGACCAAGGTTGGCGCATCGAAATCAAGAAATATCCTAAACTGACGGAAGTTGGCTCTATTCGCAAAGAAACAATGAAAGGCCATTACCGCGACCAACAATGGGATGGAACTCCGTACGGTGGATTCTATACCCAAGACCAAATTCGGGAAGTTGTCGCGTATGCGTCTAAAAAATTCGTAGAAGTTATTCCCGAAATTGAAATGCCCGGTCATGCACTCGCTGCATTAGCGGCTTACCCGGAGTTCGGCTGTACAGGAGGCCCGTACCAAGTTGGGACTCGTTGGGGAATCGAAGAAGACGTTTTTTGTCCGTACGAAGAAACTTTCGTTTTTCTAGAAGATGTATTGACAGAGGTAATGGGCTTATTTCCAAGTAAATACATTCATATTGGCGGGGATGAAAGTCCGAAGACGACCTGGCAAAAAAGTGCATTTTGTCAGGAATTAATCAAAAAAGAAGGTTTGAAAGACGAACACGAATTACAAAGTTATTTTATCAAACGAATTGATGCCTTCCTTACGTCAAAAGGACGGAAAATGATTGGGTGGGATGAAATATTGGAAGGGGGAATTTCTCCCAATGCAACCATCATGTCTTGGCGTGGTGAGGAGGGAGGCGTTGCTGCTGCCAAACAGCAACACGAAGCCATCATGACACCCACCAGTTTTGTCTATTTTGATTATTATCAATCCGATCCAATGACTGAACCTCTAGCAATCGGTGGTTTTTTACCTTTGGATAAAGTATATCAGTACGAACCCATTCCGGCTGGATTAACCAAAGAAGAGGAGAAATACATCATTGGAACGCAAGGGAATGTCTGGACAGAGTATATTCCGACTCCTTCTCAGCTGGAGTACATGGCATTTCCGCGTGCATCCGCATTAGCAGAGGTTGCCTGGACTGCCAAAGAAAACAAAGATTATGCTGACTTTGGAAGAAGGCTACAAGTGCAATTTGAACGTTTCGCCTTTATGGGTGTCAATGCAGCGAAAAGTTTCTTCGATTTACAATCTGAAACGACTTTTGATGCCAAGCAAAAAAAGCCAATTTGTATGTTAAAAACAGCCATGAGCTCTCCAGTCATTACCTATACAACAGATGGAACCGAGCCTACATTTATGAGTAAAAAATACCCTGTCACGGGGATTCCTTTGGTCGGACCAACACTCATAAAAGCGGCTGTTTTCAATGAAAAAGGAGTTCTGCAAAGCAAGATATTTACTCGCTTTTTTCAAATATCTCAGGCAACAGGAAAAAAATATACGCTTGAAAACGCCCCACAATCCTACACGGGAGGTGAACGTTTCGGATTAACGAACGGCATACGAGGAACTGTAGAAAATGCAGCAAGCTGGGTAGGGTTTAACGGAAAAGACGCTAAAATGACGTTGGATTTAGGAGAAATGAAAACTTTGAGTTCGGTGAAAATCGGATTCCAACAAGCATGGGCGATGTGGATTTTGTTGCCACAATCCGTTGAAATTCAAGTCTCTATGGATGGAAAAACGTTTGAAAAAGTAAAAGAAGAACGGATAGAGCCTTCTTCAAGCGAAACCTATTTTGTTCGCCAAATGTCCTTTGATTTTCCGGCTAAAAAGGCACGTTATATTCAAGTAACCTGTAAAAATCAGGGGCCTTTGCCTGCTTCACATCCTTCTGCTGGAAGCCCTTCGTGGTTATTTGTGGATGAAATAGAGGTGAATTAAAACAAAGGATTTACAAGAAAAAATGCTGTGTTCCGACTCATGGAGCACAGCATTTTTTGTATTTTTTGCCACTCCCACACGGGCAAGGTGCGTTTCTGTCTAGGGCTTTAGCAATAGGAATACGCCCTCCTTGTAAATAGAACCATTTGCCGTTTTCCTTTATAAATTGAGAGGCTTCTTGGTGTATGCCTTTTTCACCAGTTAGACGAGATTGGTATTTTGCTTTGAAGTGCACCTCGCCTTTGTATCCATTTTCGTTCTGAAATACGATTTCTAAGCCAAGCCATTGGGTAGCCTCAGCCCATTCCGCGATGTCTTTTATTGTTTGCTTTTTTTGAAGATTAGGATGAGTCGTTTCCCAAATAAAATCTATTTTTTGATAAAAATACGCCGAATACCTTGCACGCATGAGCTTTTCGGGTGTGTCAGGATGCGTAATTCCTTCGAGAAAAGGGTAGCAGCAGTGGGTATATTCTGCAGGGAGACCACATGGGCAAGCGGAAGTTATCATTTTTGGGTATGTTCTAAAATACCAAGCGCAAGCCAGTTCGCCATTGCTTGTCTATTGTTTGGAATGAGTAGCCTTTTTTGGTCGAAAGTATTGGTAATATTGCCTACTTCAATATATACCATAGGTGGTTTTGTTTCACGAATCATCCACAAATCACGGGGAGAAACAGTGCCGGTATACCCTCGATTTTTTTGAAATTCGTCGTATTTTCGTTTGACCGTCTTCTGCATAGCTGTGGCAAGTTCTTGTCCTACTTTACTATCTTTTGAATGGTAAAAAAAGAGATCAACTTTTTGGCCTGTATAGCGCGAATCAATGTGAATTTCAATCGCTCTTTGGATTTTATATCCTTTGCGTACATTTTCAGCAAACAATTCATTAATGATTTGTGTACGTTGTTTCAGACGTTCTTTTTGATTCAGAGGAATATCTTTGTCGCCCCAAACAACTTCATCTTTGTCTTGTTTGAGATACCCGGCATCTCGAATACCGTCATTTTCATCCCGAACAATGATATAAACTTTTGCCCCATGTGAGAGTAAATTTCGGGCGAGACGTAACGTAATATCGTAAGCATATTCGTCTTCGCAGAGCCAACCTTGTTCTATTTTACTCATTGCGCCAGGGTCTGGGCCGCCGTGTCCAGAGACAAGATAATAGACATGGCCTCTTAATTTCTTGTCTATTAAGGGTGTTGCTGCGTACTTTTCGCCAAAAATAGAATATGAAAAACCTTTGATTTTTTTGGTTTGTGGACCTTGACTAACCGTTGACTTTTGAGCTACGGTAAAATATGCGTTCAAAAATAGGGAAATACCTATCAGAGAGGATATAAAGGTCTTTTTTTGCATAGATTCAGAAAGCATTTTGAGTTAAATCAAGAACTCAAAAATACTTGTTAATTTAAGTTTCTACTAATAAAATCGGGACAATTCGAATGGATTAACTAAAAACATACTGTGTGAATAGAAGCTAAAAATAGTCTTTTTCGATGAAAAATAATTGGAACAACTCATTAAATCACTGTACTTTTGTTTAAATACAATCAAAATATATGAAAAATAAAGCATTCCTATACGTCTATTTTATTCTTTCGGTACTTTTCGTCGGTTGCCAATCTGGCACAGAGTCAACATCTGAAACTACTACTACAGAAGAACCGAAAGTAAGTATTCAAGCACCTGTTTTTAATGCAGATTCTGCGTATTATTTCGTTGCTGAACAGGTGAAATTCGGTCCTCGTGTTCCTAATTCTTCCGCACATAAACGGGCAGGTGATTGGTTTATTCAACAGTTTAATTCTTTCGGTTGGGTGACGACAGAGCAGCGTTTTTCTGCTGTGACGTATGACGGAGTTGTTTTGAAAGGACGAAATATCATCGCAAGTTTTAATCCGGATGCATCAAAACGAATCCTCTTAGCCGCACATTGGGACAGTCGCCCGATAGCCGATAAAGACATTTCCCGTGTAAAGGAAGCAATTGACGGGGCAAACGACGGTGCAAGTGGGGTTGGTGTTTTATTAGAAATTGCCCGTCTGATTCATTCTTCAAGCCAAAAACCAAATGTCGGCATAGATATTATTCTTTTTGATGCCGAAGACTGGGGAGCACCAAATGATTATACGGGAGCGCCTATCAACGAATATGGAGGCTATTGTTTGGGGTCGGATTATTGGTCTAAAAATCTACATAAGGCAAACTATTCCGCTTATTTTGGCATTTTACTCGATATGGTGGGAGATAAAAATGCGACGTTTAGATACGATTCAGAGTCTATGCAAGTCGCACCCTCGATTGTCAATCAAGTATGGGGAACAGCACAAAAACTTGGATTTGGAAACTACTTTATCTTAGAAGATGGTGGCGGTATTGTAGATGACCACGTGCCCGTCATTCGGAATGCTAAAATCCCGATGATTGATATCATTGATTTACGGAAAAATGATAAAACATTCTTTGACCAACATCATACGCACGGTGATAGTATCGAAGTCATTGATAAAAATACATTGAAGGCCGTCGGGCAAACTGTCTTGCAAGTACTTTACGAAGAAAAACCTTGATCTATTATTACTTGAATTGATTTATTCAATCAATTCAAGTAATTGTTCTACATATTCGCGCGAGTTTGTCAAACGAGGTACTTTGTGCTGTCCTCCCAATTTACCTCGTTTTTGCATCCAATTGTAGAAAGTCCCAGAAGGAACAAAATGAACAAGCGGAGGTAAAAGTGCCATATCTTTGAATCGTTTGGCATCGTAATCTGAATTTACTTCGCGGAGCGTTTGATCTAATGTATGAATGAATTCTGCTTCGCTGGATGGAGCTACGCGGCACTCAACAATCCATTCGTGGCGACCTTTTTGGTTGTTTTCCATATAGACAGGACCAGCAGTATAGTCTGAGATAATCGCTCCCGTAACTTGTGACGCAGCCATGATAGCAGCTTCCGCATTTTCAATGATGACTTCCTCGCCAAATGCATTAATGAAATGCTTGGTTCGGCCGCTAACTTTAATTCGGAACGGGTACAGCGATGTAAATTTGATGGTATCTCCAATGCGATAGCGCCACAAACCCGCATTGGTTGAGATAAGCAGCGCGTAATTGGTATCTAATTTTACTTGGTCAAGCGTAAGAACAACGGGTAATTCATTGTTGTTGGAATCCATGGGGATAAATTCATAAAAAATACCGTAGTCAAGCATGAGAAGCATTTCCCCGACTTTTGCCAAGTCATCTTGAACACCAAAAAAACCTTCAGACGCATTGTATGTCTCTAAATAATTTACTTGGCTGGATGGAAACAATCTTTCAGTAAAGAGTTGGCGATACGGCTGAAAATTGACAGCACCGTGGATGAAAAATTCAAAATTAGGCCAAACTTCCAGCATATTTTTTGCCCCTGTTCGCTCCATGATGTTTTCAAGAAGAACGACTGTCCAGGTAGGTACGCCCAAAATACTTGTGACGTTTTCTTGTGAACATGTTTCAATCATTCTCTCCATTTTTTCTTCCCAATTATCGAGAAGTGCAATTTCCATGGAGGGCGTTCGGATATAATCAGCCCAAGTAGGTAAATTTTTGGTAATGACAGCGGAAACATCGCCTACAAATGTGTTCGTATTATATGGATTCGGGTGAAGTGCGCCACCAATAGACAGGGCTTTGCCGTCATATAACTTGGAGTCGGGTTTGTTTTCCAACATCAAGGTCATAATGTCTTTTCCACCTCGAAAGTGACTTTTCTCTAAAGATTCACTCGAGACGGGGAGATATTTACTTCGTGCATTGGTTGTTCCAGATGATTTAGAGAACCAATTGATGTCAGAAGGCCATAGAATATTTTGTTCTCCGCGTAGGTTACGCTCAATATAAGGGAAGAAATCTTCATAGGAAGAAACCGGGACACGGTCTTGGTAGTCTGCAATGGTTTTTATAGAGGCGTAATCGTATTTTTTTCCCCATTCAGTACCTTTTGCCGCCCCGATGAGTTCTGTAAAGACTTCTTGTTGGGTTTCAATGGGATACGCGCGAAAATGCTCGATTCGCTCAATCCTACGCTTCATGAAGAAGCTAAGTACTTCGTTTAGTAGACCCACAGGTTTGGTATAATTAATTAAATGATCAAAATTAAGGATTTTTTCGCTATTTCAAGTTCTTCGCCCTATCTGGATAATCTGTAATCAGACCATCACAACCCATCTCCTTGAGTTTCAGCATGTCTTTGCGTTCGTTGACAGTCCAAGGAATAACCAATATATTTTTTGTGTGTAAGACTTGAATACGCTCTGGTGTCACTTGTTTAAAATAAGGACTCCAAATATCAGGTAAAAATCCCAAAAGCTGTATGTTTTCCTCAATACCGTTTTCTGATTCAGGTTCAATTAACCAAGCCAATTTGACTTTAGGATATACACTCAATTCTCTTTTTTTAAACCAAAATTGAAGTACCTGCGCATCAAAGCTTTGGATAGTAAATCGCTCCACCGAAATTCCAGATTGTACCAAAACGTCTTTTACTAATTCACAGAACTCAGCTACTTCTGGTTGGTAAATCAGGTAACCCGCCGGTTCACTCTTTATTTCAATATTGTAGTTACAAAGAGGCAAAGATTTTTGGGTAATATAGGCTTCTACTTCCTGAAATACTTCTTTTAACAAGGGTTTTTTTACTGCCATTTTTTGTTGTTCCGGAAACAACGGATGCCCACGGAGTCCCATATCATATTGCGCAATTTCAGTATAATTCAGTGTATATAAATTTCCTTTATCTGAATTTGTTGCAGGAGAACCGTTCGGTAAAGTGGTTATCAATGGATTGAAATACGCCTCATGTGAGACAATGACTTGTTTGTCTTTGGTGATAACAACATCCAACTCCAAAGTATGAACGCCCAAATCCAAGGAATGAATGAAGGCAGGTAAGGTATTTTCTGGTCGTAAGCCACGACATCCTCGGTGTCCTTGTAAGTCAAATGCAGCAAATTGTGCCATCGCTATTTGGGTAAAAAAAAGAGAAAAGAATAGAAAATGGAGGTAACTACTTTTGGATAAAAATAAATGGGACTGGGGTGTTTTAGTTCGGTGGGTGTGCATTGGTATCCATATTTTAAAGGTAAAGTTAATTTTTTTTGTTTGAATTGTATCTGAGATATTTCTCTAGTTCTATTTCCTTTGCGTACTTTAGCTAATCCGTTTGTTTCTACGGAATGATAATAAGAGATTACTCAAATTTACTTGAATGAATTATGTTAACGCGATTACTTATCTTCTTTGTACTTAATTTTGCAGCTCTTGGCATTGGTGGGCTTTTTACGGGACAGGGCGTACCTTCTGACTGGTACCAATCTTTGGCAAAAGCCCCTTGGACGCCGCCAGGTTGGGTTTTTGGAGCTGCCTGGACAACGATTATGCTTGCTTTTTCTTTCTTCATGGCTTTTCTATGGGAAAAATCCAATTCGAAATCGAATCTCATTTTGCTGTACGCTGTGCAATGGGTTCTAAATGTTGCCTGGAATCCTACCTTTTTTTATGCACACCAAGTACTCTTGGGTTTTGTTCTTATTTCCTTACTAACTGCATTAGTCGCCTTTTTTCTCTTCCGATTTATGCCTGTTCTCCGCTGGAAATCTCTCTTTATCTTGCCTTATTTTGTTTGGCTATTGATTGCCAGTTCACTTAATCTGTATGTCTATTTATACAATTAAGATCAAATGTTCAAAAAAAAGTGACAAAATACCTATTTTTGTTCCCCCTTCTTTAAGAAGACGTTTGAGTTATAGTTTAATCAGAACAAGTTGAACTCAAGCCGTTTCCAAAGAAGTTAAAATCGCACAAAACGCATAGAATCATGCAAATCAAAGAACTTTTACAGCAAGAACCGAAAAACCAAACGGTTACAGTTAAGGGCTGGGTACGTACCAAACGAGGCCAAGCAACCATTTCATTCATTGCATTAAACGACGGCTCTACGCTTCATACAATTCAAGCAGTTGTAGAGGCAGATAAGGTAGATGAAAATACACTTAAAAAAATTACAACAGGTGCTTGTATCGCCGTAACAGGTCAATTGGTTGCTTCTACAGGTTCGGGACAGGCAGTAGAAGTACTTGTGGACTCTGTACATATTTACGGTACTGCCGACGAAACGTATCCCATGCAGCCTAAAAAGCACAGCTTGGAGTTTCTACGTGAAAAAGCCCATTTACGTTTCAGAACCAATACATTTGGTGCTGTTTTTCGTATTCGCCATAGTCTTGCATTTGCAGTACATCAGTTTTTTCATGAAAGAGGTTTCTTCAACCTACATACGCCGATTATCACGGCATCCGATGCAGAAGGTGCCGGTGAAATGTTTCATGTAACAACTTTTGAAGCCAATAAAGCACCTCTTGCTGAAGACGGGTCTATTGATTACAAACAAGATTTCTTTGGTCGCCAAACTTCTTTGACTGTCTCTGGGCAGCTAGAAGGCGAGCTCGGTGCGTTGGCACTATCCAAAATTTATACGTTCGGACCAACTTTCCGTGCAGAAAACTCAAACACTACTCGCCACCTTGCGGAGTTCTGGATGATTGAGCCTGAAATGGCTTTTTATGAGCTAGAAGATAACATGAATTTGGCAGAAGAATTTACCAAATATGTCATTGACTACGCCCTCAAAAATTGCAAAGATGACCTTGCCTTTCTTGAAAATCGTCTTCTTGAAGAAGAAAAAAGCAAACCGCAAGCGGAACGTAGCGAAATGACACTCCGCGAGAAACTAGCGTTTGTCGTGGATAATCAATACGAACGATTGACTTATACAGAGGCAATTCGTATTCTTTTGGACTCAAAACCGCATAAAAAGGGACAATTCCAATATCCTGTCGAGTGGGGGATTGACTTACAATCAGAGCACGAACGTTATTTGGTGGAGAAGCACTTCAAAAAACCAGTGATTTTGACGAACTATCCGAAAGCCATCAAAGCCTTTTACATGAAACAAGACGAAGATGGTAAAACGGTGCGGGCAATGGATGTTTTGTTCCCTGGAATTGGTGAAATTATTGGAGGCTCACAGAGAGAAGACAACCTCGAAAAATTGATGGATCGCATCCAAGAAGTGGGTATCGACCCTGAAAATATTTGGTGGTATTTGGAGACGAGAAAGTTTGGAACAGCCCCGCACTCAGGGTTTGGTCTAGGTTTTGAGCGTCTTGTCCTTTTCGTGACTGGCATGACGAACATCAGAGACGTGATACCTTTTCCACGTACTCCGCAAAATGCTGATTTTTAATTGATTATCTAATGGCTGAGGTGTAAAGACCTCAGCCTATTTTATAGAAATATGTTTATCCCACTCCTTATTTTCTTAGCTGTAATTGGTGCAAATGTGATTGTTAGCGTGTATATCGAGCGGAAAATCGCTGGATTTATGCAAGACAGACTTGGCCCAATGGAGGTAGGGAAATGGGGTTTATTGCAATTATTTGCTGACTTGATAAAGTTGTTCCAAAAGGAAGACATCGTTCCTACAGCTGCCCAAAGAACACTCTTTAAAATAGCTCCAGCTATTATTTTTGCTGCCGTTTTTGCTGGATTTTCTGTGATTCCTATTTCATCGGGCTTACAAGGTTCAGCTACACAAACGGGAGTATATTTGCTCTTAGCTATTGTGTCACTCGATATTTTTGGAATTTTACTCGCAGGTTGGGCTTCAAATAATAAATACTCTTTGCTTGGTGCTATGCGGTCTGTCGCACAGATTATTTCGTATGAAGTCCCTCTTGGTTTAAGTGTTTTATGCGTCGTTGTTTTGTCTCAATCTCTTGATTTACAAGAAATTAGTTTACAACAAGGTGTTTTCTCTTCTCAAACAAATTACCTTTTTGGACTTCGATTTCTAAATGTCGAGACAACAGACATAGGTGGAATCACCACTTGGAATATTCTCCGAAATCCATTTTTGAGTATCGCATTTATTATCTATTTCATCTCGTCTCTCGCAGAGGCAAATAGAGCCCCTTTTGATCTTCCTGAAGCAGAATCTGAATTAATAGCCGGTTTTCATACAGAATATTCCGGGTTCCGTTGGGCAATTGTATTCTTGTCCGAGTACGGTATGATGCTACTCGTTTCGCTAGTAGGAGCTATCCTGTTTTTGGGAAGTTGGAATACACCGCTACCAAACATAGGGGTTATTCGTTTAGCCAATTGGACAAGTGGAGAAATGGGTAAACTTTCAGCGGATATTTGGGGTGCTTTTTGGTTATTTACCAAAGCATATCTCCTGATTCTTGTTCAAATGTGGGTACGTTGGACTTTTCCAAGACTTCGCATGGATCAGTTGATGTATCTCTGTTGGAAGGTACTAACACCCATCGGTCTCCTATTATTCTTTGTTTCTGCCGTCTGGAAATTACTTGGTTAAGTATAGGTTTTAACATCTTCAAGCGTGATTTCATTTCCACACATGATATACAGACGTTCTACTACATTCCGAAGTTCACGGACGTTCCCCGTCCAAGGAAGCTCTTGTAAGTAAGCAGAGGCTTCTGGTAAAATAGTTCGCGTTCCTCCATAATCCATCGAAAAATCTTCAAAAAAACGTTCTATAAGCAATGGAATATCCTCTTTTCTATCCGCTAAGGAAGGGACTTGAATAGGAATTACGTTCAAGCGGTGGTATAAATCTTCACGGAAGTTTCCAGCTTGGATTTCCTGTTGTAAGTCTTTGTTTGTTGCTGCAATGACCCGAACATTCACTTTTATTTCTTTGTCTCCCCCTACACGTGTAATCTTTTTTTCTTGCAATGCTCTGAGCACTTTAGCTTGCGCGGATAAACTCATATCCCCGATTTCATCTAAAAAAAGAGTTCCTCCATCTGCTTGTTCAAATTTACCAATTCGTTGTTTCATAGCAGAGGTAAATGCCCCTTTTTCATGTCCAAAAAGTTCACTTTCAATGAGTTCTGCTGGAATAGCTGCGCAGTTTACTTCGATCAAGGGTTGGTCAGCACGCGTACTTTGTAAATGAATTTGTTTGGCAACTAACTCTTTTCCACTACCATTTGAGCCGGTAATCAAAACGCGTGCGTCAGTGGGTGCAACTCGTGTGATATTTTCTTTCACTTTTTGTATCACCTCAGACTTACCAATAATCTCATGGGCTTTATTGACTTTCTTTTCCAATGTTTTGATGACTTGCTTTGCTTGAGTACGTTCAATTGCATTCCGAACGGTGATAAGCAAGCGGTTTAAGTCTGGTGGCTTGACCAAAAAGTCAAAAGCACCAAGTTTGGTGGCTTCAACAGCTGTTTCTACATTCCCAAAAGCAGAAATCATGACAAATTGTGCCGTTACTCCTTCTTCTTTTGCCTTATGTAATAACTCCAAACCATCCATTTTAGGCATTTTAATATCACATAAAGCGACTTGATATGCTTTTTTATTGAGCATATCAAGACCTTGCTGGCCATCAATTGCCATATCTACCTCGTATCCTTCAAATTCAAGTACGTCTTTTAATGCCTCACGGATGCTCTTTTCGTCATCAATTACAAGTATTTTAGCCATTTAGTCTAGGGAAGTTTAGTTTTGGGACCACATCAAAGGTGAAATTAGAATGCAAGTTACTAAATTCCTTTTTTGTTTGGTATCAAATTGAGTTTCTGAATCATGATTATGTATAAAAACAAAGAGACTACCCAAAATGCAAGGATAGTCTCTTTGTTTTTATTTAAAAGGGAATGTACTTATTTCAACGTAGCCATTGCTTTTGCAATTCTTTCAATGGCTTCAAGTAAAACTTCGTCTGCTGCAGCTGTTGAGATACGCAAACAATTTGGCGCTCCAAACCCTGAACCTGCTACAGTGGCAACATAGGCCTTCTCTAATAGCCACATAGATAAATCATCTCCGTCTTTGATAAGCGTTTCGCCATCTGATTTCCCATAATAGGCACTAACATCTGGAAAAGCATAAAATGCACCCTCAGGAATATTTACTTTGAAACCCGGAATTGCTTTTAATCCATTGACAACCAAATCTCTACGACGTAAATAGGCTTCTTTCATTTCCGCAGGTGCAGACATATCGTCCCAAGCAACCACAGCAGCTCTTTGTGCAATATGATTTGTTCCAGAGGTAACTTGACCTTGCAATTTATCAACCGCATCAACAATCCATTTGGCAGCACCGATAAATCCAAGACGCCAGCCCGTCATGGCAAATCCTTTGGCAAAGCCGTTTACAGTAATCACACGATCTTTGATTGCAGGTATCGACCCGATACTGAAGTTCCCCTGGGGTGTAAAGTTGATGTACTCGTAAATCTCGTCTGATAAGACAAAAATAGATGGATGTTTTTCAATGACAGCGGCTAATGCACGTAGTTCTTCTTCGCTATATACTGTCCCTGTTGGGTTGTTCGGAGACGAGTACATGACGACCTTGGTTTTGTCTGTAATCGCTGCTTCTAATTGGGCAGGAGTCACTTTGAAGTTATTTTCGAAAGCACCTTCTACAATGACGGCTTTGCCTTCTGCCAATTTCACCATTTCGGAGTAACTTACCCAATAGGGTGCGAAAATGATTACCTCTTCGCCTGGGTTGACTAAACAAGAAATGACATTTGCCAAAGAATGTTTTGCGCCAGTAGATACTATAACGTTCTCTGCTTTCCAGTCAATATTATTTTCTCGTTGGAATTTTTCAGCAATTGCCTTACGAAGTTCAGGAATTCCTGAAACGGGTGTATAAGAATGGTATCCAGCGTCAATAGCTTGTTTGGCTGCTTCACAAATATGTTTAGGCGTCTTAAAATCAGGTTCACCAACGGATAAATTGATGACTTTGTGCCCTAAAGCAGCTAATTCTCTTGATTTTTTTGACATCGCTAGCGTAGCAGACTCTTCTAGAGCATTGATGCGGTCAGCGATGAAGTGTGCTTGGTTGTCAACGGCAGACATAACTGTTTGTTCGTGTTTATTTGAAAGTACTCTTTGCCTTATGTAGTTCATTTATAGGTAACTAGTCACTTAGGCGGCACAAAAGTAGCGGGTTTGGTAAAAATATGCTAACTTTTTGAATAGTATTCATTGTATGTTTTCAAAAAATATAAATTGTATAGAATTTATGTCATTTTTTGAGTATTTATTTAGCAAAGGATTTTAATTCTGTTTTTTCTCACTCTTCAAATTCATGCAGAGTTTTGGATTAATCTTTAAAAAATGGAAAGTTTATTGGATAATTTAGTTGAAGTACTTCGTATAAATGTTTTGTTCTTAAGTGAAAAAATACTGTGAAGTTTACTTTCTAATCTTTCAAAATTCATCTCTTACATATAAAGTGGGGGCATAAAAAAGATGAGCCAATTGCTTGACTCATCTTTTTTAAATGAAACTATCGTTCACATTATTTTCGTTTTCCTCTTTTCTTCCCTCTATCAGCGAAAGTTAACTCTTGGATAAATGTGCCATCTGCTGCAAAACCCAACATAGCTTTCGATCCGTCTGCTTTATCGATAATGATACCATATTTACCGTCATCTGAAACACGTGCATGGTGAATCGTTGCTCCTGGAAACGTAGTTGCGATGTAATCGGTAATAACTACAGGTAGCTCAGAGATTTCAACCTTCGTACCTATTAGGTTTTTACCACGATGTACGTGTTCTTTGACAAAAACACCCGATGCATCAAAAACAAGTCCGATGGAAGACCCATCTGCTAAAATTGCCTTAATCACTGTAAATCCTTCTGTTGTAACCCCTGCTTTTTCTAGAGTTGCTCCTGGATAATTGGCTGTGATGTAATCAGTGATAGTCGCTGGGATGGCCGTCAATTCAATAGCGGTCAATTCGTGTTTTTTTCCGTAGGGGTGTCCCGTGGAGTCATCAGCGGTCGCAAAGAATAAGAAGTCTGTCAAAAGAGCGGTTTCATCTTCCAATGGGTCAATCTCTGCTTGATTACAAGAGAATAGAAGTGTAAACATTCCAACAAAAAGTCCGAGAAACACGAGCGTTTTTTTCATGATAACAAGAATTTAAATGATTAAAAAATAGCGTAAGCCTGATTGCTCACAAGTAAAGTTTACCTCATATTTATTTTGTCTTGAATACTTTTTGAGTGATTTTTGAGGAAATGGAAGATGGATTATTCCGTTTCAATCTATCTACATTACGACCGCACGTAAACAAAACGTTGCCTAGCTCAAAAAAAATATAAGCAACGCTTTTGTTTTTCAGCGCGTATATAAAAATAATTGGGTTGGTTTTTGTGGTTTAGATGGAAGATATTTGAAGTATAAAGCTTCAAAAAGGGTTATTCACGCTAATTTTTGATTTGCCTGTGTTTTTTAAAAAAAGTAAAAGTTTTGATATCGCAACTGTACTTGCAGGCTGTTTAGCAGGACGTGCCTCAGCTCAAAAACAGTTGTATCAGCAATACTATGGTTTGTCCAAAAGTATCGCGATGCGCTATGCAGGAAATCAGGAAGAGGCAGAAGAAATGGTAAACGATGGTTTTTTGAAGGTTTTTTCTAAACTAGACCAATACCAAGCTACTTTTCCTTTTGAAGCTTGGTTTCGGACGGTCGTGGTGCGCACCTGCATTGATTACTACCGAAAAAACCAAGATAGATTTCAAATGGTAGATGTAGTGGATGTTCCTAATCTTGCTTTTGATGACGACTTGCTCAGTAGACTGCAAGCAGATGAAATCATTGGACTGGTTCAAAAATTACCACCTGCGTATCGGGCTGTTTTTTCATTGTATGTAATCGAAGGTTATGCACACGCAGAAATTGCAGAAATGCTACAAATCAACGAAGGGACGTCTCGGTCTAATCTAGCAAAGGCAAGAACAAAGCTGCAAGGATGGATAAAAAGTTATTTAGGAGAAGATATTAACGAAAGAAATCATGTCTGAAGAAAGTTTTGATAAAAAATTAAGACATAAAATAGAAGGGTATCAACCACCGTTTGAGCCGGCTGCTTGGCAAAGGTTTCGGAAAATGCTACCCATTCCCTGGTATATGTCTCGATTTTTCTGGCTCTCTGTTGTCGGAGGGGCAATACTCTTGACCTCCGTCGGTACGAATTATATTTTATGGAAGGAGAATAGACAACTTCAAGAAAAAAAAGGGGTTCAATTTTCGCCTCGTGTGGTTGTTCAGACGGATACCGTTTGGGTTGAAAAAATACAAAGAGATACTGTTTTTTTGATTAAAAATAGCGCTGTAACGCCTATCTTGCAGTCCTCTTTTTCAATGAAAGCAAAAGAAACTACCTCTCGCGAAGTGTCTGGAAGTAATCAAGAAAAAGAGGAAATAACTAACTCATTTATTATTAACTCATTAGCCGAACAAACGGAACAAGTTCCCCGTAGCGTATCGGATACACTTGGATATGATTCGAAAGAAAAGCAGGCCGAAGACCAGAAGGAGACGGACAAGCTCCAGGAGAAAACGGAAGAGCCTTCTCGCGAGAATATGGAGCCAACCCGAAATCCGACTTCTAAGAAGAAATTTACGTTCGCCGAGGTGGATAGTCGCGTGGGTATTGGCGCAGATTACTTCGGGTTAAAATTACCAGCCATCGGACCTGCATTTGAGGTTTTTCTCGGAAAAAATCTGAGTGTCCAAACGGGTATTTTGTTCTCAGGGCAACAAACAACTCGACACGGGCGACCCACAGATTTCAACCAAAGAACCGGACAAGATTTTGAAACAAAATACAAACGATATTTTGACGATAAACCCCAACGAATTGAAGATATTTCAATCGCAACTTCGTTTATCAAAGTGCCTATTTTTGTGCAGTATTACATACAGACGCCAACAAACTGGGCTTTCTTGTTCCAAGCAGGAACAAAGTTAGATGCATCTGTTTATCAACAAGTTACTTTTGTTGATAACGTACTTGGGCAAAATGAAAAGCGAGTTTTCGAAGCTAAACCAAGTGCAACTTTATTCAGCTCTTTATCCTACGGCATGGGTGTACACTACCAAAAAGGTAAATTTGTTGCCCAGTTGATTCCCTACTTTGATTTTCAGTTTAGAACCCCTATGACGCAGGTTATTCCTCGAAAATTTGGTATTAGTGGTGCTATCAAGATGGATTTGGGTAAAACAACCCAACGGCGCGCCGATCATTGGTAACGCGCCGTACATGGATAAATGAACGGATTACTTGGGGTTTGGCACCACATTCATTAGATTTGTGGGCTGTTCCTACCAGTAAGGTGGGTGGAAGCGTTATCTTAAGAAAAAAAATATGCGTATTCGATTCATTTTGGCTTTAGTCTTCTCCACATCATTGGCAATGGCTCAAATTAAGCCCACGTTTTTTCAATATGGCCCTAAAATTGGCGCTCAACTTGCTACAGTACAAATTATAGATAGCCCAATTGAAGCAAGTTTCAATAATAATGTGAAACTACAGGGAGGGATTTTTACCCGTTTCAATGTGGGCGATTTTAGTTTACAACCTGAATTTGTTTTTCAACAAAAAGGAGCGGTTCTCTCCAATACACCTCCTCAAACACATACCTATAATTACCTATCTACTCCGATTTTGCTGGGCTATTCTCCTATCAAAGGCGTATATTTTGAGGCAGGTCCTGAGTTTTCTAGAGCACTCAACGCAGGTAAAGCTAATACAGTTACACAAAGATATGGCCCTGATGCTGTTACAGATATGGGGCTTATTGTAGGAACTCGTATCAATATGTTGGATATGTTTTCCTTGGTTAGTATGAATATCCGCTATTCCCAAGGGCTCACTAACTCAACCACCCGCTTGAGTGGAACTACCCCGCTTGATTTTAGAAATAGAACCATTGAATTATCTATTACCTATACTTTCTCTGAGTATTATAAATGGTGGAAAAAGTATGGAAATGGCATTGATTTGCTGAAAAAAAAGAAAAAATAAACTCCTCACTCTCTCATTTTAATTAGTCGAATGAATTTTATCGAAGAATTGTCTTGGCGTGGTATGTTGCAAGACAAAATGCCCGGCTTAGAAGAACAATTAGCGAAAGAAATGACGGCGGGTTATATTGGTTTTGACCCAACCGCCAAATCCCTGCATATTGGCAATTTAGCTACAATTATGCTTTTAAAACATTTGCAATTGGCTGGTCACAAGCCTTTTGCCTTGGTCGGTGGCGCAACAGGAATGATCGGAGACCCTTCTTTCAAGGCGGCAGAAAGACAATTTTTATCTGAAGAAACCCTCCGCGAAAACCAAGAGGGAATCCGGGCACAATTAGAGAAATTCCTTGATTTTGATTGTGGTGAAAACTCCGCCGAATTAGTCAATAATTACGATTGGTTCAAAGAAATTGGCTTTCTCCAATTCTTACGTGAAGTAGGTAAGTTCCTGAGTGTCAATTATATGATGAGTAAAGACTCAGTAAAAAATAGACTTCAGACGGGTATTTCCTTTACAGAATTCTCGTATCAATTATTGCAAGGATATGACTTCTATTGGTTGTATAAAAACAAAGGTGTGCGTTTGCAAATGGGCGGCTCAGACCAATGGGGAAATATCACGACAGGTACGGAATTAATTCGCCGATTGGGATTTGCTGAAGACGAAACCCAAGAACACCACGCATTTGCACTTACTACGCCTCTAGTGACAAAAGCAGACGGAACGAAATTCGGGAAGTCAGAGTCTGGAAATGTTTGGTTAGATCCTTCACTTACGTCTCCCTATCAATTTTACCAATTTTGGTTGAATCAAACAGATGCCGATTGCCCTCGCTTAATTCGTGTCTTTACGCTACTTTCGAAACAAGAAATTGAGGATATTGAGGCAGAACACGCACAAGCACCGCATCTCCGTCTTGCGCAAAAAGCATTGGCCAAAGAAGTAACGATTCGTGTCCATGGCGAACAACAATACGAGATGGCTGTAAAAGCATCGGATGTTTTATTTGGAAAAGCAACCCTCGAAACATTGCAAAGCCTCGATGAAGCGACGTTCCAAAGTGTCTTTGAAGGCGTTCCTCAAACAAGTATTTCAAGAGAAGAGCTATCGGGATGTGCTTCATTACTGGATTTAATTTCAGTAACAACCCGAAATGAAATATATCCATCTAAAAGCGAAGCAAGAAGAGCGATTCAAGCCAATGCGGTGAGTGTCAATAAGGTGAAATTGACCGATGAGAAACTAGCCATTTCTGCGTTATCGCTACTTCAAAACAAATATTTATTGATTGGAAAAGGAAAGAAAAACCACTTGGTTTTCATCCAAGATTAATCCATTCTCCTAAAAAAAGCCTGCTTAACCCATTCGTTAGGCAGGCTGTATCAAATCCCATAAGTTCCCATACAAATCAGAGAAAACGGCGACTGTCCCATAGGCTTCAACAGACAGAGGACGTATAAACTGAACACCTTTTTCCTGCAGTTGCTGGTAATCTCGTGCAATATCATCTGTATGTAAAAATAGAAAAACACGTCCTCCGGTTTGATTTCCAATCCGAGTTTCTTGTTCCTCGTTGGCTGCTTTGGCTAATAAAATTGCGCAAGCACTTCCTTTAGGGCGGACAACCACCCAACGTTTTGTCGGACTCATGACGGTGTCTTCCAAAAGTTCAAAAGAAAGAATTTGCGTATAAAATGCAATCGCCTCATCATAATCTCGAACGACCAAGGCGATTTGAACAAGTTGTTGCTTCATCTGCTTTGTATTGATTTATTCTTATTTTTCGAGCATAAAGCGGTACATATTCGCTTTATTCGAAGCAAATTCTACCATCTCATCTACATCATCCGTCTTAAATAAAACGAAATTTGCTTGTAATAAGTAGTCGTTATAAAAATCTTCGGTTGGCGTTTCATTATGAGGCACACGGTACATTTTATTTGCCCGTTTTAATGTATAAACATTTTCTACAAAATCATATTGAATCATTGGAAAAATCATGCTGCTTACCTTATAAAGTGCAATAAACAACGGTGTGTCAATGAGTCTAAATTTACGTAAATGCGGTACTGTATTGGAGTCGTGGTAACTGTACTTAAAAATTTGAGAGGGTATGCCTGCTTCGGCCAATTTTAGGTGCAAAAGATCCATTTTTTTTGTTAAAATATGAATAGGCAGTGTTTGTAAATCAAAATTTTCAAGCTTAACCCACCTCTTAGATTGAACCCTCAAACACTGAGTGGCTCCTGGAGCTAAGGTTGTTTTATATTCGAAGGTTGGGTAGCCAGGGGCAATGTAACCAGGGTAGAAGAAAGTAAGTTCTCTTTCTTTGCCCCATAGCATTTTTTGTAGCATCATGAATTTACCCAAGCTGTACTTTTTGTAGGAAGGATCAAAAATACAAGAAACCCCAGCCATAGATTTTGATCCAAGATCGAAGAAGCCAAGTCCGATTAAACGTTTTTTATCATATACTTCGATGCTGAAGGTTTCAAATATGGAAGGTTCAATTTCTCCACCAAATAGGAGTTGTTCGATGGAGTTTGAATGCGTGAAAGAAAGACTTGCTTTGTATAAGTTAAATAATTTATCGTAAGCAGGTTTATAGGCAAACGGAAGAATTTTTACTTGAAAGTCCCTAAGTACCTTCTTCATTAATTGATTTTGAGAAGAACTTGGAGACCAATTTTGTAATTCTGTACGAATCCAGATAGCACTGTAGAACTGTTTGTCAAAAAGAAGAAAATTGGTCGTAAATACAGCTTGCCCCATCCGAAACCAGCCACTCGCCAAGTATTTGTCCAATGCTGCTGGTGTAAGTTTGGAAGGTACATGTACGTCTGAAAGTATCATAGGTAATTATCAGGATACTGCCGAAAGTCCTCTAAATCGAAATTTTTCTGCGTAAGCTATCCCGCGTCTAAAAGATATTAACTTAAAATCTCAAATGTAAGGATTACTTTGACTAATTGACTGTTTGGATGCACCATTTTTCTTTATATTTCATAATCTCCCTAAACCAAACAGTAAATTTCTCTGGATCTTTTGAAATATTCATTTCTATTTCTTCTATTGTGAACCAATCATGTACTTCAACTTCTTCAGGATTTGTTTCAAACGTCTCATTAAACTGCCCAATATATACATGATCAATTTCATTTTCAGTTAACCCGTTCGAAAAGGATGCTTCGTAATGAAACTTGAACGTAAATTGAAGAGGACAATCAAAGCCCATTTCTTCATGTAACCTTCTGTGCACAGCACTTTCCATAGATTCTCCTTCATTCGGATGCCCACAACACGTATTCGTCCAAAGCCCACCAGAATGATATTTGTGCAGTGCTCGTTGATGTAGCAACCAATGCCCTTGTCCATCATGTACTAAAATAGAAAAGGCACGGTGAAGTAAACCTTGCTCATGGACAGCTAATTTCTCCTGATGACCGATGATTTGATCATCTGTGTTGACAAGCGGAATAAAAATAGGCACAGACATAAAAAAGAGGGTATAAGTCGATTATTTCCCTTGTTTAACTGCGTCTTTGGATGTTGTGTTTCAAATTTTATTTTAATTTCGGTAAATTGCTCAAAAAACACCGTGAAACTTCACCGAACGCAAAGAGGATATATCATTGAATTCAATAGAGAATACTATTTGTCGAAACATGTCGACTGGGATGTTTTTGTAAATAGAGAGGATTTGTTTTTTTCACTCGCACGGGAGACAGAAGCACTTGAACCCGATTTTGCTCTCTTGACAGCGCTTCGAACAAATCAACTTCCCCCTATCGGAAATCAGCCTGTTTGGGGATATTGGTCTGAATCTTCGAAGGAAGTTGAAATGCCTTTTTTTTACAAGGGAAATCAGGAGATTACTGTGGGTACATTGGCGAACTTAAAGCCGCAAAGCAGAGATAAAATACATAGTTTGTCGGTCTGTTTGGCTTTTTTTGTTGCGAAATCAGGACAAATAAGCGGGGTTACTATCGCACACGATGTGATGAATCTGTCTGTATTTGAAAAAAATCCATCGGTTCTCGGATTTGCAAAAAACTACAATCAGTCGCTCGCATTAGGGCCTAGTTTGGTCATCTTTGACCAATTTCCGCCTTCTTTTTTCCAAGTACGCATGGAGTTTTTTCGGGATGGATCTTGCATACAAACTCAACACAAAGAAATAGATTTACATTTATTTGAATTAACACAAAGAATACGAAAGATAAGAGAAAATCGTACCTTTATACATGGTTTTTACTATTTAACTGAACCACTATCCATTGATTTCTCTACGAAAGTGCTGAAATCAGGGGATTTGATTCAAACAACTATTTTGGATATTGGCACATTGAAAAATACATATACACACGTTTAAACCACTTAGTTTAAGTTACCTGACATCATGATGAACATTGAAGGAAAAAATGTAATTGGCTTTTCTAATTTATCTAACGGTACAGTTGGCATATGGGCAATAAATCCCACAACGGGTGACCCAATCCCTCCTTTATTTTTTAAGTCAACACCACAAGAATGTGAAAAAGCAGTCGTCCTTGCCGCCGAGGCTTTTGCCACTTATCGAAAAATGAACCGCGAAAAGAAAAGTGCTTTTCTGGATCAAATAGCCATCGAAATCGAAGAAATGGGCGATACATTGCTTGATAGATATACACAAGAAAGTGGTCTCCCGCGGGGTCGTGCCGAAGGTGAACGAGCAAGAACAGTTGCTCAGATTCGTCTCTTCGCGCAACTTATAAAGGAAGGATCTTGGGTACGTGCCCAAATTGATCCTGCGGATAAAAAAAGAAAACCTCTCCCTAAAGCTGATATTCGTTCGATGGAGCAAGCAATTGGTCCTGTGGCGGTTTTTGGAGCAAGTAATTTTCCGCTTGCTTTTTCTGTTGCTGGTGGAGATACAATTGCGGCATTGGCTGCAGGTTGCCCCGTCGTCTTTAAAGCGCATCCCGCTCATCTCGGTACTTCTGAACTTGCCGCAAAGGCAATTCAACAAGCCGCACAAAAATCAGGTATGCCAGACGGTATATTTTCTTTATTAATTGATGATGCCGTTACGATTGGACAGCAACTCGTGAAGCACCCACTCATAAAAGCTGTCGCTTTCACAGGTTCTTTTACCGGTGGAAAAGCTATTTTTGATGCTGCAATGGCAAGACCAGAGCCAATTCCAGTCTATGCGGAAATGGGAAGTATCAATCCTGTCTTTGTTCTTCCTGAGATTATTGAAAGCAAAGCGGAGCAAATTGCGGAACAGTTTGTTGCTGCTGTTACGCTAGGTGTAGGGCAGTTTTGTACAAATCCGGGCTTACTGGTCGTTCAAAAAAATCAGAAAATGATTGCTGCTTTGCAAGACAAAATCGGACAAACGGAAGGCGGTGTCATGCTTACAAAATCAATTTTTGAACAGTACGACAAGTCTGTAAAAGATAGGAAAAAACAAGTGGCATTGTTAGGAACAGGATTACGCATTGAGGGGCATCAAACAGCGAGACCTCATGTTTTTATGACAGATTTTGCCACGTTTGCCAAAAAAAATCAACTTCATGAGGAGGTTTTTGGACCGTCTAGTTTGGTAGTGGTTGTTCAAGATGAACAAGAAATGACTGAACTAGCCAAACTGCTGAAAGGGCAACTTACGTGTTCTATTCATGGTACAGATGAGGAACTTGCTGCACATACAGGGCTAATCGACATCTTGGAACAAAAAGCGGGTCGTTTGGTTTTCAATGGTTTCCCAACAGGCGTAGAGGTAACACCTGCTATGGTTCACGGTGGACCTTTTCCAGCTACCACAGACGCACGAAGCACGTCTGTCGGCACGCAGAGTATTTACCGATTTACACGGAGAATTTGCTATCAAGATAAGCCAGGTGCTCTACTTCCTGATGAACTGAAAGACAAAAATCCACTTAAAATAAAGCAACAAATCAATGGGATAATAGCTTAATGTACCCCATAAATCGTTTTAAAAATGAATCTGCATTTAAAAGAAAAAGTCATTCTGGTGACGGGTGGAGGGAGTGGAATTGGGGAGGCGATTGTCTCTCAGTTGGCGCTGGAAGGTGCATTTCCTGTTATTATCAGTAAAAAAGAAGACGAAAATATACGTGCCCTAGAAACATTACAAGCCGCAGGAGGCTTTGGTATTCAAATCGTTGCAGATTTGTCAAAACCAGAAGAATGCCAATTGGCTGTTCAAAAAACGATAGATACATTTGGACGTATCCATGGATTAGTCAATAATGCCGGTATAAACGATGGAGTTGGGCTTACAAATGGTTCGTACGAACAATTTATGGCTTCATTGCACCAGAACGTAGTCCATTATTTTCTGATGGCAAAACATTGTCTTCCTTATATAAAAGAAGCGAAAGGAGCTATTTTGAATATTTCGTCGAAAGTAGCTGAAACAGGTCAAGGAGGAACGTCGGGTTATGCTGCTGCAAACGGGGCGCGGAACGCACTCACGCGGGAATGGGCGTTGGAATTAGCTCCTTCTGGCGTTCGTGTCAATGCCATTGTCGTATCTGAATGCTGGACACCCATGTACCAAAAATGGATTTCTTCCCAAGAAAATTCAGAAGAAGCATTGGCACAAGTGAAAGCAAAAATTCCGCTCGGAAATCGATTAACGACCCCACAAGAAATTGCAGCAATGGCGGTTTTCCTACTTTCCAAACAATCAAGTCATACCACAGGGCAACTCATTCATATAGACGGTGGATACGTGCATTTGGATAATTAACGCAAAATAAAATGCTCTTTGGCTTGTCCTTTTCGGAAAAACACAACGCCTACTTGGTAAAAATCAAGGGAAACTGTTACGTCAGGATGTGACTGAATGGTTTCCCATGCTTTTTCCATCTCTTTTGACCAATGAATGTCGTCGAAGACAAAACAACTGTTTTCGTGAATGTAAGGGAGGCATTGATGAAAATAAGCAAGGGTAGGTTCGTATTGGTGATTGGCATCAAAAAATACGAAATCAACTTGTTTATGCGTCGCAAAAAACGAAGGTAACGTAGTCTGAATATCACCAATATACTGTTTAACATTGGATAGTGCTAACTTCTGAAAAGTCTGTTCCGCCACTTGTGCAATGGCAGGACAACCTTCAAAAGTATGGACTATTCCTTTCGTTTGTTGAGCGAAATAAGCGGTGGTTGTTCCAAAGGAAGTTCCCAAATCTAAGATGGTTTCGTAGCGATAATGAGCGATAATTTTACTCAAAAAAGAAGCCCAACGTGTTGATTTTAACGAATGTTTAGCAATCGAGCGAATACTTCTCTTATTCGATTTTGAAAAAAAAGAACCGGCCCCCAGGTCGGTTATTGAAAGAATTTCTGTGTTTTTAAGTAGCTCTTTTCGGCGCTTTTCGATCTCATTTTCGTTTGGATTTCGTTCTTTTGTACGAACCACAGACATATAAAAATCAAAGACAAAAGGCGAGTGAATAGCGTATTGGTTTTTTGAACGTATCAAATGAGAAAGGTAGGCTTTCAACATAAAACTGAGTGGTCAATTAAGTCTGTACGGAACGATTAACAAAAAGTCAGGAATGGCTACTTCGAATAGTTGACCATTTGAAAAACGTTGCATGGTATAAAAGCCAACCATTTTACCGATTTCAGTAGATAAATTACATCCAGACATATAGGTATGCGATTCGCCTGGCTCAAGGATAGGTTGTATGCCAATCACGCCTTCGCCTTCTACCTCACGCACGTTTTGAATTCCATCAAATATTTGCCAATATCTACGCATTAATTGAACAGTGTAAGCACTTTGATTTTCGATGGTGATTTTATACGAAAATACATAATTCTGCTGCGCAGGACTTGAGTAATACGATTGATATTCTGTCTCGACGGTTACTTTGACTCCCAGTGTAATGGCTGATACCATGATAGTTGATGCAGTTAAGAAGTGTAAAAAGATTTACCTCTTTGGTTTTCCACAATTTTCTAGAAAGGATAGAAAAAAGACTTAGATTCTCCTAGAACGATTAATTCTACTCAAAGGTAAAATTATACTAACCAAAATTAGTTATTTTGTCAGAAATACAAAGAAAATCCTGAATTTATGTCAGTAAAAATAGAAGAAAGTTGGGCAAAGGTTCTCGGAGAGGAGTTCGAAAAACCGTATTTCAAGTCTTTGATAGGATTCGTGAAAGAAGCCTATCAGTCGTCTGTTTGTTTTCCACCCGGAAGTTTGATTTTCAACGCGTTCAATCGGTGCAAATGGGATGATGTTCAAGTGGTTATCATTGGACAAGACCCATACCACGGTCCTCGGCAAGCCAATGGACTTTCTTTTTCCGTGAATAATGGGGTTACAATTCCCCCTTCTCTTTTGAATATCTTCAAAGAATTGAACGAAGATTTGGGTGTGCCCATTCCTACCTCCGGAGATTTGTCGCGGTGGGCTGACCAGGGCGTTCTTTTGTTGAATGCAACGCTCACAGTTGAACAAGGAAAGGCGGGCTCGCACCAGAAAAAAGGGTGGGAGGTTTTTACAGATGCCGTCATTCGGAAAATCAGCGAAGAGAAATCGGAGGTTGTTTTTATGCTTTGGGGCAAATACGCACAAGACAAAGGGAAAGTCATTGACACAACCAAGCATTTTGTCTTGAAGGCAAAACATCCCTCTCCGTTGTCGGCTAATTTTGGTGGTTGGTTCGGAACACGCCATTTTAGTCAAGCGAATACGTATCTGAAAGCCCGTGGCAAAACGCCTATCGAATGGTAATTTCTTTATACTTTGATAAATATGAAATATGAATGGACAGAAATTGTTAATTAACAGATAAGCAATGTATTAATTCTTAATTTTAGATTCTGAACCGTAATTAGCAAACTTTTATGCTATGTCTCTAAAGGAAATCATTCTTCTTCTGTTCATTTCTCCGTTTACAGCCTTGGGGCAAGAAAATGGAGAAATACACATTTTGCCAGATACTTTGGAAGAAAAGAGACATAATACGCTTTCTTTATCGGCTAGTTGGGACTCTAGGATTAGTATCGTTAATCAAAAAAGAGTTCCTATTTGGGGGATGAACGCCGGCATTCGATTTGGGGAAAAAAGACATAGCTTGTCTTTTGGATATTCTTGGATGAATACCACTACACAGGAAAAATTCATTAATTTGAAAAAAACGAGTGATAAACCCTTGGTCAATTGGCGGTATTATACACAAACGGATATTTTTTACTATAACTTCATCTTTTGGCCTAACTGGATCAATAATCGTCGTTTTCGGTTCAGTACGCCCCTTGAAATCGGGGTGGGCTCTGTTACTCATCCCGAGTCTAATCTATGGAAAGACATTCAAATTTGGAAAACAAAACAGCTTTTTCTTCCAGTTCAGGCTGGTTTTTATGCCGAATGGAAGACCTTCCGATATGTGGGATTGTTCGTACAAGGAGGATATAGATACGCGCTACTAGATCATGTAAGCACGATGAATCTGAATGGGTATTATTACAGTTTCGGCTATACATTCTATACATTGACCATTCTAGAAGATTCATTGAACTTGTATAAAAAGTACAGAAAGAAGCGAAAATCAACTTTCAAAACTCATTTCTGAAAGTCCCATCCACGCCATGAGCCCAGGGCCAATTTCGAGGGCTTGCTCGTCTATATCAAATGTTGGCGTATGCACACCAGAAATAATTCCTTTGCTTTCATTGCGTGTACCGAGGCGATAGAAACAAGAATCGACTACTTGTGAATAATACGCAAAATCTTCGCCTGCCATCCATAAATCCAAATCAACAATATTTTCTGCACCTACATACGAAGAAGCAGCTGCACGTGCGCGTCGTGTAACTAATGGATTATTTTTTAAGAAAGGATACCCGCGTACTATCTGAAAATCACAAACAGCACCCATCGCATCAGCAATGCCTTCTGCCATTTTCTTCATTTTCCGTAAGCCTTCTTCGCGCCATTCTTCGTCCATACATCGGTAAGTTCCTTCTATTTTTACTTCATTCGGGATGACATTCGTCACGCCATCTGCAATAAAACGCCCAAAAGAGAGAACCGAAGGATTGGCAGGTTTTTTATTCCTAGAAATAATTTGCTGGAGGGAAACAATGATATGTGAGGCAATCAGTACAGGGTCAATCAATTGGTCGGGTGCTGCACCGTGTCCGCCTTTGCCGATAATGGTCATGTAAATTTCGTCTGTACTTGCCATGTACATTCCTTCCCGGAAACCAATTTTACCAACGGGTACATTAGGTGCTACGTGTTGGCCAAACATGCGCTGCACCTGCGGATTCTCCAAAACTCCTTCTTTGATTAAGAGAGAAGCACCTCCGGGCGCTTTTTCTTCCGCCGGCTGGAATACCAATTTGAACGTTCCTTCAAATTCGTGACGTAATTCTGTCAAAATTTCGGCTGTGGACAACAAAGAAGAAGTATGTACGTCGTGTCCACACGCGTGCATGACACCTGGTTTAGTAGAGGAATACGTGACCTCATTTTGCTCTAAAATCGGCAGTGCGTCCATATCTGCACGAAGACCAATTACGCGAGATGACGGAGCTTTTGTCCCTTCAATCGTTACAACAACACCTGTTCCTGCAATACCTTCTTGCGGAGAAAGCCCAAGGTTTCGGAGTCTTTCTGCCACAAATCTAGCCGTTTCAAATTCTTCAAACGATAATTCAGGATGTGCGTGTAAATGTCGTCTTGTCTGTTGTGTTTTTTCAAAAAGACGGGTAGAATGCGCTTTTATCTGTTCGAGTAAATGAGTCATAGTTGGTAATTTTTAGGAGAGAAAGGATGTCGTTTCAATCGACTGTTCGCCTCACAAAAATAGGGGAGTGACGTTTTATTTCCTACCTTAATTGCCTGAATTCACGAGATAGTCGGCCATTCGTTTGCCAGACAGAAAGGCGCCTTCTACATTTCCGTCACCAAATCCATCTCCTCCCAATAAAAAAGGCTGTGCGGCATCAGCAACAAAAAACGATTCAGTGTAGCGTTTGCTTGCCAAGCTGTATCGCCAACGGTGAATACTCGCTTCTTCTATATTTCTTCCAGTTAGCCAAGGAGATGCGGCTTCAAGCAAGGTAGCTTTTACTTCGTTTAGGTCTTTTTCCAAATTTTCTTGACTGAATGCTGCCGTTGCATGAATCGTCAGGGTGGGAATTTCTGAGATTCCTTTCAAGAAATTATCACTAATCCAACCGATGGGACTGTTTTCTACTTTCATTCCACCCGGTGAAGGAATCGCGCTGGGTCTATCCAAGACAGCCATGACGGCAAAGCAAGGGTCGTAGTGAATTTCTTGCAAGATTTTTTGGGTATCCTCGTGCAAAGAAATGGAGCTATTTTGGATTAATTCACTTGCTTGAGGTGCTGGAATTGTACAAATAAGCGCATCTGCTTCGTATATATTGGCGTTATCAGTCTCGATAACCCATTTGTTTTCGTCTTTACGAATGGATATGACCCGCTCTTGTGTCTTGACTGTCAGTGACTCTGCCATGAATTTGGGAATCCCCGACATCCCGTTTCTACCTATAAAACGCGGATGAAGTTCACCCGTTGAGCCCGGCAAATCGAACCAGTGTGAGGAGATAGAAAGCGTTTGCCAGCCAGAGTTCCAGCGGGTAAAGTCGGGTGATTTGGTGGAAAAATACTGAGCGCCGTGGTCGGCTTTTCCTCCTTCTCCGAGTCTTCGTGTTGCCATTCGGCCGCCTACTCCGCGTCCTTTATCTAGGACAAGTACATCCCATTGGGCTGAATTTTGGAGAACAGTTGCTGCGGTGAGTCCCGCCATTCCTGCTCCGATTACGATGCATTTTTTCATACGTTTTCAACTTTTTAAGCGGAAAAATGTTTGCCGAATGTAGTCAGAAAGCGGATAAAATCAACCGTGAATAAAAGAAAAATCCTGTGAATAAACAGTTAAGTTGTTCATCCACAGGATTTTAAATGGGTGAGAAGGAGGTTTAATTAACGCGATGCCAATGGGTCTGGCGTTGTATCTTTATCTCCCGTCACAAAACCTCTTGTATTGACTGGCCCTAAGAGCAAAATACCACAAACATGTGGAGTTGCCATAGACGTCCCGCTGATGGTATTATACCCACCTGCTAACCAAGTTGATTTGATACTTACACCAGGTGCACAAAAATCAACAGGTGGATTTCCGAAATTAGAGAAACTGGCGAATACGTCACTAATATTGTGTGCGGAAACTGTGTAAATATTGGCTCCATTTGCACGTCCTGGAGATGAATTAGTTGCGCTCGTTGCTTCATTTCCAGCAGCTAAGGCAAATTTGATACCTTTGGCAGCTGCATTGATAACTGCTTGGTCTAGGGCACTTGAGATACCGCCCCCCAAGCTCATATTGGCTACATCACCTATAGCAGCGCGCGCGGCTACGTGATCTACGCCAGCAATTACACCCGAGGTTGTTCCACTACCAGTAGCGCCCAAAACTTTGATAGGTACGACGGTAGCACCAGCTGCAACGCCAACAACACCAATGCTATTATTTAAGGCAGCGACAGTTCCTGCTACGTGTGTTCCGTGGCCGTTTCCATCGTTCATGCCGCTATCTTTTCCTTTGGTAAAGGCAGAAAATCCTTTGGTTGCATTAACGGTTAAGTCAGGATGCGTGAGGTGAATGCCCGTATCGATAATCCAAGCTGTTTTACCGACTCCATTTCCTGCACCACCGACCCGTGCTATTCCCCACGGTATTTCTTGAGCAGGCTGGGTTGTTGTGCCACCTCCTCCTTTATTCCCTCGTTGTGTTAATTTTATTTCTTTGTCTTCTTCGACGTACAATACTTCAATATCCTCGGCAATTTTTTTGTAGAGACCTGGGGACAGGAACGCAGAAAACCCTTGGATGGAATTGGCATAGACAAACTCGATGTCTGAGGCTTTTCCACCGTATTTTTTCAGGATACCTTCGGCTTTTCCACGTAGCTTACTTCCCAAGCCAGAGAAAGATCTATCTTCCTTGAAAACGATGATGTATTTTCCGGGGATAATAGCAGGGCCATTCGTTTGCGCATACGCCTCTAAATTGGAGGCATCCATTTGCTGGATGGGCTCATCGGTAGAACAAGCCAACAAGACAGCGGCTGTCAGGGCGAAAAGGGACAATTTCTTCATAGTTGAAAAAATAAGAGATTGGACAATAGATGAATTATTAGATGTTTGCGGCATTTTATGACCGTTTATCCTGAAACCAAAGTAGAAAGAAAAAATGAAAAAACAAAGGAAATGGTAGTTACATAAATTGAAAACCGTTGTTTGAGGCAATAGAAATCAAGGGTTGAAGAACGTCTAAGAATTTTTCTTTACTTAAGCTTTTGGTTTGCGCAGGCAAAACGGTGTGGTATTCTTCGAGTAGTTTATTTTTGGGAAATTTATCCATCACAATTTCGTACGCATTTTTTTGTAAATTGAAAAAAGAAGAAAAGTAGGTTTCAAGAATTGGGAGTTTATTTCCCTTCGAGCTATTGAATGACGGATTGGCAGGTAGTAAATTCCAGATTAAATCGTGTGAAACAAAAGAGTATGGAATGAAATGTTCGACAGCATAGTCCTGTTTTGTTAGTTGCAGACCTGTGTAAATACATTCGATATAGCCCAATTCATCGAAAACTACATCCCAAAACTGAGTTCTTTGCCTTGTTAAATTATTTCTGGTGGCTGGTCGGATTAATTTGTTCGGAATGTCCGGAACATTAGGATTCCGTGTTTGCAAGAACAAGGCTAAATTCCAATAACAGAAATTTTTAAGGAGTTTGGCGTTATCAGTCAGATACTCTTTCCAAACAGGATTTATGTCGATATGTTCGTTGTGCAGGGCATATAGACAAAAAGAAGAGAATGTTTGAGATTCACGATAAATTCGTTTTTTTCGTTCGATTTCTGTCTCATCAGTCAAGGTAGGAAACCAAGGGCTGAGAAACCAATGCGGAACGTTTCGGTCAAAATGCCAAAGAAGTTTTTCGGTATTTGTATTTTTTGTCGTGAAAAGTTTCTGAAAAACAAGTTCTCTTTTTTCGTCAATGGTGATGGATTCGGTGGAATGAATGGTGTAAATGGCATCTTGAATCAAGTCTTGTTTTCCGAATGATACGTTGAAGTAGTTGACAGTAAACCAAGCATTTGAAATCATTCGGGAAAATAATTCCTTTTTTGGAATATGAAATTTCCCTTCCTCAACGGCTTCTAAAATAGACAGAAGCCAATAGAATTTATAGGTAGCTGTTGTTTTGTTGAAACAAGCAGCCAAGAGATGCACGGGTAGTTTTTTTGACTCAGGTAAAAGCAAGATAGTCCATGAATTAGAATGAATAAATTTCTACTTTCTTTTTTCATGGCTCATTCACACAAATTAACCGAATTATTCCTGCTTCGTAAACAAAAAAGAGAAGAAATGAAGAGTTTGTTGGATTTGCAAACAGTTTCTTTGCGCAAGTAAACAGGATTTATCAAGCGAAAGTAGAGAAACAGAGTCAGCAAGTACGACTACTTAGAGGCGTTATTCCCAAACACACCAAAAAAGCGCAGAGATTACACGCTAATCAATACCGCTTATTTTATTGAGAATAAAATGCTACATTCATTTTCGTAGCTATTTTTTTGGAAGATTACACTTCGAAAATCCTATTGAATAGCAAGATGATTGAGCGAATGAGCTCATCTTTACATCAATACCTTTCACTACCCTTAGGTGAAAAGCACAAAAGAAAAATATCTTTTTTCTACCAATTTCTCTTTTCTTCGGGAATTGTATCTCCTTTTTTTGACTTTTGTACTCGGATTCCAGAAATCCACCAAAAATGAACAAGAAGTACATGAGTAGTCCAATCGTTATCTATGTAATGGGCGTCTCTGGAAGTGGAAAAACAACCGTCGGTCAGGCGCTCAGCCAAGCCATCGGTATTCCCTTTTTAGACGGAGATGATTTTCACCCACCCGCGAATATCGCCAAAATGCAAGCTGGTAGTCCGCTCACCGACGACGACCGCCAAGGTTGGCTATATGCCATTCACGCCGCTGCATCGTCCTACCTCAAAGCACCAAAATCTGGCGTAATTATCGCGTGCTCCGCTCTAAAAGCTACGTACCGCGACATCTTGCAGTCAGGAATCGAGACACACACCAAATGGGTTTTCTTGGAAGGAAGCTTCTCCTTAATTCAAGAACGGCTGGCCGCCCGCAAAGCACATTTTATGCCGCCCCAACTGCTGCAATCGCAATTCGATATTCTCGAAATTCCCGCCAACGCCATTCGTACCTATATTGACCAACCACTCTCTGAAATCATTTCTCACATTATGACTGAAATACAATCTCCTTTAGCGGATTTTGGACTCATCGGCTTGGGTGTTATGGGAACAAGCATCGCCCGAAATCTAGCCCAAAAAGACATTTCTGTCTCGCTATACAATCGGTTTGTGCTTGGTTCGGAAGAAAATATCGCCCAAAAACGAATCCAAACATATCCTGAACTTGCTAACGCTCTTGGTTTTGAAGATCTCCAAGCATTTGTGCATTCCTTGGCTTCTCCCCGAAAAATCCTGCTTATGGTGCAAGCTGGTAAAGCCACAGATGCCGTTTTGGAAGAATTACTTCCCTTGCTTTCTCCGGGTGATGTCGTCATTGATGGAGGAAATACGTATTTCAAAGAAACCGCTGACCGCCAAAATCAGCTGCGGAAATACGGTATTCATTGGATAGGAACTGGCGTATCCGGCGGAGAAAAAGGCGCGCTCGAAGGCCCCTCCATTATGCCAAGCGGTGACCCAGAAGCCTATGCCTGCATTCAACCTTTTTTGGAGAAAATCGCAGCCAAAGATGCACTCGGAAATCCATGCTGTGCGTACATGGGAAAGGAAGGAAGCGGACACTTCGTGAAAATGGTGCACAACGGCATTGAATACGCCGAAATGCAATTGCTCGCTGAAATCTATGCCATCCTGAAATATATCAATGGTTACTCAAACGAAGAAATAGGCGCTGTTTTTACACAATGGACAACGACAGATTTATCTAGTTATCTTCTGGAAATTACCGCTAAAATCGTACGTAAAAAAGAAGGAAATGGATATCTGTTGGATGAAATTCTTCCTGAAGCAAGTAGCAAAGGAACAGGTGGCTGGACAACCCAAACGGCAGTTGATTTAGGCATTGCTACGCCCATCCTGACGGCTGCTTTGTTCGCTCGTTTTCAGTCGGAACAACCAAACTTTGAATGGGAAAATTGCCCACAATCACCTATTGGTCAGATAGATATACCTATTTTGGAAGAGGCATACCGAACGGCACGTCTTTTGAATCATCTGGAAGGATTTGAACTCATTCAAAAAGCATCTGATACATATCATTGGGCGATTCCTATGGCAGAAATGGCGCGTATCTGGACAAACGGTTGTATTATTCGTTCGGTCCTCATGGAATCATTGAGTAAATGGATGCAGGTTCATTCCCGCATTTCTCCTCAATTTATGATAGATTCATTAGCGGGTACATCTGGGCTTGACGCGTTGAGGGAAGTAGGGAAAAAAAGTATTGATTTTGGCTTGGGCGTCCCGTGTCTTTCGGCGGCTTTAGCAACGGCGCATACGCGCTTTTATGCTTTTCCTACGGCGCATGTTATCCAAGCACAACGAGATTTTTTTGGAGCACACACTTACAAAAAAACGAGTGATACCTCCGGAAAATCGTACCACACCGTTTGGGAATAATGGCTTATTTTTTTGTTGGAGATGGTCGATTTACGCCATCTCCAACAAGAAAAAGCTTAAAAATCTACCCGATAATAAAATACAGGGAAAAAGCCCAATTGATATTCTTGTTTGATGAACTCGCCGTTGGGTTGCGGAGCGTAACTCAAGGAAAGAATATTTTGTGTGCCTAAAATATTGATAAAGTCGAAGGCAATCGTGTGCGTCAAGCCACTGCGGTTCATTTTGTAATCTATCTTGAAATCAAGGCGTTGGTAAGGCGCAAACTGCAAGGAATTTCGGGTTTCACTGACGTAAATAATTTCTTGCAAACGCTCAGACTCGCGTTCGTCAACAGGGCCATACCAACGGCCACCAATAGTAGAATATTTTGAGCCAATGTTTAAGCTCGAACGCTTGAATTTGAACTCTTTGGCAACTAGGGCGTTCAGTGCGTAGCGACCATTGAAGTCCGTATTGCGCAAGACACCGTCCGACCCTCTGTATTTGGCATCGAATAAAGAACTCGTCACCAAGAAATAATATCCATCCGAGAAAAATTTCTCCAACGTCAATTCCGCACCGTAATTTCTGCCTGTTCCTGTATTTTGCAACGCACCAGGGAAAATACGTGAAAAAGCAGCACCTTCTGTTATGGAAATATATTTTAAAACAAAAGA
>CAYNRA010000006.1:0-65541 GCA_964399465.1 uncultured Cytophagales bacterium
GATGGGATTCATTTTGATGACTATTTTTACCCCTATACAATTGCTGGGCAAACTATTCCAGATGAAGGTACCTTCCAAAAGTATGGTACTGGATTTTCTAATATCGAAGACTGGCGTCGCCATGTTGTAACTACTCTCATCAAAGATATTTCGAGTACAATACGTGCCACAAAGCCTTGGGTAAAATTTGGTATAAGCCCTTTTGGTGTTTGGCGCAACCAAGATAAAGATGCATCAGGTTCTCCAACTAATGCAGGTCAAACATCTTATGACAATCTGTATGCAGATGGTTTACTTTGGCTAAAAAAAGGATATATTGACTATTTAGCACCTCAAGTATATTTTTCATTTGAATCACCCAAAGTACCTTACGCTAGTTTGACAAGCTGGTGGGCAAAAAATAACTATGGAAGACCTATCTACATAGGTCATGCATCCTATAAGGTAAATCCTAGTTCCAAAGAGGATGGTTGGGATAATCCAAATCAAATCAGTCGGCAATTAAGTTTTAACAGACAATACCAGTCTATTCAAGGAAGTATCTTCTTTAATACGAATTCATTAAAGAATAATGAATTAGGACTTCGAGATAAAATCCAAGAAACCTACAAATACCATGCATTAACCCCACTTATGCCCTGGAAAGGTAGCTTTAATCCGTTGCCCCCGAAGGATATTCAAGCAGGGTTTTCAAAGACTAATCGACTGATAATCAAATGGACACCAAGTACAAATAATTTACTCGATCACCATCAATACGTAATTTATAAATTTTTACCTACGCAAAAAATAGATTTAAATCGTGCGGAGTGTATTGCGGATATAGTATCAGGTGAGGAAACAAATTGGCAGGATACGAGTGGTCTTTACTTATCCGGTACTCGTTATTTTATCACAACCCTTGATAGATTACAGAATGAGAGTTTAAAGTCAAAAGCTATCATAATTCCTTGATATTCAATAGAAACTACAAAAGAGAAAGTCGAATTACCCAATTTGGGATAGTTCGACTTTCTCTATTTTGGTCAAAATACAACACAGCAATCTATTTTATCATTTTTCAGTAAGAACCACGCATTCTTTTTGCCATAAATGCCATAAACACAGTATCAAAACCATTTTTTACGTCCACCTCCATGTAATCAATTTTATATTGACCACATCTTATTTTTAATTCATCGTAAAAAAAATTCATTTTTTCTTTATAAAGTTCTCTTACTTGTTTTGGATGAACTTTTAATTTTTCACCCGTTTCTAAATCAATAAACTCATAAGGTCTATCTTCAAAATCAAAATGTAGTTCCGTAGATTTATCGGTAACATGGAATAAAATAACTTCATGTCTTTTATGTCGGATGTGTTGCAGAGCCTCAAACAATAACTGTACGTTTTCTGTATGCTCAAACATATCACTGAACAAGATCACCATTGAACGCTTCGGCATCGTTTCAGCCATCGTATGCAATGTTTCAACCAAAGTTGTACCGGTAAAATGGTGTTCAGGGGTTCTAATACATTTTTCCAATTCTTCAAAAACTTGGTGTAAATGTCCACCTGTAGATTTTGCAGGTAATTGTACATCAACTCGATCTGAAAACAAAGTTAATCCGACAGCATCTCTTTGTTTTTGTAATAGGTAAGCCAATGCACCGGCACCTAACGCACTGAATATGAGTTTCGATCTTGTTTCTAGTGGATAAAACATAGAAGCAGAAATATCCAAAAGTAAATGACAGCGGAGATTGGTTTCTTCTTCGTAGCGTTTCACAAATAATTTATCTGTTTTGGCAAACACTTTCCAATCAATATGTCGCATACTTTCACCAGAGTTATATAATTTATGCTCTGCAAATTCTACTGAAAATCCGTGAAAAGGCGACTTATGTAACCCAGTAATAAATCCTTCAACCAATTGCTTTGCATATATCTCTAGACTACCATATGCCTGAATTTTTTCCCAAAGACTCTTTTCGTTCTTATTATTCATATCTCTTAATACTGTCCTAAAAACATGTTTTGACAAATAGTGCACTCATTTAATTTTTGGGCAAAAATGGAATAACTGGAACGGGTTTTTCATCAAGGTAGGGAATATCTGGCGGCTTAATTAAGATAACTTCTCCATCTAATCCAACGATAGTAATGATGAGCGTGGAGACACCCGCACTCATAATCCCGACTTTACGTGCAGCAGCAACACTTATATCTAAAACTCGTTTCCCTGAGTAAGGGCCTCTATCATTCACACGAACAATACAATATTTTCCATTTTTGGGATTATGTATTTCAAGCATCGTCCCGAACGGTAAGGTTCTATGTGCAGCCGTATATTTCCTACTATCTAATCTCTCCCCATTAGCCGTTTTTCTTCCATTCAATTTATATCCATAATAGGAAACCCTACCTGTAAAGGTATGTCCTATTGTGGGTGATTGTTGTGCATACAAATGAATAGATACAACTAAAAGTAAGCTAATCAATGTATATCTTCTATTTTTAAATTTCATTTTACATAAATTCTATGCCTGATGCGTCTGTTTTAGAATTGTTATACTATTTAAACATACACATTAAATAAGGGAAATGCAATATAAAAAAGGGTAAATCTTATAAATACTTTCTTTTTTTATCAACAAATGTTCGAATATGTTTTTTTTTTAATCCAATAAAAACTTATTTTTGGAAATGTATAACCTCAAATAACCAAAGGACTGTGCACAGAGACGAGAAAGATAAAATCTACTCGAAAAGAGTACGAGCAGGTAAACGAACCTACTTTTTTGATGTTCGTTCTACTAGAGCCAACGACTTTTATCTAACCATTACAGAAAGTCGTCGTTTTCAAAAAGAAGGTGACTTTGTGTTTGAAAAGAGTAAAATGTTTATCTATAAAGAAGATTTTCATAAGTTTGTCACTGCTCTGCAAGAAACGCTCGATTACATCAAAGAAGACTTAATGCCTGATTATGACTTTGAACAGATGTATCAATCTACAGCTTCAGATAACCAGAATAACCAACATTCCGACAACTCCTTTTCAGACGAAACGTCTCTTAAATGGGAATAAAGTAAAGTCGCAACCAAAGACTTCCCTGAATTTCTTCCTTTCAAATTCATTTTTTGCCTATTATGTACTATGTATTACAAGGTACTATTTGTTGTTATAACTTTGTGATAACAAATTAAAACAACGATTAAATTATGAAAAAGTTAGTAAGATTCGAGGGAAAAGAGGCAAAAATCGGTGGAGTAGCTGCAGGTTTAGCACATTATTTCAATATAGATGTGACATTAATTCGGGTAATATTCATCGTACTTTTCTTTATTCCCGTCCCTTCTGTAATTGCCTATATTACACTTTGGATAGCAATGCCTAAAGCAGAATTGACAAATACGACAATGTTTGAAAATACCTATTCTTAAGAATAGGTATTTTCAAGTATATTCATGGTTTCAATGAATGAAATGAATGTCATATGCTACCTATTTTCAAGTCAAAAAAGTATCAGATCCATTTATATAAATACTTACCTGAACATATCAGAGAATTTTTAAATTCAATACGTTGGGGAAGTAAAGGAACTATTTACGAGAGACCGGTGACCCAAATTACTGCCCGACGCCTCTACAGACCTCATGTTTTTGTCATAGAAAACACAACTCATATCATAGCAACTGTATTGGCAAATGCCTATTCATTTTCAATAAATAATGAAAATGTAATTGGGTATTACTTTCGATATTTTGCATCAAATCCACTTTTTCGTGGGAATCCCCTCGTTGCAAATAATAGTATTCGGGTTCTGTCTTGGTTACATACGCATATGCAACCCAATGATTTTTTGTATGCATACTTAGAAAAAAAGAATGACCAATCTTCGAAACTTGTCCAACGTTTAGGGTATCAAAAAATTGGAGAAAGCACCACAATCGGTTTCAGCAGATTTTTCCCTAAAAGATCAGACCGTGTTCAACAAGCTGAAACAGACGCACAAAAAGAATTTATTCATGTAAAACTATCCTCGTTTTATCAAAAACATGCTTTGGTACATAGCCAAGGAATCCACTTAGACAATTCTTATTATTACATTGAAGTAGATCAAAAAATTGTAGCAGGATTACAAGTCATTGAAGGCCAATGGAAAGTACTTCAAATGGAAGGACGACTTGGAAAATTAATTGTTAAGTACGCATCTCGTATTCCATTCATAAATCGCCTCTTCTCACCGGAGGCATTTCGATTTTTAGGTGTTGAAGGAATTTTTTATGAAAAAGGGCAAGAAAAAATACTTTTTGAACTTCTGGAGCACATATTAGCGATTAGAAAACGCCATTCCGCGCTTATTTGGCAAGATCCAAAGTGCCCCTATTACCTAGGCAACTATTCACGTCTTGGCGTACTTCATACCTTCGTTAAAGGTACTGGATCGTATATTTTGGCTAAAGGGTCTCCATCTTGTATACAAGAGTTAAGCCAAAAACCAAAGTATATAAGTTGCTTTGATTTCGTATAAAATTGAACTTTTAATTGAATTAATTTGACAATTTCACTTTTGACTTGTAGTTTAGTCGTTCAAAATAATTTACTCCATTGTTCAAAGAATTAAACTGCCACTTAGCACGGCTATCTTATCTTCGTAGTGCGTGCTCATTTGTTCCCGATACCTTACTCTAAGGCTATTCGGCAGTTTCCCTTGTATCTTTTAATTCCAAACGGGCTCATTTTCATGTGTCCCATTTTCTGTATTTATCCACCTAATTATTTTCAAAAATGAAAATTCTTGTTATTGGCATGGGTAAGGTCGGCTCTTTAGTGGGTGTCCTTCTCAGCAAACGCTTTACTGTAACCGGATTAGACAAAAATCCACCTCATTATGACATCCCTTTACCCTTCAAGGTACTCTCTGGAGATGTCTCTAATCTGTCTTATTTGAACGAAACACTACCTGCGTATGAGGCAGTAGTTTCTTGCATGCCATATTACCTAAACTTACCTATCGCACAGATATGTCATGCCAAAAGTATTCATTATTTCGATTTAACGGAAGATGTCCCAACAACACAAGCCATCAAAGAAATGGCTTCAACAGCTAATTCTGTTATGGCTCCTCAGTGTGGACTTGCGCCAGGCTTAATTGGAATTGTGGGTGCTGATCTTTGTAAACGATTCGATAAAATCAGAGATATTGAGCTTCGTGTTGGTGCACTTCCTCAATTTCCTAATGGATTACTAGGTTATTCATTCACTTGGTCTCCAGCTGGTGTGATAAATGAGTACATCAATGACTGTGAGGTAATTCATAATGGAATCCGTAAAATGGTTCCTGCGCTTGATGGACTTGAAAAAATTTACATTGGTGGAGAAGAGTTTGAGGCTTTTAGTACATCTGGCGGGCTTGGAACCATGTGTGAAACATTTGAAGGTCAAGTAGATACATTGAACTACAAGACCATGCGTTATCCAGGTCATGCACAACTCATGCGCTTTCTTATTTATGAACTAATCATGAAAAATAGAAAGGAACAGTTAGAAGAAATCTTAACCCAAGCCAAACCACCGGTTCAAGAAGATGTCGTTTATGTGTATGCAGTAGTTGAAGGTTGGAAAAACGAAAAAATCAATCGAGAAGAATATTATCGAGCATTTAAACCTATCCAAATCGACGGACAACACTGGCGGGCAATTTCATGGACAACGGCTGCCTCTCTTGCCGCAGTAGTAGAAATGGTAGCTGACCAAAAAATCCCTATCACAGGTTTCATTAAACAAGAAGAAATTGACTTTTCGGCATTTCTATCAACTAGCAATGGTCAGTATTTTTTACCTTAAAATTAAACTTGTCAGGTAACAGAAACGTTACCTGATTACTTTTATACTCCTTACATTTTATCAAAATATAACTATGGATGCACTAAAGATTGTGATGGATGGGCTCATGAGGAGATACCGAGAACGTGTGCCTGACGTGATGAAAACAACTAAAATCATGCAAGATAATGGATTAATCGAATCCTTCGATTCCATTGAAAATGACCATGTCGCTTTTCGTACGATGGGCGTTGAGCATCTTGGTATCGCTTCTTTTGAAAAAATATTTCTAGCGTATGGCTATACAAAAAAAGAATACTTTTATTTCGAAGGAAAAAAATTAAATGCATTTTGGTTTGCCCCTCCTTCTCCTCAGTTTCCACGTATTTTTGTAAGTGAATTACGTGTTCATGACTTACCTGCTGATATTCAGTCTATTATATATAAATATACAAATCAAATCACTACTGATCCTGTTGATAAACTTGATTTAACCGATGGTTATGCTGTCGACGCATTTTTACATCAACCTTTGTGGGAAACACCAACATGGGAAGATTTCCAGAAGCTTCAAGAAGTAAGTGAGTATGCAGCTTGGGTTATTTATAATCGATATTATTTAAACCATTATACGATTAGTGTACATAACTTACCTAACGGTTATTCTGATATTTACAAATTCAACACACTTTTGGAAGCGAATGGGATAAAGTTAAATACGGCAGGTGGGGTCGTAAAAGTCAGTCCTGATGGTGGCTTATTGCAAAGTTCGACAGTTGCTGAAATGATACCTGCTCATTTCGCAGATGGGTCAACTCATTTGATTGCAGGAAGTTATGTTGAATTTGCAGAACGAAAGGTATTACCTGAATTTGCACATCTTCCTGAAACCGAGCTAAAAAGAGAACACAGAAGAGAAGGGTTTGAAACAGGGAATGCGGATAAAATTTTCGAAAGTACGTTTACTAGTCAAACACTAAGATAAAAAAACACCCCGATGTAGTTTTTTCATCGGGGTATTTTTAACTTGATTAGAGAACGATTCCTTCAACACGAAGGCGTTGCATTTTTCCAAATTTTAGTTTTTGATTTGTATCAACTGAATATTTATATAGTTTTCCATCAACCAATTCCATTGATAAACTACGGGATGTCTCGTAAAGTACATTGCTGTTTTTCCAAAAAGCCAAGATATGTAGCGGTTTCTGTGTCTTTGAATCAAACTTCATTTCAAGAACTTGAATAAGCATATCTTTCTCCCTAGCTGTATATTTCAAAGACCCATCTTTTGATTTTTCTTCAATAAATTGTCCTCTCAATGCCGACTTATTTAAATTTAGCTCTTGAAAAAGCGTTAATTCCTTCTCCCAATCAATATTCTTTGCGATAATTTTCTCAGTTTTAGTATCGACTTGTACTGTCTTTTGAATGGATGGATTTGATTTAATTAGTTCACTCTCTAGAGTAATTACCAAAGCAGGGATATCTGCGTACAGGTTAATTTCCTTGGATTTTGTGCTCGTTATATTCTCACAACTAGCAAAGAGAAAGGCGATAGAAAGCAGAGATAGGGATGAAGATTTCATTAGGTATATATGCATATTCAAATAACTTACAAATATAGTAAAGTAGTTCGGGTTGGGTACAAAAAACTTAACCCCGTCGTCATGGACAACGGGGTAAGTGATTATCTATTCAACCCTAACCTATTAAACTATGAAAAAATATTTTGTGATGATTTACATCATCGGTAGTTCAGTTGTTAAATCCACTTGTTGTGGAGTATTGTAGAAAACACGTTTGAAAGCGTCAATAGCTTGTGGAGCTGGCGGCACTTGTAAACCTATTTCCTGGATTTTCAACTCTTGGTTGAAATAAGCTGCTTTGAATGCCTCTTTTTTGGCAGATTCAGCAGGAGTAAGCAACTGATCAATCGGTTTTATACCTAAATCAATGCTCCATACAAATCGGAAGATATTTTTTACTTTTACAACATCAGACAACCAACTTTTTACTTCAGGAGTAGAAACATGTGCTAATCCTTTTTCTAATTTATCGGCAGCTGCTAAAAAAGTAACTCGTTTTGCTTCATCCATATTTAGGAACTTCCCTGAACTCGTTTGGTAGGCTTCAACCATTGCAGTGAGGACATCTAACTCTTCCTTGCTTACATATTGAAGTACAACATGCTTTCTTGTAATTACGCCATCTATGAATGAAACTTTCACTTCGTTTCCGAATACATTTAAGCTTCCAATTGTGAATACAAATATAATTGATAAAATCGACTTTGTCATGGTTTTGTGTAATTTTAAGTTCATTATTACAACGCAAAATTGCATTAAAATTGTATAACTTCCTAATCTTATTTTTTCACAAAACCAAATTATATTCTAAAAACAATTGGCAAATTAAAATAATTTATCTATAATATATTGATTTTTTTGATTTATAAAAAATATTATTCTTTTAATAGTATTTTAAGTTATATAAAATATCAAAAACGATATAAATTGAATATTCTTTAAATAGTTCTATTATTCGTTAAAAAAATTCATCGTTTTTTGTACACCTTGAAGAGCAAAAGTCTCAAACATTTCAATCACTTTATCAAGTTTTAGCCAAACGGTACTTTTTTCTGATTCAGAAAATTTACCTAGAACAAAATCAACTTGTTTCCCTTTTGAGAACTCATCCCCGATTCCAAAACGAAGACGGTTATATTGCCGGGTTCCAAGTACTTCTTCTATATTTCTCAGACCATTATGTCCACCATGTGAACCTTGTTGCTTTAATCTTAATTTTCCGACAGGTAGGGCTAAGTCATCGGTAATAACCACTAAATTTTCGATTGGTATTTTCTCGTGAGTCAACCAAAATTGAATAGCCTTACCACTCAAGTTCATGTAAGTGGTCGGTTTAATCAGATGAATCTCTTTACCTTTTAACCTAAAACTTGCGTGATATGCCAACCTTTTGAGTTCAAATTTTACGTTGTATTTTTCGGCAAGTGCATCCATCGCCATGAATCCAATATTATGTCGAGTTTGATCGTACTCAGTTCCTATGTTTCCTAATCCAACAAATAAAAATTTCATTATACTATTAAATTAAATAAAAAAAGGGTTCACCAGACAGATGAAACCCAAATAGAAGCTTGCAAACCTTTATTCTACTAACCAAATAGCATCGTTTTCACACCCTTGCGCTTTCCATTCTACTGAAACCAATTGAGAGTCTAGCGTATTCACTTTTTGACCAATGTAATCTGGCTGAATCGGAATATCTCTATTATATTTTCTATCAATTAAGCAGAGAAGTTCTACTCTACTTGGTCTTCCGAACGCTTGCATGGCATCCATAGCTGCCCTTACCATTCTTCCGGAGGAGATTACGTCGTCAATCAATATAACTTGCTTGTTTTCAATGATAAATGGCACCCTCGTTGCGTTTGGGGTTAGAGGGCTCGAACGTCTTCGAAAATCATCTCGATAAAATGTAGCATCAATATACCCAAGAGGTATTTTCTTTTGGAGAATAAAAGCTAATTTCTCACTAATTTTATCCGCTAAATAAATACCTCTGGGCTGAAGCCCTAATAAAACGGTATCTGAAAACTCACCGTGATTCTCAATTAATTCTTGACAAAGTCGCTGAATAGTAATATCAATCAAATTTTGATTGAGTATGAGACGCTTTTGTTGCATAGTAAATTCCAATGAAAGTAGTCGTATCAAAAATACGGATGAAAAAAGATGTAACCTATTGTTTCTTATTTTAACTGCAATGCTTTGCGTTCTATAAACAGCCAAGAAACTAAAGCCAACACAAAACTAAGTAAGCAAACCAAGAAAAAATAGGTCATTTTTCCTACTAGCTCATTTTCTACGAAAAAATTAACAATTGGCATGTGAAAAATATATAAGCCATAGGAAATATCATGGTGTTTTAAAACCTTAGAACTCCATGTTTTATTCGAAAAGGCAAATGAAAACATGAATCCTATTAAAAGAACATTGGCTATAATTCCGAAAATCGAGTACGAATAGGGATTTTCATATGTTTCTAAAAAGTACTTAAAAAAAAGTACGTATCCAGCATATATACCTAACCACTTTAGTACCTGATTTTCCAAAAAAGGGATTAATCGTTTGAAATTATAATAAAAAGCAATTCCTAAAACAAAAAAATGAAAGTGATGTAATAAAAACATACTTCCAAGTTGTGCTATTTTCTCACTTTTGCCATGCACGTACTCATCGAATATAAATCGATAGGCAATCGAAGAAACGAAAAGTAAAAAGAGTATAAAATTCTTTTTTTCTAATTTTTTACTTCTCAGAGCAATGACAAGAAAGGGAAGGAAGAAATACAGTTGGATTTCGACTGAAATACTCCAAAGACTACCATTAGGATGACCTACACCCCAACCTCTTAACCCATCAGGAACCCAAGATTGAAAAACAGTTAATTGAGTAAATAAGTAAATGACCCAATCAGACAGATTTACGCTTATTTCACTCCAATACATTAATCCTGCAGTAAATAAGAGACAAACAAACAAAGCTGGGAATAAGCGCATGAATCTGCTTCTTACATATTTTTCTATCCTAAAAGTAGATTTATCAATCGAGGCAGTGATCAAAAAACCACTAATTGCAAAGAAGATAGGAACACCAGGTACATTATACAGTATTTTCAAAAAAAGCGAATCTGCATGAAACAAATTCAAATGCACAAGCGCATGCCAGACCAAAACCTGTAAAGAAGCAAAGAGTCTAATAAAATCAAAGTTATTTATCCTATCCAATACCATAGCGTACTTTTTTAAAACCTTTTAACATGTCCTCTGCTACTTTCTCAGGTGAAAAATGCTGAATAACCTTGTGTGAAATATGCCCCATTTCAATTATTTTCGACGGATTTTGTATAAAAAAATTCATCTTTTCAGCCAATTCATCTTCGGAATAAGGATTAAAAGTAAATCCATTTTCACCTTCAATGACCAAGTCAGAGGCGCATCCACATCTTTCTGAAATAAGTATTGGCAAAGAACATGCCATTGCCTCATTTGCTACCAACCCCCAAGGTTCCGAATAGCTAGGTAGAATAAATACGTCTGCTAGCGCAAACCATTCAGGTACTTGGTACCAACTCTTTCCGGGAACAAACCGAATGTACTCCTCTAATTCATTGACATGACAGTACTCTTTCATTCTATCTAATTCTTCACCATCTCCTAGAATCAGGATACCCCAGTCCTTTGAATTTGATTTTATTTTTGAAAAAGCAGAAAGGATTATGGAAACGTTTTTGAATGGAATAAGACGCCCAACAAAAATAAAATTATACTTTTTAAGTCCTAATTCATTTTTTCTCTGTTCTCGACTGCTTTGGGCTAATTTATGAATTGCCTCAATTTTTTTATTGTCGACAGCATTGTTCGCCACTAAAATTTGTTCTTTTTTCGCACCCAACTTCAGCATATATTCAGCTGACTTGGTTCCATAGCAGAAGAATCCATCTGATTTTTTTACGAGATACCTTTTTATTGCTTCTCGCCACCCAACATTTGGGTTATCTAGTTCAGTAGAATCAGAAGCCATAATTACTTTAATTCCAACCAACTTACAATAGAGTAATATCAAGTTCATAGCTGGATCAAAATACCCTTGAACATTGATAACGTGCGGCTTATACCGTATTATCCATTGTAGGAGTTTTATAAATCGACCCAAGAACGGTGTATTTTCAAGCATATCTCGATAGAGCACATACATTGGATATTGGTGTAAAGACCAATCAATTAGTCCCATTTTAGAACGCGTACCTTCTGTCAATGAAAGTTGTATAACTTTTAAATCAACATTTGAATTCTTTTCAACTAACGAATATAGTTCTGAATATACCTTTGCTTTATAATGGGCCCATACAAATAAATGAATAATTAATATTCGGGACTCCGTTTCTTTTTTATGCATAAATCGTCGAATAGTACACGAATGAGGTAGGACTTTGTGAATGAGATTTTAATATACAAAATTACGATATTCATTCTAACTATTTTCAAAAGACGTATGGATTATCGAAACAACAAACCAAAAAAGCATACAAGTAATTGAATAAAAAAAGCGGTGCTAACTTCAGTCAGCACCGCTTTGTATTAGATTTAGCTGGCAATAATTACATCATGCCACCCATACCACCACCTGGCATTGCAGGCATATCAGGTTTATCTTCAGGGATATCAGAAACAACTGCTTCTGTTGTTAATAGAAGACCAGCAATCGAAGCAGAGTTTTCAAGTGCAAGACGAGTTACTTTTGTTGGGTCAATGATACCCGCTTGTAACATATCTTCGTACTTATCTTCTCTTGCATTGTATCCGTAGCTACCATTTCCTGTTTTTACTTGTTGGATAACAACAGAACCTTCACCACCAGCATTTGCTACGATTGTGCGTAACGGTGCTTCAATAGCTCTGCGTATGATAGCGATACCCGTGGTTTCGTCGTCATTTGCACCTTCCAAACCTTCTAAAGCAGCTTGTGCACGAACTAATGCAACACCACCACCTGCAACGATACCTTCTTCAACAGCAGCACGAGTTGCATGAAGTGCGTCATCAACGCGATCTTTTTTCTCTTTCATTTCTACTTCTGTAGCAGCTCCGATATAGATAATCGCTACACCACCAGAAAGTTTCGCTAGACGCTCTTGAAGTTTTTCACGATCATAATCAGATGTCGTTGACTCAATTTGCGCTTTGATTTGGTTCACACGGCCTTTGATAGCCTCTTCTTGTCCTGCACCATTTACAACTGTCGTGTTGTCTTTGTCGATGATTACTTTTTCAGCTTGTCCAAGCATACTCAAGTCAGCATTTTCCAATTTGAAGCCACGCTCTTCAGAGATAACAGTACCACCCGTTAGGATAGCGATGTCTTCCAACATAGCTTTGCGGCGATCTCCAAAGCCAGGAGCTTTCACAGCAGCTACTTTCAATGCTCCACGGATTTTGTTTACAACAAGTGTTGCAAGTGCCTCGCCATCCACATCTTCTGCGATAATAACAAGAGGACGACCTTGTTGTGCAACTTGCTCAAGTACAGGAAGAAGTTCTTTCATAGAAGACACTTTTTTCTCAGAAATTAAGATAAAAGGTCTTTCCATTTCTACTTCCATTTTCTCTGGATTTGTAACAAAATAGGGAGAAAGATATCCTCTATCGAATTGCATACCTTCAACTGTTTTTACTTCAGTTTCAGTTCCACGCGCTTCTTCAACAGTAATTACACCTTCTTTACCTACTTTATCCATGGCATGCGAAATCATTTGTCCGATTTCATGATCATTATTCGCAGAGATAGTAGCTACTTGCGTTACTTCGATAGATGTAGAAATTGGCTTAGACTGCTCACGTAATGAATTAACAACTGCAGTAACTGCTTTGTCAATACCACGCTTCAAATCCATTGGGTTAGCACCTGCTGCAACGTTTTTAGCACCAATTGTATAGATGGCTTGTGCCAAAACGGTTGCAGTAGTCGTACCGTCACCTGCTTGGTCAGCTGTCTTAGATGCAACTTCTTTCACTAACTGAGCACCCATATTCTCGATTGGGTCTTTCAATTCAATTTCTTTTGCTACAGAGACACCATCTTTAGTAATTGTTGGTGAACCGAATTTTTTATCAAGGATAACATTACGTCCTTTAGGCCCTAATGTTACTTTCACTGCATTTGCTAGAGTATCAATACCTCTTTTCAAGCGGTCTCTCGCTTCTGTGTCAAAATGAATTTGTTTTGCCATTTTTTGTATCTTTTATGATTAAATAAGATGGGTGAAAAAAATTAAACAATTGCGTAGATATCAGACTCCCTCATAATGAGGTATTCTTTTCCATCCACAGTGATTTCAGTTCCAGAGTATTTGCCATATAGAACGGCATCACCTACTTTCACAGTAATTGGTTCGTCTTTTTTACCAGGTCCAACTGCAACTACGACTCCTTTTTGAGGCTTTTCTTTGGCAGTATCGGGAATAATGATACCAAACGCTGTTTTCTCTTCAGCTGGAGCAGCTTCCACTAAAACTCTATCTGCTAAAGGTTTTACGTTTACTGACATAACTTTATTTTTTTTGGTTTTGTGTAAAACTTAAAATGTTACACTATACACTGACAACTTTTTTGCCAATACAAATAATTAGCCCATTACCTGACAATTTTTCAGTTTTACATGACAATACCTGTCAATTTTAACTTTATTAAATTTGACCACATAAAAAAGAGGGTATCTTCTCCAAGATACCCTCTTTAAATAAAAGCTATATTTTCTTACTTCGTGGTGTCGGTTGTAGTTGTCGGCGCAGTTGCAGCAGGTAATGTTGCACCAGGTGTAGCAGGAAGAGTTGCAGGTGCTGTTTGTGCTTGCTCAACATCTGTAGCAGCATTTGTTGATGCTTTCGTTGTTGCATTACTGAAGATAATACCGGTTGTTAATGTACCTACAATAATGAAGGCAAAGAAACCCCAAGTTAACTTTTCCATAATGTCACCTGAGCGCTGAACACCAAACATTTGAGAAGTAGCTCCTCCAAATTCTCCGGACAAGCCACCACCTTTTGGGTTTTGAATCAGGATAACAATAATCAGCAATACTGCTGCAATGACCATTAAAACTAAAATTGTAGTAAGTAACATCGTGTTTATCAGTTAATCTTAAAAGTTGAGCCCATAATTCAAGATTTTAACAAATCTTTGATGGCTTCAATTTGGTTCGCAAAGTAACTACTTTTTTCGGGATATTTTCCAATCAAATGTGTATAAACTTCTATTGCTTTGTCAAATTTACGTTGAATGACCAGTATTTTGGCATATGTTTCAGTGAAAGGGAATGCGTGCAGTTGGCTACTTTTCTCCCCTAGATCTACTAAATGCTCACTTCCCTCCTCTGCTTCTTGCACAGGAAGCTTGGAGATTCTTGGTTCATTTTTAATAAATGTGTCTATTATTTCTTCTTCAACGGATTTAGTTTCCGAAAACTCCTGCGTATCAATAGGGGTTACATTACTCTCCATGGATAAGTCACTCACTACTTTTTCTATAACTGCTTTATGTGTAACAGTTTCAGAAGTAGTTTGCTTCGAGAGCGAATAAAAGTCTCCCCAACTTATTTCATTTTCAATCATTTGACGAAGTACATTTCTATTCAATGCATAAATGGCTGCATGACGTATTGCATCTCCAGCCACCGAGGGTGCGAGAAGCTGCACTCCTTTGGCAGTTAAACTATGTCCAACTGAAAAAAATGGATATTTTTTTACTGCTTCTTCAAGCAACATGATATCATCCAAGGTTTGCACCGTGGGGTCTTTAAGCAATTGATGAAATTGTGTTTTTGAAAGCATCACCTATTTTTTATTTTCTAGCACTATCAACAATCATATGGGTTGATTGAAAGCAAATATAAAAATGTTTACGCATTTACAAGCAAACTGACCTTCGAAGCTTATTTATTTTTACCACTGCGCCGCTGTATCATTGAATATATTAAGGATCAGCTGATCTATAATTTTGGGAACAAGAATACCTTCAGCATCAGTAAGTGATTGTTCTTGTGGAAAATCTTGATAGAACGAAAACTCTTTTTCAAAGTTTTGAGTCTCGTCCAATCGATTTCTGAATTGTACTTCCACCCGAATTGTCAGCCGGTTCAATGCAGCTTTATCGCTTGCAGTTGTAGAAACGGGCGTCAATTCATATCCTGTTATTGCACCGTCTAAATACAAATCCCCATCGGTTGGTTTCAATTTAAGACTTGTATTTCTTTGGTAGTACTCCTTTAGTTTTTCATTGAAAGTCAATGTCAAATTTTGAGGTCCACCTGCTGTAGCCATTGTGAAATTTTGGATAGTTACCGTTTTCAAATCACTAGAAAGGGTTGTACCAGTGAATGAGTATATTCGACATGAACTCAAAAATGCAACCGAAAGAATAGTTAATATAAAAGCGATTTTATTCATCTTGGATATCATATTGATTAATTTTACGGTATAGTGTTCTCTCTGAAATACCCAAATCTTTGGCTGCATGCTTCCTTCTAAACCCATTTTTTCGCAAAGCCCGAATAATCATTTCCTTCTCTTTTTTTTCCAATGACAAGGACTCTTCTTCTGTTTCGTGGGTAATGTCTTCTACATCGTGTCTATCATCGTGGTAATCGTCTAGTTGTACAATTCCATTTGAAGATACATGTGTATCGGCTGTATTTCCGTATGAGATAGCCGATGGATTAGGAACTAAAGAAGGTGTATAATTTCGAGTTGGAAGCATAGCTATTTCTTCATCCGACTGAATTTCTTCAAATAATTCTTGATGATCGCGAAGTACATCTTTAGACGACAAATCCCCTTGTAACACAAGATGAACTAATTTTTTCAATTCTGTCATGTCCTTTTTCATGTCAAAAAGAACTTTGTACAATATATCTCTTTCGCTGAAGTCGTTGGCTTGGCTACCACTAAACTGAGACTTAAAGAGAGCGGGCACGCTACTTGCAAATTCTTTGGGCAAGTATTTTTCTAAAATTTGCTTAGTAATTACCCTTTCTTGCTCTAAAATTGTAATTTGTTCAGCGATATTTTTTAGTTGTCTGATATTTCCAGGATACCGAAATGCGAGTAAAAGTCTTTGTGCCTCTTCATCTAATTCAATAGGCTGGATACGTTGTTTTTCTGCAAAATCTGTAGTGAATTTGAGAAAAAGCAGGAAAATATCAAACCCACGGTCACGCAACGGAGGAACAGAGATAGGTACTGTACTTAAACGATAGTATAAATCTTCTCGAAATGTATTTTTTTCTATCGCTTGTAGTAAATTAACATTCGTAGCAGCCACTACGCGAACATTTGTTTTCTTAACTTTAGATGACCCAACAGGAATAAACTCTCCATTTTCAAGTACGCGGAGAAGCCTTGCTTGTGTTCCAAGCGGCATTTCACCAATTTCATCTAGGAAAATAGTACCTCCGTCTGTTATTTCAAAATAGCCTTTTCTGTCATCAATAGCTCCTGTAAATGAGCCCTTTACGTGTCCAAAAAGTTCAGAATCTATCGTTCCTTCAGGTATAGCTCCACAGTTGATAGCAATGAAATTTCCGTGTTTCCGGTTACTTAGACCGTGAATTACTTTTGAGAACGACTCTTTTCCACTCCCACTTTCACCGGTAATAAGAACAGTTAAATCAGTTACTGCTACCTGCATAGCTATACTTAGAGCATGATTGAGAGCTGGCGCATTCCCAATAATCCCAAACCGATTTTTTACCGTTTGCAAGTCGATATTCTTAGTCATTCACTTCTTCTGTATTGGATTGAAATGCGTAACCTACTGCTTTTCCGATGAGTGTACCCGTCGTACAATTCTCAATTTTGACAAGTACATAATCCCCTTTCTTGTATGATTCTTTGGGAAAAACGACCATTTTATTTTCGTCATTTCTACCATGTAAATCATTTTCAGATTTTTTAGAGAACCCTTCAACGAGCACAATACACGTCTGACCAATTACCTTTTGGTGTCTTTCTAGTGAATGTTGTCGTTGTTTGTCAATAATTTCTTGGAGTCTTCTTTTTTTAATCTCCTCTGGTACGTCATCAACTAATTTTTTAGCAGCAGGCGTACCTGGACGTTCAGAGTAGGCAAACATATATCCATAATCATACTGCACGTAGTCCATGAGTGACAGTGTTTCTTGGTGGTCTTCTTCTGTTTCTGTACAAAAACCAGCGATCATATCGTGTGAAATACCGCAAGATTCGCCAATAATTTCACGAATTTTATCTATTCGCTGCATATACCATTCTCTGTCATAGGTACGGTTCATTAGCGATAAGATACGCGAACTTCCACTTTGAGCAGGTAGATGAATATAATTACAGATATTGTCGTGTTTTTTGATAGTATACAACACTTCGTCTGTAATATCCTTGGGATGCGAAGTTGAGAATCGAACACGCAAATGAGGGTTTACGGCTGCAACCATCTCCAAAAGTTGGGCAAAATTAACGATAGTGCCGTCTTCGTTTGTCCACTTAAATGAATCTACATTCTGTCCTAATAAGGTTACCTCTTTGTAGCCACTTTCCCAAAGTTGAGTTACTTCTTGTACAATTGTTTTGGGTTCACGACTTCTTTCGCGACCTCTAGTATAAGGCACTACGCAAAAACTGCACATATTATCACATCCACGCATGATAGATACCATGGCAGTAACCCCATTGGAGCTTAGACGAACGGGCGAAATATCTGCATAGGTTTCTTCCCGCGACAAGAAAACATTTACCGCTTTTTTACCGTCTTCAACTTCTAAAAGTAATCGAGGAATATCCCGGTATGCATCAGGGCCAACGACCATATCTACCATCTTTTCTTCCTCCAATAGCTTGGTTTTCAGACGTTCTGCCATGCAACCAAGTACGCCAATTTTCAAATCTGGATTCCGCTTTTTATAGGGAGTCAAGGCTGTTAATCTTTTCCGGACTTTTTGTTCTGCATTATCGCGGATAGCACATGTATTCAACAAAATGAGCTCAGCTTCGTCTGCGATGGTCGTCGTAGAAAATCCATTTTCACGGAGAATTGAGGCTACGATTTCACTATCTGAGAAATTCATTTGACAGCCATAACTTTCGATATACAATTTACGGGATGCGCCTAAATGGTCAGCTTCCGTAATTTTGGGTGTATCCAAATCTTCTTTGTCGCTGTCTGTAAGGATTTTCAGTGATTCTATATTTGTTGACATCTTTTTATAAATCTTAATTGCGGTTATTGCACAAAAATAAACAATGTCTGCCAAATTGACAGACATTGCCTAAAAAATCATTTGAAAGGTGCTTAAAAAGGATAACCAATGCCGATTTGTGGAAGAATTCCATATCGATTATTAAACCCAAATTGGAAATCATCCAAAACGAAGCGTTTTCCGACGGGTTGTGCGGGGTCAAAAACTTTGATTCCTAAATCAAGGCGAAAGAGAAAGTAGGTAAAATCAAGACGAAAACCAATGCCTGTTCCAAGTGCAATTTCTTTGTAGAAGCGACGAAAATCAAAATCAGCTTGTCCGATTTTCGTAGGAACTGGATACCACTTCCAAATATTTCCTGCATCTAAAAAAGTGGCCATTTGGATATCTCCAAAAAATTGGCCGACATGCCTTCTGTATTCGATACTTCCTTCTAACAAAATATCCCCAGGCTGTGGAATCACATTCCCAATTTCAGTAATATCGGCAGGGGCTGAACCCACGCCAAGGGATCTCGGAGACCAGGCACGAAGACTATTGCTACCGCCTGCAAAGAAGTTTTTTTCGTATGGTAGTGCCCTATTTTGTCCATATGGATTCGTTACACCTACATTTACTCGATAAGCCCAACTACTTCTGGAAGTCAAGTTGATATACTTCCTAAAATCCATATTTAGTTTGACAAACTGAAAATAAGCACGACTGGAATCAGAAGCTTGGTTATTGTTTCTGACGGGAAAAAGATTTTCTACCAAGGCTAATTTTGAATTATTCCCAATCACATTCAAAAGTGTTCCTCCTGACTCTAGAAATATGCGAAAAAACCGAGAGGAAGAATACGGTTTTTGTAAATTTTGATTATTAAATTGATACGTAGCATTTAAACTTGAAACGAACTGTGGGTCAAATGTAATTTTCAAGTTATTGCCTTCAGCTTGGAGTTGAAGTAAACTGGTATAGAATTGAAGCCCCTCTTCTCGTTCGGTGAAATAATTCGTATTCACCAAGCTCAAATCAAGTAAGGAAAATGAAAGGGATGAGAAACGAGTGGGCTGAAATGAATAGCTTGAATTGAGTTTAAAATTGAGTCGCTCTCCCCAAATAGGAACCGAGTAATTGATACCAACACCAAATTTGGTGGATGGATTTTTTTGAACAGCTTTAAGGCTCAGCGAGGGTGGCAGAAGAAGCGTTGGGAAAGAGATTCCGATATTTGCCCCTGTTTCTATACTTCGCTGAAAACCAGGCCTGTCTAGCAAAGCGGGTTGCCCTTCTAGAGAAAAGCGACCTCCAAATTCGATGGTTTCCAAACGGCGTAGCGTATTTCTCATGACAAGACCAGAAGTCAATCCGCCCCCCCAAATATTCTGAATATTGTTCGGGCCAAGATTGGCATTTAACGTAAAACGGTCGATAGAAGGAGAAAAATATTCTAGTTTAAGGTTCGTAGAATCAAGTTCTTGGAACATTGTTCCTGCAAATTGGAACTGGTTTAAAAACCCAATTTGCCGTTGTGATTCCAATACATTTTGTGTTTTATACAGATCATTCGGTCGTGTGAGGATTCGTCTATCAATATATTGAACTGGGATACGTTTCTCAAGTGTAATATACTGAATACCGTTTAAAAATAGCGTATCCGGCTTACTTGATTTATCGAGTATCGTATTATCAAAACCTTTGAATACTACTTCTTTGATACGATACTTGGTATGTTTTTCTCGTTGAGGTGGTACATCAATTTCAAAATAAAGATTTCCTCTTTTTGTACGCTTAAATTCTTCGAAATCACCGGATGTATTGGTTGTGTAGGAACGAATGAATTTACTCAAGAAGTTATAATACCCATTATTTTTGGCGAGTAATTCAAGTCTACTTTTTTCTTCTTCTACCAGTGCCTTATCCATTCTATCTCCAGCTTTTACCTGGGCGAGCGTATTGGCATTCAAGAAAATTGATAGTAACGCAGAATCTTGCGAAACATAGACAACAGAATCAATCAAGTAAGGTAAATCTTCGGTGATTCGATAGATTAAGTTTGCTTTTCTAACATTCTTGCGAGAAAAAGAGGACTGAATTGTATCAATTTGGTAGTTTACAACTGCATCACGAAACCCTTTTTCTTGCAAATATTTTTGTATTTTTTTTGCAGTCTCTGCCACCTGATCTGTCCGAATAATTGTTGGTTCCTCACCCAATGAACGCCAGAGTGAACTTGAACCTACTGTTAAATTTTCTTCAATTCGTGCAAGTTTTCGTGAAAGCTTTTGGTATTTTCTATTTTGTACTGAGTTCTGGAAAATCGTTTCAATTGTCGTATTCAATGCTTCTTTTGTTCGTTCTTTTTCTATTTCTTGCTTTGGCCTATTAAACGTATTTTTTCCAAAATTCAAATACCAAATTTTAGGTGTAAAAGGAAGATTAAGAAAGCTAAAAGGACGTGTATTGGGTTTTTGGGCAAGTGGTATTAATCCTTGGAGTTCATCTGACGAAACAAAAGAATTCCCTTCAAAACGTTGATTTTTCAACAGAAATTCACCTTCACCCAATTGAATTTGACGTGTACATCCACTCCAGAGGAAAAGTCCAGATAAACTGAGAAATACGTATTTATGAATGATTTTTTGTATTTTTTTACGCATAGGAAGCCATCTGATTCCCAGAAACATGTGAAAACGGAACGCATGTTTCACTCTATTTTTAGGAATATGGATTAAAAATTAATTTCCAAAATGAAATATAGGGACAAAAATACATTGCAAAAACGAAAACTAGCTATTATTTGATTGAGTGTCGATATAAAATATCTGTTTGTCGCAGTCAGAAAGGTAGAAATCTGATTCGATAATTTAAACTAAAAACGGATGAAAGTTTCTTTTCATCCGTTTTTCTATAGTTTCTATTCATCAATAAATCGCTTTAGGATAGGCTGATAACTATCAATACGGCGATCTCTCAAGTAAGGCCACGTTGTTCTATAATATTCCGACTGTAGAATATCAATACGTTGTACGTGTGTTTCTTCGGTATCGTGTGACGCCAAATAAAGCAAGCGACCATGTGGATTAGCAACAAAAGAGCCACCCCAGAACTGCTGTTCAGCTTCACGACCTACCCGATTTACACTGACTACAAAAACACCGTTTGCTACAGCATGACTACGTTGGATGGTCTGCCAAGCATCGTATTGTTCTTTTTTAATTTCTTCTGACGGTTCGTTTATATCCCAGCCTATGGCAGTTGGGAAAAACAAAATTTCTGCGCCCATGAGAGATGTAATTCGAGCAGCTTCAGGATACCATTGATCCCAGCATATCAATACCCCTATCGTTGCAAATTTCGTTTTGAATACCTTATATCCTAAATCTCCTGGCGTAAAATAGAACTTTTCATAATAGCCTGGATCGTCTGGAATATGCATTTTTCGATACTTACCAAGATAGGAACCGTCAGCGTCGAGTACAGCAGTTGTATTGTGGTACAGACCTGCAGCCCTTTTTTCAAAGAGAGATGCAATAATCACCACGCCAAGTTCTGCCGCAAGGGGCTGAAGTAAATCAGTTGAGGGACCTGGAATTGGCTCGGCCAAACCGAACTTTGCATGATCTTCTGTGTCGCAGAAATAGAGCGAAGTAAAAAGTTCTTGTAAACAAATTATTTGTGCCCCATTTGCAGCAGCTTCACGAATTTTTTGAACCGCTTTTTCTTTATTTGCTTGCACGTCTTCTGTACAAGCCATTTGTACCAAACCTATCGAGACTTCTTTCATGATTTAAAATTTCACTTTAAAACGTTCACCTAATTCATTCAAACTTTCTACTACCTTGTCATTGAGAGGAATACCTGAAAGTCGTCTTTCTGCTTCAAAGTTTCGTTCTTGATCACCCGGAATCTGAACAGGAAATCCTTCAACATGCTTGGCATTACGAAAACGTTTGATCCAAATATCCATCGAATTTTTGAACTGCTCAGTAGGCATGAAGCCATCAATACGCATAGCACCAATAAAATGCCCTGTTCCCTTTCCAACTTGCTCTGCAGTCACATCATGAAACCCTGCGGTGGCAAAAGGAGGAACCCAAGGGCCAAAATTTGCACCCGAAAGTACCCCCGATAAAATATCTACGATAGAACCAAGACCATACCCTTTATGGCTACCATGTTCTCTGTCACCACCGAGTGGCAACAATCCTCCGCCTTGTTTTACGGCATGTGCATTATCTGTTGGATTGCCAAATTCATCTTGTACCCAACCAAGTGGCGCGGGTTTGCCCAGCCGTTGCAGAATTTCCATTTTTCCGTAAGCGACAGCTGTAGTTGCGAAATCAGCAACGAAAGCTGGTTCCGTTGCGGCAGGAATGGCAAGCGCAATTGGATTTGTACCAAGCATTTTTTCAGTGGCAAACGTAGGTACAACAAGAGGTGCAGCGTTTGTCATTGCCCAACCAATCATATCTTTGGCGAGAGGAAGCATTGCATGATAACCTGCAATCCCAAAATGATTGGAGTTTTGAATAGCAATCCAGCCAGTTCCTGCTTTACTCGCTTTTTTTTGTGCCAATTTCATTGCCCAAGGTGCAACAACAAGTCCCAACCCCCTATCTCCATCTACAACGGCAGTACTTGGTGACTGATGTACAATTTTAATTTGAGGCGTTGGATTCAATCGGCCGTGATCAAACAAACGAACATAACCTGCTAAGCGAGCTACTCCGTGCGAATCAACCCCGCGCAAATCCGCCGATACCAAGACATCTGCTGCAAGTCGGGCATCTTTAGGTGGACAACCAATTGCCAAAAATATTTTCTCTGTGAACTTTCTTACTCGATTTTCTACAAACATAATTGTGTAAATTTCGGCGAAATTATCAAATTATCGCCAAATTTGTAGTCATTTTTACTTACAACCTAACAGAAACGCATAGAAACAATCGTTCTATCCTCTCAAACTAATTCGTCAATAACATGTCTCGATTCATTTTAATTCTTTTTCTTGCAACCTCATTTACTTCTTTCGCCCAGCAAAATCAACAACGTGTTGTTCCTAAACTAGACAGCGTTACCGTTTTTTCACAGCAAGCTCAACTGCATTTATCTACCCCTAAATTACGGGTGAGTAAGGGGAAGAGTATGTATTATTTTACGGGAATTTCTGGACAATTAGACCCCAAAAGTATTCAAGTCATGGGAAAAGGTGCATTTACAATTGCTTCTGTTGGATATGAATGGAATGACAAAGATGCACTTCTGAAACAAGTGGAAGATACGCTACAAAAAATTGACATGTTGGTTAAATCGACTAAAATGGCATTACAAGTAGTAGAGCAAAAAGAAAAAATCATGATGGCAAACGCCTCTTTCAAAAGTGAAGTGGACGGACTTCTACCAGAAGATTTCCAAGAATTGCTTGCCATTTTTGAAAAAAAATTAACTCAGAATGGACAGAAAAAAATTGAATTAGAGGAAAAACTTACTGAGCTTCAAATTTTAAAAGATAAAATCCTTACATCTATCACTGCTCAAGACAAGCCACGCATAAAAGTTGAAGTTGTAGCTGAGCAAGACACGGATGCTCAATTTATCGTACATTATTTATCAAATGGGGCTAGTTGGCGTCCTACATACACAGCCCGAATCACGGATATTGGCCAACCCATATTGTTGCATTACCAAGCAGAAATATACCAAAATACTGGAATTTCGTGGGACAATGTAAAACTTACCTTATCTACAGCGACACCAACACAAGGAGGCGAAAAACCTACGTTAGTTTCTGTTTTTATCGACCAAAAACCGGCTTTCACTGCATATGCAAAAGGTGCCATGCCTCCTCCTACCCTGGGGAATGTACGGATGAGCATCGCGGAGGCAGTAACAGAAGATATGCCGATGGCAGCGAGTTCTGCGGATTGGGTAGCGGTTTCAGAATCTATCATCACCCAATTTTCTATCCGTGAGCGTTATACAATTCCATCAAATAATACTGCACAAAAAATTGATATTCAACAATTTACACTTCCAGCTAAATACGAATATCAGGCAGTACCTAAAAAATCGACGGACGGATTTATTACAACTGAGATTCAGGATTGGACGACAAAAAATCTATTGAGTGGCCCTGTTTCTTTATTTTGGTCAGGGACCTATTTGGGTGAATCTATCTTGGACGTCAGTGATTTAACGAAACCCTTGACCTTATCTTTAGGAAGAGACAAGAGTATCGTTTGTCAATACGAGCCCATCCGTGAGTGGAAAACGAAAAAATCATTTATTGGTGGGGAGGTAAAAGAAACGTTTGAGTTTAAAACCACGATTTATAATACCAAAAATATATCCGTTGATTTAAGAGTTGAAGATCAAATTCCTGTGTCGAGGGATGAACGTATAGAAATTTTAGGTGATTTCTCAGGTAATGCTTCGTTAAACAAAGAAACCGGGCTTGTTACTTGGCAAGTACAACTGGAGCCAAATGAGAAGCGGGTTTTCACAACCAAATACACCGTAAAATATCCGAAGGAAATACGCCTTCGCTATCAAGAGTAAATATTCATCTAACCAACGCCCTTTCTGTATAAAAGAAAGGGCATTTTTATTATGTTATATTCTCAATTTATTGAAACGGATCGTTTACTTGCCATTCCGTTGGATAGTGAACAATTGGAGTTGTATCTCCAGAAATCTCCATTTTTTGAAGATGTGATGGGACTGACTAACTCCTCGATATATATATCAGAGGAAGTAGAGGAGTTACTTAGAGAAGCCGTACTACCACGCTTAAAAAGCGAGACAACGAATATGCATTGGTTTACGAATTGGATAGCGGTTGTTCGGTCGACCCAGCAGATAGTTGGCGATTTTTGTTTTTATGATGCTCCTGATGCACAAGGATTGGTAGAGGTTGGTTATGGCGTGTATCCATCCCAACAAAAAAAAGGATACATGCATGAATTAATGAAAGGAATTATTGGATGGGCAAGCGAGCAAGAAGGTGTTCGGTACCTTCGAGCACGTACCGAACGAACGAACGTTCCCTCTATTAAACTTTTATCAAAAAGTGGATTTATTTGCCCAGATCAATTAGAAGATACCCAATTTTGGTATTATGTAATTTGAGAAGTTCATTGAACTTCTCCCTTTATTCATAAAATACCTCCTAGTTAGTCCTAACTTGCTCATTACGTATTTTTAAATTTATCAAAAATTATCAAGTGGTGAAATAGGCTCTCGATACGGCTTACCACACGTTGGGCATTTTCCAGATTTGGATTTATACTTTGTTAGGTGTTCTGAGAAACCCGAAGCCAAAATACCTGTTGGAAGTGCAACCATACCAATACCTAGTAGCGCAATGAGTGCACCAAAAAATTTACCTAGCGGTGTAATCGGATAAATATCTCCATAACCTACAGTAGTGAGTGTTGCAACCCCCCACCATAGCGTAGCAGGGATACTCGAAAACGCATCTGGTTGTGCCTCGTGTTCTATGTAATACATGAGTGTTGAAGCAAAAACAAGCAGAAAAAAAGTAAAAATAATGGATACAGAAAGTTCTTCTCTTTTTTGGTAAAGTACTCGCTCTATCAAGCGAAGGGCACGAACATATCTCGTAATTTTGAATATCCGAAAAATAGTTAATAATCTAAAAATCCGAATAGATCTTAAATCTACAAATCCAGAACTAACTACAAAAAAAGGAAGGATAGCTATTAGATCTATTAATGACATAAAGCTTACCATATAATGAAGCCGTGGAAATCGCTTTCTTCTGTAACGAGGCACAAGGTCTGATACCCAAATTCGGAGTAGATATTCGAGTGTAAAAAATAGAACAGAAATCAAGTCAAACCAGTAAAAAAAAGACTGGTAATTTTCTTTATATGTCGCTACAGATTCAAGCATTAAGACGGCTATATTACTCATAATGAGTAGGATAATAAACCAATCTACCCACCAACTCAATGAAAACCTGACATTTGAAACTTGAAAAACACTGTAGATATATTTTTTTAGAGCTAGCATAATTTAGGGTCAATAGTATATTTGAAAACAAAAAATAGGGTATTTAATAAGGAACATCTAGCAAATTATAAAAAAACTATTATGAAATTTCGACTGAAACTGTATATTTGCTAAATTAAGCTTTTCTAAAGTTTTCATTTAAACCTACTAAAAAACTAAACTACCTAAACTGAGGCGTGTCGTACGATTCAATACTTTCCGAAATCTCACAGCACCTGCATTCTCCTTTACCTGGTGCTGAGGCTCACCAGCGCATGATGAGTCGGGAAAAATTCGTCCTTAGCCCAAGAGCAGAAGTCATTCCACGCCAAAGTGCCGTTTTAGTTTTATTATATCCACACAAAAACACACTTCACATTCCACTTATTCAGCGCCCTAAGTACGATGGGGTACATGGTGGTCAGATGGCACTTCCAGGCGGAAAAATGGAAAACGAAGATGAATCATTGATTCGTACAGCATTGCGAGAAGCTCAAGAAGAAATAGGGATAAAAACCATTGATATTTCTATCCTTGGTACGCTTTCACAGTTGTATATTCCACCAAGCAACTTTTATGTGCAGCCTGTGGTTGGATATATGCCCTATAGACCTGATTTTTTTCCTGATAGCCGAGAAGTTGATGCAATTATTGAGGTCCCAGCCAAACAACTTTTAGAAAATGCTTCCATAGAAGAGCGCGTAATGGAAATACGTGGAAAGAGTTTTCGTACACCCGGTTATGCAATCAATAACCATTGGATTTGGGGAGCTACGGCTTCTATGCTGGCTGAATTTTGTGATGTGCTTCAACGTGTGACTCCTTCTCGACTTTAATGCACTAGATTTTTTCGTAAAATAATACGTACTTTGTGCGACTTACTTGATCCTCACTTTGTGAAATATACGCATGATTGAAGAACCTATAGAAAACAACGAACAAACACCACCAAGAGAGTTGATTGACCAAATGTTCGAGAACTATTTCTTGGACTACGCATCCTACGTTATTCTAGAAAGAGCCGTTCCGGCAGGAGAAGATGGGTTAAAACCAGTGCAGAGAAGATTTTTGCATGCACTCAAAGAAATGGATGACGGGCGTTTCAATAAAGTAGCTAACGTTATTGGGGCAACCATGCAATACCACCCACATGGGGATGCTTCCATAGGCGACGCCATCGTGACCATTGGACAAAAAGAATTATTACTAGATATTCAGGGAAATTGGGGTGATATTCGAACGGGAGATAGTGCTGCTGCTCCAAGATATATTGAGGTTCGTTTGTCTAAATTTGCACACGACGTTTTATTCAATGAGGATATTACAGAATGGCAACTTTCTTACGATGGACGAAAAAGAGAACCTGTAACGCTACCTGCTAAGTTTCCGTTGGTTCTTGAGTTAGGTGTTGAAGGAATTGCAGTGGGTTTATCTACGAAAATCATGCCCCATAACTTCGTAGAAATTTGTCAGGCATGCATTGCTTATTTAAGAAAACAGAAATTTACCTTATATCCTGATTTTTTAACGGGCGGGCTCATTGACGTCAGTAATTATAACGACGGTATGCGTGGCGGTCGTGTGAAAGTTCGTGCGAAAATTGAGGAACAAGACAAGAAAACATTGGTTATCCGCGATATACCATTCAGTACAACGACTTCTAGTCTCATTGATTCTATCATCAAAGCGAACGACCAAGGCAAAATTAAAATCAAAAAGGTAGAAGACAACACAGCTCGGGATGTCGAAATCATTGTACATCTAGCTCCTAATACCTCCCCTGATATCACGATTGATGCTCTCTATGCCTTTACGCAATGTGAAGTCTCAATCTCACCAAATGCTGTTATCATTTTAGATAATAAGCCCCATTTTGTAGGTGTCAGTGATATTTTGAAAGCCTCCACAGATCAAACGCTTCATTTGCTCCAACGTGAATTAGAAATTCGTAAAAATGAGCTGATGGAAAAACTCCTGTATAGCTCACTTGAAAAAATATTCATTGAAAAACGAATTTACCGAGATATTGAAGAATGTACCACGTTTGAGGAGGTGATTCAGACGATAGACAAAGGACTAACTCCTTATAAATCAGATTTTTACAGAGAGATTATTGAAGAAGACATCATTCGTTTAACCGAAATACGGATCAAACGTATCTCTAAATACGATGCATTTAAAGCAGACGAATTGATGCGAAAACAGCAAGAAGAGCTGGCACAAGTAGAAGATAACTTACAAAATATTGTTCGCTACGCGATAGAGTTTTATCAAATGCTGTTAAAAAAATACAGCAAAGGCAGAGAAAGACGGACAGAAATCAGAGAGTTTGGAGATGTACAAGCAGCAGTTGTAGCAGCTAATAACCAAAAATTATATGTAGATCGTGTTGGAGGTTTTGTCGGTTATGGATTAAAGAAAGACGAATACGTGATGGATTGCTCAGATATTGACGACATTATTGTATTCAGAAAGGATGGTAAATACTTGATTACCAAGATTCAAGATAAAACATTTGTAGGAAAAGACATTATTCATTGTGCCGTTTACAGAAAAAATGACGAGCGAATGGTTTACAATGTAATTTATTCGGACGGACAAACGGGCAGAACATTCGCCAAGCGTTTTCCGGTCACGTCCGTAACACGTGACAAAGAATACGATGTGACAAAGGGTACACCCAAATCAAAGGTGCATTATTTTTCTGCAAATGAAAACGGAGAAGCGGAGCAAGTCACTATTCATCTGACCGCTGCTAGTACAGCGAAAAAGAAAGTATTTGAGTGGGATTTTGCAGAAAATGACATCAAAAACCGGTCTGCTTTGGGTTATTTAGTGACCAAATATCCTGTCCGGAAAGTGGCATTCAAAACGGCAGGAAAGTCCACACTTGGTGGCGTAGATATTTGGTATTTACCAACGATTGGTCGCCTGAACAAAGACGAACATGGGCAGTTTTTAGGAAATTTTGGAGCAGATGATAAGATTATTGTCTTGTACAAAAATGGCGAATATGAATTGACAAATTTTGAGTTAACAAATCACTATGACCCCAAACAAGTGAGCATTATTGCGCAATTCCAGCCTGATAGCGTGGTAAGTGCAGTTTATATGGACGGTGAGCAGAAGAATTATTACGTCAAGCGTTTCAAAATTGAGACGACCACATTAGATAAAAAATTTAATTTCATTTCTGACCATCCAAAAAGTGAACTCTTGGCTATTTCTTATGATGAAATGCCACGTGTTGAGATTACTTTCAAGCGTGAAAAACGCTCTTCCCCTATTGAAAAAGAAATTGTCAAGCTTGAGGAATTTGTAGATGTTCGAGGATGGAAAGCAATGGGGAATAAAATCCCTTTCGATAAAATTCTTCAAGTTACCACGTTGGCTTCAGAAAAAATAGTAGTTCCTTTGGAAAAAGAACTTACTCAAAACCAAGAAAATAACATTGACGATGAAGGGGAAGACACTACTGAAAACCAATTGGCTCTGTTCTAAGCTAGTAAGAAGTCATTCATTAGCCCTTATCCATATACTATTTCACCTCTTTTTGTTGTCACAAAGTGTTGGACAACAAAAAGAGGCGATTTTTGTCGTCAAAATACACCCATCTGCTACAAAACCCGACAAGCTATATATCGCCACAGACCTAAACGAATGGAATCCAAGGAATGCAGAATACAAACTCAAAAAGCAGAATGATAGTACATTTATCATTTCTTTGCCACTTCCTAAAAAAGGCTTTGAATTCAAATTTACGCAAGGAACTTGGGGCTTAACGGAAGGAACCTCGCGTGGCGAACCCATCATAAATCGCCGTTTTTCTACAGAAATATTAGGTGAACATCCCATCTATTATTTTGAAATTTTAGGATGGGAAAGGCATCACTCTTACCAGTTCATCATTCAGAAGCTACCTGAAAACACACCACATGATGCAGCTATTTACTTGACAGGAAATTTTAATAATTGGGATCCTGCAAATACGGAATATAAACTTATTCGACGGATAGACGGTGTTTTTGAAACAACTATCTATACCGATTTACCCAAACTAGAGTATAAGTTTACACGTGGTAACTGGGCGTCAGTTGAAGCGAGAGAAAATGGAAAAGCGAGACCAAACAGAACGTTCATTGCGAATGAAAAAGACACATTTGCTTCTATTCCGGTAGCTATCAATGGTTGGGAAGATCTGAATGGCTCTTTGCATTTATTCTCCTTGGTGGATCTACTCTTACTTTTTTCTGTCTTTCAGGGCTTTTTACTCATTATTGCCATACCGACTATCCAAACGAATAATAAGGAAGCAAATAAATGGTTACTTGTCACTCTGGGTATTTCATCTATCATGCTCTTGTTATATATCTTTGGAAATTATCAAGAAATTGCCAATAGATTTCCCAAAATACTGCTACTTTCAGACTTCATTCTTTTTATATATAGTCCCCTTTATTACTTTTATTTAGTAAAACTTCTATTTAAAAACTCAGGATTTCCATCAAGATGGTATTGGCACTTTTTTGCATTCGGTGTACAATTCATCATTTACTTACCCTTCCTTTTTAAAGATGATACAAATCTTTTGGAAGATCTAATGAATCAAGATTGGCCGCTCATCTCCTTATTTACTGCAAGTGGTTTTTTTGGGTTAGTATGGAATATCTATTATTGGCGTTTGTTTAAGAAAACGGTACAATCTTACCAACATGCTTTTCATACCAATTTCTCTGATGACCAAAACCTACATTATTTGCAGGCTGTCTCATGGATACAATTACTCACGCTACTTCTTTGGTCTTTCTTTTTTATACTAATGGCAGTGAGCAAAATAGGTAATTTCGAGTTGACAAACACACTCGAAAATCTCATTGATTTCATTTGGCTTTCTTTTTCGCTAATACCTTTTTTTATTGGCTATTATGCCATACACCAACCAGAAACATTCAAGGCATCCCCTACTTATCTATCTATTTTTGATGATGTTTTAGACACAACCGTAAGTGCCTCCGTTCAAGATGACAACTCATTACTTACAAATCCGGACGAAACACAGGAAGATTTAAAACCTATTGCAGATAAGTTACAAAAGTATATGGAAAAAAATCGTCCCTATACAAATCCAAAGTTAAGTTTGACTGAACTGGCCAATCAACTCAAAGTTCCTCCTCACGTTTTATCAAAAGTTTTGAATGATTTATTCGGAAAAAATTTCTTTGACTTCATCAATTCATATCGTATCGAGGCATTCAAAACAATGCTGCAAGACAATAAGAATGCACAGTTCACTTTATTAAGTTTAGCTTATGAAGTGGGCTTCAACTCAAAGACTGCCTTCAACCGCTCCTTCAAGAAACATACAGATTTAACCCCTCGAGAATACCTAGAACAACTTAAAAAAGAAACAACTTAGTACCATTTTAAGAAAAAGGTACTAAAAACCATACACAACTACCTATTTATCAGCAACTTATAACTATTTCTTGAAATAATTATAAAATTACAATATGGTACGACTAATAGGACATTTTATTGATAATTTTGTGCATTCCCTTGTACCCCTTTGTGCAAGGGTGACCAATTATCAATACTTTAACAAAAAGTCTTATGCAGAGAAGTTGTACACACACTTCGGGTAGCTCTCGAAAACCTTCGCATTTTGTGGGCTTTATCGCCACACTCTCTTTGTTTTTTTTTATCTCACTTAGCACTTTTGCCCAACGAACAGTAACGGGTAAAGTGACTGACGGAACAGATAAATCAGCAATGCCTGGTGTAACTGTCCAAGTGAAAGGAAGCACACAAGGAACACAAACAGACGCACAAGGAAACTACTCCATCGCTGTTTCAGAAAATAGCACGTTGGTATTTAGTTTCATTGGAAAAACCACACAAGAAGTCGTGGTTGGAAACAAATCTGCCATTTCAGTTGAGTTGGTAGATGATTCTCAAATTTTGAATGAAGTAGTCGTCATTGGTTACGGAAGTCAGAAAAAGAAAGATTTAACAGGATCTGTGGTGAGTATTTCATCCGCTGATTTCGTTAAAGGGCAATTAACAACGCCAGAGCAACTTGTATCTGGTAAATTAGCTGGTGTTCAGATTACTTCAAATGGAGGTGCGCCAGGTAGCGGTAGCACCATTCGTATTCGTGGAGGTTCTTCACTAAATGCCAACAATGATCCATTAATCGTTTTGGATGGTGTTCCTTTGGACAATAATGGTATTTCTGGCTCACCAAATGCACTCAGCTTGATTAACCCGAATGATATTGAGACTTTCACCGTATTGAAAGATGCATCGGCTACTGCCATTTATGGTTCACGTGCATCCAATGGGGTAATTCTAATTACAACAAAAAAAGGCTCTAAAACTGGGAAAATGCGTGTGAACTTCAGCACATTGGCCTCTTCAGCATCCCGCATGAACGATGTCAACACACTGAACGCAACCGAATTTACAGATTTAGTTCGCTCACGTGGAAATGCCACGCAAATCGCAGCTCTTGGCACAGAAAACACAAACTGGGCTGACCAAATCTACCGTACTGCCTACACAACAGACAATAACCTGAGCGTTAGTGGTGCAGCGAAAGGAGTTCCTTACCGTGTTTCTTTGGGTTATTTAAACCAAAATGGTATTTTGAAGACATCCAATATGGGTAGAACATCAGGTTCATTGAACCTCTCTCCTACTTTCTTGGATAACCATTTGAAAGTGGACATCAATTTGAAAGGCTCTATCACAGATAACCGTTTTGCAGATCAAGGCGCAATTGGTTCAGCTGTTTTCTTTGACCCAACTCAACCTGTTTTCTCAGGGAACGAATTGTATAATGGGTATTTCGAATGGTTAGATCCATCCACAGGAAGACCTAATACATTGGCACCACGCAACCCGCTTGCTATGCTTGAAATGCGTAACAATACAAGTAATGTTCAACGAAGCATTGGAAACATGGTTTTGGATTATAAATTCCATTTTTTACCTGAGTTACGTGCTAATTTGAATGTAGCATACGATATTTCAGCAAGTTCGGGTTCAAATCTTGTTCCAGCAACCTCTGCATTAGCATTCAACAGAAATGGGCAGGAATTGACCTATTCACAGAATAAAAACAACAAAACGTTGGAGTTTTATTTAAATTATGTGAAAGACTTACCTTCTATTAGTAGCCGTATTGACGTGATGGGTGGTTATTCCTACCAAGACTTCATTCGTGAAAATACAGACTTAGATGTGAATTTGAACGGAGAAGTATTCCGCGATTTTTACTACAAAACACAAAATACACTTGTTTCATTCTATGGTCGTGCAAACTACTCATTATTAGACAAGTATGTAGCGACTGTGACGATACGTCAAGACGGTTCTTCGCGTTTTTCACCAGAGACACGTTGGGGTTTATTCCCTTCCGCAGCATTGGCATGGAAAATCTCTGAAGAAGGTTTCTTGAAAGGAAACAATGTATTTTCTGAGTTAAAACTTCGTTTGGGTTATGGTGTGACAGGTCAACAAGATATTGGTAGCGATTACCCGTATTTGCCTCGATACACGTTAAGCCAATCAACTGCTCAATACCAATTTGGTAATGCGTTCTTGCCAACACTTCGCCCAGAAGGATACGACGCCAACATCAAATGGGAAGAGACAGTTACCTATAATGCAGGGATTGATTTCGCCTTGAAGAAAGGTAGAATTTCAGGTAGCATCGACTACTACTCACGTTTGACCAAAGACTTGTTGAGTGTTATTCCAGTTCCAGCGGGTTCAAACCTAACGAACCAATTATTAACCAATGTGGGTAATATTGAGAACGAAGGTGTCGAGTTTAGCATCAATACGACACCAATTGCTACGAAAAATGTAAACTGGGATTTAGGTTTCAACATTACGTACAATCAAAATACAATCACCAACTTAACGAAAGTAGCTGACCCAACATTCCCAGGAATTTTAACTGGTGGAATTGGCGGTGGTGTAGGAAATACAGCACAAATCCACACGGTAGGCTATCCAGTAAGTACTTTCTATCTATATAATCAAGTATATGACACCAACGGCAAACCATTGGAAGGCGTATATGAAGATCAAAATGGTGATGGAGTAATTACGCCAGAAGATAGAATTCGCTATGAAGCACCGCAATCCGATGTATTCTTGGGCTTATCTTCTCAAATCTCGATTGGCAAGTTTTCAGCAGGTTTTGTATCAAGAGCAAACGTTGGCAACTTCGTTTACAATAACGTAAACTCCAATGCAGGCGTTTTCCGAGTGACTTCGAATCCATTTTTGACTAACGTGACATCTGATGCATTGGTCACAGGCTTTGCAAACAACCAATACTTCAGCAATTATTATTTACAGAATGCTTCGTTTTTCCGGATTGATAACATCAATTTTGGATACAGTTTAGGTAAGATTTTCAATAAAAAAGCAGATGCGTCGATTAACGCGAATATTCAAAACGCGTTGGTAATTACCAAGTATAACGGATTAGACCCAGAAGTGGGTGGCGGGATTGATAACAATTTCTACCCACGTCCACGCGTATTCACACTTGGCGTAAACATTGGATTTTAAATTACAAAAGCACACATCAAAAACAAGACAAAATGAAGATTTGGAATAAATATTCAAAAGTAGCGTCACTTGCCCTCGGTTTAACCGTCGTTAGTGCCTCTTGTATAAACGATTTAGATCGCAAGCCATTCATTGAAGTAACCTCTGCGACTGTCTATGACAATCCGGCAAGCTACAAAAACGTATTAGCAAAACTTTATGCAGGCTTAGCTGTAACAGGACAGGAAGGTCCTGCTGGTATGCCCGATATTAGTGGAATTGACGAAGGTTTTTCTGCGTATCTACGCCAATATTGGCAAGCGCAACAGCTGCCAACAGACGAATCAGTTATTGGCTGGAACGATGGTAGCTTACCTGATTTCCATGATATGGATTGGACATCGAATAACGAATTTATCACTGCACTTTATAACCGTATTTTCTATCAGGTGACATTGTGTAACGAATTTATTCGGGAAACGTCTCCTGAAAAATTAGCGTCACGCAATTTATCAGGTCCAGAATACGCGGCTTACAGAGCAGAGGCTCGTTTCTTGCGAGCATTGAGTTATTACCACGCATTGGATATGTTTGGAAATGTGCCGTTTGTAACTGAAAATGACGCACCAGGTTCCTTTTTGCCTAAACAAACCAACCGTGCTGAATTATTCGCCTATGTAGAATCTGAGCTCAAAGCAATTGAAAATGAGCTTCCTTCTCCACGTCAGAATGAATACGGCCGTGCTGATAAAGCAGCTGCTTGGATGTTGTTAGCTAAATTGTACTTGAATGCACAAGTCTATATTGGTACGCCAAAATATACAGAAACGATAGAGCAAACGAAGAAAATCATTGCTGCGGGATATTCATTACACCCGAACTATCAAGGTCTTTTCCTAACTGATAATAACAAATCACCTGAAATTATCTTTGCTATCCGTTTTGATGGATTAAATACTAAATCATGGGGCGGAATGACTTATTTGGTACATGCACCTGTAGGTGGATCAATGAATCCAGCAGAATTTGGTATAAATGGGGGTTGGTCAGGATTGCGTACGACTCCATCATTGGTAACGAAATTCCCTTCACCAAATGGACCAGACAAACGAGCGATTTTCCATACTGACGGACAAAATATCAACGTAGAGGATATTTTCACATTTACGGATGGGTATGCAGTAGGAAAATATAAAAATGTAGATGTAAATGGTCGCCCAGGTACAGACTCTGAAGGTAATCACCCAGATACAGACTACCCAATGTTCCGTTTAGCAGATGCGTACTTAATGTATGCAGAGGCAGTTCTTCGTGGTGGTACAGGCGGTGATTTAGCAACAGCACTTGGCTACGTAAATCTTCTTCGCCAAAGAGCTTATGGTGGTACATCTGGAAATGTAAATAGTATTAATCTTGATTTTATCCTAGATGAGCGCAGTAGAGAGTTGTACTGGGAAGCAACTCGTCGTACAGACTTAATTCGTTTCAATAAATTTACTGGAAGTGAGTATGTATGGCAGTGGAAAGGTGGCGTACAAGCAGGAAGAGGGGTAAGTGATCATCTTAAATTATATCCAATACCTGCTTCAGACATTGTGGCAAATCCTAATTTAAAACAAAATCCTGGTTATTAATTCGAAAGATTACAAATGAAAAATACATTCAAATCAATACTATTCAGCTTAAGCGCCCTCTGGATGCTAAGCTCGTGTGAAGATGAGCTCATCAAACCAGTATTGGCTGATGGTGCTGCACCTGTTGTCAATGTATCTGTACAAACACTTGTTTTAAACAAGGACAATGCAGAGCAAAATGCCGTCACAATCTCTTGGTCAAAACCAGACTTTGGATTCAATGCTGGTGCTTCCTACAATTTAAAAATTGATAAAAAAGGAGGCGATTTTAGCAAGGGAATCAATATAGGAATGGGACAAGCTCTCTCAAAAACCTACAAAGTAAAAGAATTAAATAACTTACTTTTAGGTTTGGGTATGGAACCTGGCAAGGCGGCTGACTTGGATATCAAAGTAGAAGCTGTTCTTGGGCAATCTACAGTACTTTCCTCTCCGATTATCTCCATGAAAGCAACGGCTTACCAAGATAAGTTGGATTTATCTTCGCCTTGGGGACTTGTGGGTAGTGCAACAACAAATGGTTGGAACGGTCCGGATATGCCTTTCTTCAAAACAGCAGTTCCGAATGTCTTTGTTGCGTATGTTACCTTGGGTGACGGAGAAATCAAGATACGTAAAAACAACGATTGGGGCGAGAATTATGGTGGTTCAAATGGAAAATTGAATCCAGGTGGCGACAACATTGCTGTAACAGCTGGTACCTATCAGATAACTTTTGATGCCGCTAATTTGACCTACAAAATCGAGAAACTCACTTGGGGAATTGTTGGAAGTGCTACTGTAAATAGTTGGAATGGACCAGATATGCCGCTAACCTATGACCCAAGCAGCGATACTTGGAGAGCTTTGGTTATGTTGAATGAAGGTGAAATCAAGTTCAGAAAGAACAACGACTGGTCTGTAAACTTTGGAGATTCAGGTGCAAATGGAACACTTGATGCAGGCGGCGACAACATCGCGGTTAAAAAAGGAAGCTACCTTATCACTGTTGACTTCAACAAAAATACGTACACTATCGAGGCGAAGAAAATTTTAGGTATTGTGGGTAGTGCTACTCCAAACGGTTGGGATGGCCCAGATACTAAATTCAACTTAGACTACGCAAAAGAAGGTATTTGGTATATAAATGGAATGGTACTGAAGAGCGGTGAAGTCAAATTCAGAGAAAATGATGATTGGTCTGTCAACTACGGAGACGATGGTGCTAACGGTACATTAGAGCCAGGTGGAGCAAATATAGCAGTTTCAGAAGGTACGTATAATATTACGTTGGATTTTAGTAATCCAGCGTCACCAACCTACAAAATGGTGAAAAGATAGTTAATTGTTTAGTCTATTAGCTTCATTATAGGTTATGTTTAAAGGCTGCACGATTTTTTGTGCAGCTTTTTTTTACCACGTAAACCCTCAAATCCCATGACAAAGAGCAACCCTTATTTTGTATTACTACTTTCAATTCTTCTTTTTTCAAGATGCACACCAGAGGCACCAACCGAGCCCGTTGCAAATACTCCAACTGATTTAACAACACTTCCTGCATCTGGAGATATCATGATGCAAACTTTCTATTGGGATGTAGAACCCCGCGGAGGTTGGTGGAAAGTCATAGAACCCAAATTAGCTCAATGGGCCGCAATTGGTGTAAATCGTATTTGGCTTCCTCCCGTTTCAAAAGGAATGTCAGGTGGTTTTTCGATGGGCTATGATCCCATGGATTATTTCGATTTTGGCGAATACGACCAAATGGGTACCATTCCAACCCGATTTGGAACAAGAAAAGAGCTTGAACAGTTGATCTCAACAGCACACCAAAATAAAATAGAGGTGGTCGCTGATATTGTTTTGAACCACAACAGCGGCGGAAGTTTACAATTTAATCCGTATAGAAATAAAAATACATATACGCTATTCCAACCTAAATCTGGAAAATTTCCACGTAGCTACGAGGATTTTCATCCCAATTCTTTGAGACAAAAAGACGAAGGAGATTTATTTTTCCCAGAACAAGATGTATCGCATGTGCAACCCAATGTCCAATTTTGGCTTTGGGAGAGTGATGAATCTGTGGCAAAGTACTATAAAAATGTCATGAAATTTGATGGCTGGCGATTTGATTACGTACTTGGTTTTTCGCCGGATGTCATCAAAAAATGGATGGAAGCCGTAGGTGGTTATGCAGTTGCTGAACTTTGGGATGGTAATCCGGATGTATTGGAAAGGTATGTAAACCAGACAGGAGTTCGTGTTTTTGAATTTTCTACGTTTTATGCTTTGGAACAAGCTTTAGACGGAGATAATATGAACATCTTAAAAGATAGAAATACCTTTTTGAAAAGGAATCCTGCTAAATCGGTCACGTTCACAGCAAATCACGATACAGAAAAAGACACAAATCAAGGAAATAGAATAAATGTTGCTAACAAACTGTTGGCATATGCTTACATTTTAACGCATGATGGTGAGCCCTGTATTTTTTATTCGGACTATGAATCTGTTTTGCCAAAGCGAGAATTGGAACGTTTAATGCTCATTAACAGAACATTAGCAAAAGGTACAACCGGCGTTTTGTTTGCTGACCGTGAAAAATATATCGCACTTCGAGGAGGGAATGCGTCCGTTCCTGGGTTAGTCGTCTTTTTGAACAACGGGACAGTTCCAATGACCCAGACAGTTATCACACCTTGGAAAAACGCTACACTCGTCGATTACTCCAATCATACCAACAAAGAAATCAAAACAGACCAAAACGGTCGTGCCACCTTGGAGGCAGCAGCAAAAAATTTCACCATTTGGTCACTTAAAAAAATTTAAATCATGGTAAAAAAAAGCCTTATTTTACTTCTCTTCCCACTCTTTGTATGGGCACAAGGGCAAAAAATTGTTCAGCGAATAGAACCAGCAAACTGGTGGGTTGGCATGAAGAATCCTTCTGTTCAAATCCTATTATACGGTAAAAATATACAAGATGCAGAAGTTCGGATAAACGCAAAATTCATTCAAATTGAGCAAATTTATCGACCTGAAAACCCAAATTACTTATTTCTTTATACCCGTATTTCTTCAAATGCTACCCCCGAAAAAGCAAGCATTGAATTGATTAAAAATAATAAAATTCTAGAAAAACACACATTTGAATTAAAAGAAAGAGAGAGTTATTCGTCTGATAGACAAGGATTTAATTCGTCAGACATGATTTATCTCATTACCCCTGACCGTTTTGTGAATGGTGACGTTTCAAACGACGCGCTCCCAAACTATGTAGATAAATTAAACCGTTCCAAGCTAGACGGCAGACACGGAGGAGATTTACAGGGAATTATCAACCAATTGGACTACATAGAAAAATTGGGTGTCACCGCTCTATGGCTTAATCCCGTTCTTGAAAACGCACAACCTCAAGCTTCTTATCACGGATATGCCATCACTGACTTTTACAAAGTAGATCCTCGCTATGGCTCCAATGAATTATATCTCACACTAGCGAAAGAAGCAAAAAAAAGAGGCATCAAATTAATCATTGACGGTGTATTAAATCATGCAGGATCTGAACATTGGATGGTCAAGGATTTACCCATGAAAGATTTCTTGAACTACCAAGAAAAACCGGTTATGACGACACACCGCCGAGAAACCATTCAGGACCCGTACGCGACACAAGTCGATAAAAAGAAACATGCTGACGGTTGGTTTGTAACGACCATGCCTGATTTAAATCAACGAAATCCACATCTGGCAAAATACCTCATTCAAAATACCATTTGGTGGGTAGAATATGCCCAGCTTGGTGGAATCCGAATGGACACCTATTCATATCCTGATGCAGATTTCATGGCAGAATGGTCAAAAGCCGTTATGAGTGAATATCCAAATTTCTCTATCGTAGGCGAGGAGTGGTCCACTAATCCTGCTATTGTATCTTATTGGCAAAGAGATAAAAAAAACAGCAATGGTTATACCTCCGCTTTACCTTCTTTGATGGATTTCCCGCTTCAAGAAGCTATTATTCAGTCAATTAAAGAAAAACAAAATCCATGGGACCCGAAATGGATAGCCATGTATAGTGCGTTGGCGAATGACTTTTTATATCCTCATCCAAACGATTTGGTGATTTTTGCGGATAATCATGACATGAGTAGAGTTTATACGCAAATAAATGAGGATAAACTTGGATTAAAACAAGCACTCGTTTTTTTAGCAACAACGCGCGGTATCCCTCAGATTTACTACGGTACAGAGATACTATTATCGAATCCGAAAAGTGATGACCATGGTGAAATTCGGTCAGATATGCCTGGAGGATGGCCAACAGATACGGCAAGTGCTTTTACAGGAAAAAATCTTCGTGCAGACCAAGCGGAGATACTGGCGTTTACACAAAAGTTATTCCAATGGAGAAAGAAAAATTCCGTCATACATCAAGGCAAACTGACGCATTATTCACCTCAAAATGGTATCTATACGTATTTCCGTTACCAGAACGATGAAAAAGTAATGGTTGTACTAAATAAAAACAAACAACCTTTGACCGTATCATTAACAGATTATGCAGAAATGACATCCGGCTTGCAAATTGGTGAGCCGATTATGCTAGAAGGGGCTGAGGTTAAATCTCAGCAAATTCATTTTAACCAGCCTGGTTTTTGCATCATTCCGTTGATCAAATGAAAAGTAAGAGAGGAAGCCAACGTTGGAAGTTGGTTTCCTCTTTTTTTAGATAGCTGTTTGTATCTTTGCGAAGATCAAAAATAGGTTTGGTCTTTTGAATTTAGACACAGGATTATGTTATCCAAACAACAACAAAAGAATATTCTTTCCTTACACACCAAAAAATACCGGCAGGAATCAGGTTTATTTTTGGTAGAGGGTGGGAAAAATTTGGTGGAGCTACTGCATTCAAATTTTGAGATAGAACAACTATTTTGTACAGAAAAGTGGTTCAAAAAAAACGAAAAATTACTGACTGATATCGCCTATAGCATCGAAATACCCGAATTAATCGAGAAAGTAAGCACATTCAAGGCAAATGATAGTGGCGTTGCAGTTGTACGCCAAAAAAAGAATGAAGTCATCTCTACAGCATCTAAAGCAGAACTACTATTAGTTTTAGATGGAATAAAAGACCCAGGAAATCTGGGTACTATCATACGGCTAGCAGACTGGTACGGTATTCCGAATATCGTTTGTTCAGAGGATACCGTTGAATTTTACAATCCGAAGGTCATCAGTGCAACGATGGGTTCTTTCACACGTGTTCAGGTAGGCTACACACAGCTGGAAACATGGTTAAAAAACTATCCATCAACTATTTATGGAGCGTTTTTGAATGGAGAAAACATGCATCAGATGCAATTTACCAAACCAGCAGCCCTGCTTATTGGAAGTGAATCTCACGGGATAAGAAGCGAAATTGAGCCGTATATCTCTTCAAAAATTACAATTCCTTGTTTCGGGGGAGCGGAATCCCTTAATGCAGGGGTAGCCACAGGAATTATACTCGATAATCTTGTTCGGAATTAGTGGATACGACTATGTCATAATAAGTTTATTTTCGTGTATCGTAGTTTTTTACGACTTTTGCACAAATTTTAACAACATGTAACCAGAATGGGAAATATTGACAAAAACCAAGTAATTGGCTTTCTTTTATTAATTGTAATGTACGGAGCCTACATGTTTTTTATACCTGAGGCCACTCCAGAAGCACTCGCTCCAACAAAAGTGGAAGCAACCTCCACACAAACTACAGCCGCCGCTTCCTCTACATCTATACCAACTCCTGACTCCACTCAATTAGCAACTACTTACGGAAGTTTCGCCTCATTTGCACAAGGAACTCCGCAAAATATTTCAATTGAAAACGAAGATATCAAGGTTGTTTTCTCTTCCAAAGGAGGTACAATAGAGAATGTCATCTTAAAAAAATACAAAACATACGCTGCTTTCCAAGCAAAAAAAGATGAGACACTTCAGTTGATTGATAAGAACAACTCAAACATGAATGTTATTCTTTCAACTTTGAATGGTCCTGTAGATATAAAACAATTGCATTTCTCCACTTCAGCGGTTTCTCAAATCATAAAGGGAGAAGAAATTGCGAAGGTCTCATTTGAGTTGGCATTAAGTCCTACACAAAAAATTACGCAGACTTATACAATTACTGGAACCGGCTATCAGGTTGATTATGACCTAGATTTGAAAGGGCTAGATCCACTTTTGAAAGACAAAGATGTAAAATTCGTTTGGGAAGATAAGCTCAAAATCTTGGAAAATGACCTAAATGAAAACAGAAAAGCCGCTCAAATTAATTTTTATAATGCAGAAGAAGGTTTTGATGACCTTGGGGCAAACTCTGTTGGTGATGACCAAGAAACACCTGAAATACCCGTTCAATGGTTTTCATTCAAACAAAAATATTTTGTTACTGGATTTGTAGCTAAAAGTCAAGCTTTGGCAAAACCTTCCTTCACGATTACGACACCGGTAGAAGATACTAGCTTTGTAAAATTGGTAAAAGCGGAAACTATTCTCCCCTATTCTGACTTAAACAGCGGCAAAGGAAACTACCGATTCTTCTTTGGGCCAAACGACTACAAGGTGGTTAATCAAGTAGCCGAGGGCTTCCACGGGAACGTGTATTTAGGATACGACATCGTAAAGCCCATCAACCGCTTCATCTTCGTTCCTTTATTCGAATGGTTTGAAAACTTCATCTCAAACTACGGATTCTTGATCATCGTTGTGGTTCTATTTATCAAACTTGCCTTAACCCCTTTGATTTACAAATCGTATGTGAGCTCGGCAAAAATGCGGATTTTAACACCAGAGATAAACGAGATAAAAGAAAAAATCGGTGATGACCAAGTGAAAATACAGCAAGAAACCATGAAATTATACCAAGAAGTTGGTGTAAGCCCGCTAAGCGGTTGTGTACCCATGCTCTTGCAAATGCCTATTTTAATGTCCGTGTTTTTCTTGTTCCCCAACATGATTATGTTCCGTCAGCAACCTTTCTTGTGGGCACCCGATTTATCTACGTATGATGCACCCTTATCTTGGGCAGTAAATTTACCAATTATAGGTAACCATATCAGTTTGTTTGTTGTTTTGATGACTATCTCTAGTTTAGCGTTCACTTATTACAACAACCAAATTACGCCTGCACAACCTGGGCCAATTGATATGAAGAAGATTAGCTACGTTTTTCCGCTTGTTTTCTTCTTTGTGTTGAATAGCTTCCCAGCAGCTTTGAGTTTCTACTACTTGGTTTCTAACTTGGTTACGATTGGTCAACAACTTATTGTTCGTAAATTCATTGATGAAGATAAAATCAAAGAGGTTTTAGCAGCGAACAAAGTTAAGTTTCAGACAAAACCGAAGAAAACAAGTAAATTCACTGAGTATCTTCAAAAGCAACTTCAAAGCACCGAAGAGGCGAAAAAGAAACAATTAGAAATTAATCAAAAGAAAAGAAATAATAAGAAGTAAAGGAGAATACGTCATTACTTAATGATTTTGAACCCTGTACCACAAAAAGTGTTCTATGTTTGTTACGTAGAACATTTTTTGTATATTTTGATTTCATTTTTCACGCAATAGTAAATTATGAAGCGTTTTCTGACTTTTATTTGTCTCTTTATTTTTGGCGTTTTATCTACTAATGCCCAAAAACAAGCCCCATTGAGTCCTCCAAATCAATACAAAAAGGCTGTACAACTCTATGTAAACGAACAATATCAAGAAGCATTCCCGCTTTTTACCTCTTTAGCTAATCGAGCACAATCGGATGCACTTACACCATATTCGGTTTACTATTCTGCGCTTATTCAATTTAAACAAAAGGATTATCTAAAAGCACGTGTACTATTACGGCAACAAATGGAGCGATTCCCGAATTGGGAAAAGTTAGATGAAACATATTATCTCTATGCGCTTGCAAATCATGCAGACGGATACCACGATGTTGCGTTTGAATATGCTCAAAAGATTACAGAGCCCTCCCTACTTAAAGAAATTGAAAAAGCACAAAGTCATTATTTGAAGGAAATATTAGATTTAAACCTTCTAAAAAAGTGGTATCAACAGTACCCACAATTCATTCCACTAAATTACCAATTGGTTCAGGCCATACAAAATAAGGAGTATCCAACCAAGCAAGAATTGGAGCTTAGTGACCTATTGACAAACCGTCTTCGTGCCCGTTTCGAAACGAGTGCAACAGCCAATAACCAATCTATCAAACCGAACCCAAGAGATAACAATACCATTGATATGGCAGTTTTGCTTCCATTCAATCTGGACACTTTTGACCCTACTCAAATCAACAGAAAAAACCAATATATCTACGACTTATACATAGGAATGCAAATGGCACAAGAAGATGCCAAAAAGAAAGGAATTAAAGTCAAACTACATCCCTTTGACATTGGCAACTCAGCTGAAGATATGAACCAACTAGTTCAGTCTGGTGTATTGGAACAAATGGACGTACTCGTAGGGCCGTTGTATCCTGCAGCAAATGATGTTGTTGCTGAGTACCTTACTACGCATTCTATAATGCAAATACATCCCATTTCAAATAGTCAGTCATTAACTGAAAAATCAGGCAATGCTTTCTTAGTTCAACCCTCATATGAAGCTCAAGCGCAAAAAGCGTTGGAATTTTCCAGAGAATTGGGAGTTGCAAAGACGGTATCAATCTATCATGGAAGTGCACGTAAAGATGTACTATTTGCAGAAGCTTATGCCCAAAAAGCAAAAGACTTAGGGTGGAATGTAATAGAAGTAGTTCCCTTTATTGACGAAAAGTCCATACATCCAAGTAAAGGAAATCCAGGGAGCGTTTTTCTTGTAGGTGATTCCAACTTTGCACCCAAAGTAGCGCGTGCATTACGCAAATACAAAATGAATCCACTATTTTTCACAACAGCAAGTAGCTTCAGCTACAGTACTGCAACGAAAGAGTTTTTACAATCTAACTTATATATTATTTATCCTGAATTTATCTCAACGCAAAAACAAGAAGTAACCTCATTCAAAAGTAGATATATCAATCATGTTGGACTAGCACCTTCTTTTTTCAGTTATTTGGGATACGATATAACCTCTTTTTTCAGTAAAATTTTACAAAAAACAAAACAATCGACGCGACAAAAACTTGATAGTATTGATTACACACAAGGATATCATCTTTCCGGTTTCGATTACACAAAGGGTAATCAAGTGAACCGAATAGTGCCTATAGTAAAATACCAAGACGGGCAGTTCATCGAAATCTCAAGATAAATATAAAATCAGACATCTCTTCATGAAGAACAAAGTAAGTAAAGAACTATTCGAACGTGCACAGCCACTAATTCCGGGTGGGGTTAATTCACCTGTCCGTGCCTTTAAATCAGTTGGAGGATCTCCTATTTTTATCAAAAAGGCAAAAAAAGCATATCTGTATGATGAAGATGGTAATAAATACATTGAGTTAATCAACTCATGGGGCCCTATGATTTTAGGACATGCCAACCCGATGATTCAGAAAGCAGTCCGAAAGGCAATCAAAAATTCTTTCTCTTACGGTGCGCCTACACGCAGGGAAATACAAATGGCGGAGCTCATCATCGAGATGGTTCCATCTATAGAGAAAGTCAGGATGGTTAACTCAGGGACAGAAGCGACGATGTCCGCGATTCGTGTAGCGCGTGGTTACACAGGAAGAGATAAAATCATCAAATTTGAAGGTTGTTACCACGGACACGGCGATTCATTTTTAATTGCAGCAGGCAGTGGAGTTGTCACCATGGGGTCACCAGACAGCCCTGGCGTCACCAAAGGTACGGCAAACGACACATTAACAGCCCCTTATAATGACCTGAAAGCAGTGGAAACACTCATTGAGGCAAATCCAAACCAAATTGCTGCACTGATTATTGAACCTGTCGTTGGCAATATGGGATGTGTACTACCACAACCAGGATACCTTCAAGGGCTTCGTGATCTTTGTACCAAACACGGTATCGTTCTTATTTTTGACGAAGTAATGACGGGCTTCCGACTTGCCCCCGGCGGTGCGCAAGAACGTTTCGGTGTGACTCCAGACATGACAACGCTTGGTAAAATCATTGGTGGAGGTATGCCCGTAGGTGCTTATGGAGGGAAAAAAGAAATCATGGACTGTGTTTCCCCTCAAGGCCCTGTTTATCAAGCAGGTACGCTATCTGGTAACCCAATAGCAATGGCAGCGGGAATCGCCATGCTCACCTATTTGAAAGAAAATAAGCATATTTATAAAGAATTAGACAACATTGGTCACCAACTTGTCAGTGGCATCAGACAGGTACTTATCGAGAAAAATATACCTTATACCATCAACCATATTGGTTCTATGTACAGCTTATTTTTCACGGAAGAACCTGTTACTGATTTTGCCTCAGCAAAGACATCTGATACGGCATTATTCGGGAAATACTTCCATGAAATGCTACAGAGAGGTATTTATCTTGCCCCTTCTCAATATGAATCGTTGTTTTTATCCACAGCACTCACACCTAAATTAATCAAAAAAGTGATTGCTGCTCATGCAGAAAGTATCGCCGCTATCCATGCGTAAATATTCCGTTATTACCCCCGTTTATAATCGTCCAGATGAATTGGCTGAGCTACTCGAGAGCTTGGCCAATCAGTCTTTTCCACCTTTTGAAGTTATTATTGTAGAAGACGGCTCTGTTCAGAAAGCGGATGACGTTTGTCGAATTTTTCAAGATAGATTGAAGATTCACTACTATTTTAAGGAAAACAGCGGACAAGGTTTTTCTAGAAACTATGCTTTTGAACGCGCTTCTGGCGATTATTTTATCCAATTTGACTCCGATGCAGTCATTCCTCCTGATTACTTCGAAAAAATAGATAAGGCATTAGATATGCATAAATGGGATGCTTTTGGTGGGCCAGATGCCGCAGATGCAACGTTTACTCCTGTCCAGAAAGCTATCAACTATGCCATGACTTCTGTGTTTACAACAGGCGGAATTCGGGGTAAAAAAAATAATTTAGGCGGACAGTTTCATCCAAGGAGTTTTAATTTCGGTATTTCTAGGCAAGTCTGGGAAACCGTAGGCGGCTATAAAGTCACACGCATGGGTGAAGACATTGAATACAGTATCCGAATCATCAATAGCGGTTTTCGGGTTGGCTTAATCGAAGAAGCATTTGTTTATCATAAACGAAGAACCTCTTTTCAACAATTTTTTCGCCAACTTCACTTTTTTGGAAGAGCGCGCATCAATATAGCACGGTTCTATCCAAAAGAACTCAAGCTTGTTCATTTATTCCCAAGCTTTTTCTTTTTAGCAGCTAGCTCCATTCCTTTTTGGTTTGTAGTATTTCCTCCATTCGGTTGGCTAGGTCTTTGCATCTATCTTATTTATTTTGTGACTGTCGGGATAGACGCCTATCGGCAGAATCAGTCCATTCATATCGCTTTTTTAAGTCTTTGGGCATGTGTAATACAACTTAATGCCTACGGAATTGGCTTCATATCTGAAGGCATCACGTATCTCACCGAACCTAAAAGCAAGAATTAAAGTTATATTCTGATATTTACTCTTTCTAGAGAAATATGTACAACATCGTACCAAATCCGAAAATCTCACCTAGTGGAAGCACCGAAGAAAGTTAAATTATTTAATAAAGACATCCTTTTTCGTCTATTTAGTTATACAAAACCATATAAAAGACAATTTTATACACTTGTTCTAACCATCATGTTGGGTGCGGGGCTTTCCCCAGTTCAACCACTATTGATTCAATATACGATTGACGGACCCATCGCCAACGGTGACTATACGCAACTAGCTATTGCACTTGGTATAATGGTACTTTTACTGGTATTCAATTCTGTAGTTTCCTTTTACAATACCTATGCTGCAGGCTGGTTAGGTCAACATATTATTCGAGATATTCGCATTGAATTATACGAAAAAATCCTTGAACTCCGCCTCAAGTTTTTTGATGATACTCCCATCGGAAGATTAGTAACTCGAACTATTTCAGATATTGAAACCCTTGCCGAGGTATTCAGTTCAGGTTTTGCAGCGATTGCTGGAGATGTTTTACAACTCGTTCTCATCATTTCTGTGATGTTTTATACAGATTGGCGACTCTCTTTAATCAGTTTGTCAACCATTCCTTTGATGCTCGTAAGTACCTATATTTTTAAGGAGAAAGTAAAAAAATCTTTCCAGTTGGTGCGAAATGCCGTAGCCAATTTGAACTCGTTTGTTCAAGAACATATCACGGGTATGAGCGTTGTTCAAATTTTCAATACCGAAAAATTGGAATACGATAAGTTTGTTAAAATAAACGAAGAACATCGCGATGCCAACATCAAATCCATCTTGTACTACTCCATTTATTTCCCAGTTGCTGAAGTAATTGCTGCACTTGGTACAGGACTCGTTGTGTGGTACGGGGCGCGTCAAATCATCGGGATGGAGGTTACTTTCGGTACTGTCACCGCCTTTATCATGTTCATCAACCAGTTTTTCCGTCCAATTCGCATGATTGCAGATCGCATCAATACATTACAAATGGGGATTGTAAGCACGGAAAGAATCATTGACTTACTCGATGGAGACGATTATACGGTAAATAATGGGCATACTACTAAATCTATTGAGGGTAACGTGTCATTCAAAAATGTTTGGTTTGCCTATAATGAGGAAAATTTTGTTTTAAAAGACATTTCCTTTGAAGTTCAAGCAGGTCAAACCGTTGCTTTCGTAGGTGCAACAGGTGCAGGAAAATCTTCTATAATTAACTTATTATCAAGATTTTATGATATAAATAAAGGGAATATATGCATTGATGGAATTCCTGTTTCTGACTATGAACTAAAATCTCTGCGCAAGCAAGTCGGTGTTGTTCTTCAAGATGTTTTCTTGTTTTCAAATACCATTGAGTACAACATAACTTTGGGTGACCCGACAATTACGAAGGAACAAGTCCGAGAAGCAGCCAAATTGGTAGGTGTGCATGAATTTATCATGCAGCTTCCAGGTGGGTATGAATACAATGTGATGGAACGTGGCGCTACCCTGTCTGTTGGTCAAAGACAGCTCATTTCGTTTGTTCGTGCGATGGTTCAAAATCCAAAAATTATTGTGCTAGATGAAGCAACATCTTCTGTGGATACAGAAACAGAAGAACTTATACAAGCTGCGATTACTAAATTGATGAAAGGGCGAACTGCCCTCGTCATTGCACACAGATTGAGCACAATCCAACATGCAGACCAAATTATTGTACTGGATAAAGGTCAAATTATGGAGAAAGGAACACACGATGAACTTCTAATAAAGCAAGGTTTTTACTATAATTTACACCAAATGCAGTTTGGCCAAGCGGAACTTAGTTAACCAACGTGGGAAAAGTTTGAAGTCCACCCGTATGTATCAGTACAATTGTTGAACCAATAGGAAAGTATTCATTTTCAACTTGTTGTAGAAAAGCTTTAACCATTTTCCCTGTGTAAATAGGTTCAATTTGGAAAGATTCGTTCTGGTTGTGCAGCTGTACAAATGCACGAAGTTCTGGCGAAACCCGCGCGTATCCACCTCCATGGGAATCGTCCCAGGTTTGCAATTGATTCCATTTATTTTCTGGAACCCACTGCCGGATTTCATTTTGCATGAAGCCACCCTTAAGGACAGAAACGGCTATTACTTGTTGGTTAGTCGCCAATAAAATACCAGCAGAAGTACCTCCCGTTCCCGCCGCACAGACATAAAAATCGGGAATACAAACCTTTTCAATTTCTGCAACCATCTCGGTTACACCCAAAAAAGCATATTCATTCGTTCCTCCTTCCGGAATCCAGAAATAAGAATCTTGAAGGTGGCTATCAAATTGTTTTTGACGATACATTTCCCTCGAAACAAAGTGGAGTTGCATACCCATTTCTTGCGCAAATCGCAAAGTAGGGCTTGAATTTGGGTGAAGTTCATCACCGCGAATAATCCCGATTGATTTTAAACCTGCATATTTTGCCGCAGCTGCAGAAGCATAAATATGATTTGAGTAAGCCCCACCAAAGGTAACAATTCCCGCATAGCCTGCCTTTAGCGCATGTTCCAAATTACCTCTCAATTTTCGCCACTTATTTCCCATGATGTACGGATGCGTCAAATCATCTCGTTTCATAAAAACAGCTACCTTTTTTTGTTTGAATAAAGGCTGCTCCCAGCGTACCAAGGGAGTGGGAGATTGGATTAAATTTTCTAATTCAAACATAAAAGCGTTACTTTTGTAGCTTAATAAATGGAATATGACAGAGCAACAAGACCTCTTTGAAGAGGAAGATGATTTATTTGAGCATTACAGAATTGAAGTCGATGCAGGTCAATCATTGATGCGGATTGACAAATACCTTGGCCTTCACATCAAAAATACATCAAGAAATAAGATTCAGCAAGCAATAGATACGGAGTCCGTCGCGGTAAATGGAGTAATTGTTAAGTCAAGTTACAAAGTAAAGCCTCTTGATCTCATCACGGTTTCTTTTCCTCATCCACCCAAAGAACATACAGAACTTTTACCTGAGGACATACCTTTGAATATTGTCTATGAAGACGATGATGTCTTGATTATCAATAAAGCGCAGGAAATGGTAGTACATCCAGGGCATAATAACTGGACAGGAACGCTTGTCAATGCATTGGTTCATCACTTTGACAACTTGCCAACATCCAAAAATGGGGCGATTCGTCCGGGTCTTGTACACCGGATTGACAAAGGTACATCTGGACTACTTGTCATTGCAAAAAATGAATATGCGATGCAGTATTTGGCCAAACAATTTGCCAATCATACTACACAGCGTACCTATTACGCGCTTATTTGGGGAGAACCAAAGGAACCAGAGGGAACTATCAATGCACATATTGGCAGAGGGTATAAAGATAGACGCGTATCCGATGTTTTTCCAGATGGTGATTTTGGAAAAGAAGCGATTACACATTACAAAGTACTAAAATCGCTACGCTATGTTTCCTTAGTTCAGTGCAATTTAGAAACAGGGAGAACGCATCAGATTCGTGCGCATATGAAATATTTAGGTCATCCTTTGTTTGGAGATGCAGCATATGGAGGAGACAAAGTGCTTCGCGGACAGCTTTTTTCGCGATTCAAACAATTTGTAGAAAATCTTTTTGTGATTTTACCCCGACAAGCGTTACATGCAAAAACCCTTGGTTTTGAACATCCAACGACCAAAGAATGGATGCAGTTTGATTCAGAACTACCAGACGACTTCCAACAAGTCATCGAAAAATGGGAACATTATTTACAATATAACTAAATTTTACATGTCAGTCTCACTCCGATTAGCAACAAAAGCAGATGTACCTGAAATACTTTCCTTAGTTCAAGAGTTAGCTATTTATGAGAAAGCACCGGAGCAGGTCACCAATACATTAGAGAAAATGGAAGAGGATGGGTTTGGCCCCCATCCTATTTTTCAGACCATTTTAGCGGAAACACCTGAAGACGGAATCGTTGGAATGTCACTTTATTATTACCGCTACTCGACCTGGAAAGGAAAACGCTTGTATCTTGAGGACTTGATTGTTCGAGAAAAATTTCGTGGATTTGGTTACGGGAAATTACTTTTCAATGCAACCGTCGAAAAAGCAAAGGAAACAAACTGTACTGGCATGATGTGGCAGGTACTAGATTGGAATAAACCAGCTATCGATTTCTACAAAACGTATGGTACACGTTTTGATTCAGAATGGTTAAACTGTCATCTTGATTTTTAAACTTATAATCGTTGGTTAACTAAATCTACCATCTCCTTAAAAAACTGTTTATTCGTCAAAATCCAAACTTTGATATGTTTCAAGCCATTTTTTAGGTCTCAAAACTTTTTTTTATTCTATATTTGTAAAATTGTTACTAACTATTTTTCCATAAACCAACCTAGAAGCGAAGATGAAGAACAAATTTCAATCTCTGTACTTGCTCTTAATTTCAGTGCTTGCAATCCACACAACAGCGTCAGCACAAGGTACAGAAGCAGGATTAAGAGAGCTTGAGGCGGGTAGATTTTCTGCTGCCGAGAAGATTTTTACACAAACTGCTGAGAGCACACCTACTCCAGAAAATTACTTCTATTTAGGTTATTATTACTTAAACACGCCTGAAGTAACCTCAAAAGATGCTAGTGCTGAAGCCAGAGCAGCCAAACTGAAAGCAGCCTCGGATGCCTTCACGAAAGGAAATACATTGGACAAAAAGCCAGACCCACTTTGTAGTGTTGGACTTGGTGCTGTTCAATTAGCAAATGGTAAAATAGCAGAAGCAAAGTTGATTTTTGACGAAGTTATCAAAACGACAAAGAGTAAAAACCCAGACGTTTTGTTCCGTATCGGTGAAGCTTACACCATGTTCGAAAACGCTAAAGACCCTGCAGAGGCAATCTTGAATATTCAAATGGCTCTTGAGAAGTCCAAATTGCGTGACAATCCGGACTATTTCATCACTTTAGCTGAAGCATATCTAATGAAAAATGAGGGTGGAGATGCAATGAATGCGCTTCAAAATGCGGAGAGATTATCCAAAAATCTGGCGAAAGTATATGCTAGAATGGGCGAAATCTGGCTACGTGGAAAGAACTACAAAGAAGCAAAAGAAAGACTTGATCAAGCAATTGCTACTGATCCAGAATATGCGACTGCCCACCTTTTGTTAAGTTCTTATTACCAAACTTTCCAACAATTCGGTAAATCAGCAGAATCTGCTCAAAATTACTTAAAGTATTCTGACGGTGACTGTGCAGCTAAGTTGAGATATGTAAAATTGGCTTATATTGCAGAAGACTTCGCGAATGTTTTAAAAACAATTGACGATATCCAATCTTGCAATCAAGATCCAATCGTTTACCGTATTGCTGGTTATAGCAAGTTTAAACAAGGAAAAGCACAGGATGCTATCGAGTCAATCCAAACTTTCTTGGGTAAAGCAAGCCAAGAGCAAATTCTAGGGATGGACTACGGGTTCATGGGAAGAGCATATGTTGCATTGCCAAACACAGGGAACAAAATGGCGAATGATTCGATCGGAATTGCCTACATGAAGAAGGCAATTAGCATGAAAGATACGTCTTACAACTACTCTGAGGACATTGTTAAAATATACAAGGACAACAAGCAGTTTGATAAAGCTGCGGCTACTTTGGAAGAAATCATTGCTGCAAAAGGAAAAACGGATGCAACTGATTATGCAAACTTAGGTATTCTTTATTATTCAGCGAATATCTGGGATAAAGCAGATGATACTTTTGGTAAGGTTTGTGAGCTTTACAAAGACTCTTGGCCAGCTGCTTACTTGTACCGTGCAAGAATTCAAACATACAGATACAAAGGAGATAGCTCATTTGTAGCAGCTCCAGTTTATGAGAAATTCGTCTCTTTATTAAACGATGACCAAAAGGTTCAGAACAAAGCATCTGTAGTAGAAGCACTTCGCTATCTATCAGGAAAAGCATTCTTGTTTGAGAAAGATACGGAGAAGGCAAAAGGATTTATCACACAAATCTTGAAGATTGATCCACAAAATGCGGATGCCCTTCAACTTTTAGAATCCTTGAATGGTACCCCTGCAATTGTACCTACGACAGAAAAAAAGAAAAGCAGTTAATATTGTGCTTACTTCTAAAAAACGGGAATCTAATAAGATTCCCGTTTTTTTTATATTTATTCCAAAAGTTTCTTTGAATTATCGAATTACCAAATAACTTTGTTGTCTGATAATTTTACCAATTATTTCAATCGAATTAGCTGTTTTAGTTCTATATTAGGAAAGCGTTCATTGATTTAACTAAAAGAATCACCTCATTACAAACCAATTTATTACAAAAAAAGTATATGTTTAATCTAGTTATCTTTGGACCTCCAGGAGCAGGTAAAGGAACTCAGTCAGAGAAAATCATCAAAAAGTACAATTTAGTACATATCTCTACTGGTGATATGTTTCGCATGCACATCAAGAATGAAACTGCACTAGGCCAACAAGTAAAATCTATTTTGGCCAGTGGCTCTTTAGTACCCGACTCCATAACAATTGATATGTTAGAAGAAGAGGTAGCTAGAAATACAGAAGCAAATGGGTTTATATTTGATGGATTTCCCCGTACAGTTGCCCAAGCAGAAGCATTGGACGCATTTGTAGCGAGTAAGGGAAATAAGATTAACCTTGTATTGCAATTAGATGTTTCAGAAGGAATCATCAAAGAAAGAATCGCAGAAAGAAAAAAGGTAAGTGGACGTGCAGATGATGATGAAGATAAATTAATCAAACGCATCGATGAATACTTCACAAAAACCATTCATGTATTACCTTATTACCAAAATCAAGGGAAAGTAGTTACAGTAAATGGTGTTGGAGATATAGAAAATATCCACCAAGAAATCAGTAAAACTATTGAACAAAGCATGTAATTTTGGCAAATAGTCATTAGTATTTCTTATTCCCTTAAAAAAGTGGTACTTTTGTGGATTATTTCACAGAAGAAAAATGACATCAAACTTTATAGATTACGTAAAAATTAATTGCAGATCCGGCAAAGGTGGCGCTGGATCTGTACATTTTAGGAGAGAAAAATTTGTTCCAAAGGGTGGTCCAGATGGTGGAGATGGCGGAAGAGGAGGACACGTAATTGTCCGGGCAAATCCACAACTTTGGACACTTTTACATTTAAAATATCAAAAACATATCTTCGCAGGTAACGGAAAAAGTGGAGGAAAAAGCCGAAGCACTGGGTTACAAGGGGAAGATATCATCATTGAAGTTCCATTAGGAACTGTTATTAAAGATGCGGAAACATTCGAGCAAATAGCAGAAGTTACCGAGGAAAATCAAGAGATAATTATTCTTGAAGGTGGAAAAGGGGGACTTGGAAATAACCATTTCAAATCCTCGACTAAACAAACACCCTATTATGCTCAACCCGGTGAGTTAGGTCTCGAAAATTGGCTTATTTTTGAACTGAAAGTACTTGCAGATATTGGACTTGTTGGATACCCTAATGCGGGTAAATCTACCCTTCTATCTGCAATATCGGCAGCAAAACCTGAAATAGGCGCATACCCATTTACGACTATCACACCCAATTTAGGTGTCGTGCCCTACTATGATTTTAAATCATTTATTGTAGCGGATATTCCTGGAATTATCGAAGGTGCCTCTGAGGGAAAAGGACTTGGGCTACGATTCCTGAGACATATTGAACGTAATTCAAGTTTATTATTCGTCATATCAGCTGAATCTGAAGATGTATTAGAAGATTATCACATTCTTGTACATGAACTTCAATTGCATAACCCGGAACTCCTTGATAAGAAAAGAGTGATTGGTATATCAAAAATCGAACTAATTGATGACGAGAAGAAAACAGAAATACGTGCAAAATTCGGTAACGATTTACCCGTAACGTTGTTTTCTGCCCATACTGGTGAAGGAATTAAAGAACTAAAAGACGTGCTTTGGCAAATACTTAACTAATTGATTTTAATGATTTTTTGACATTAACACATTATCGATGAAAAGTAAAATCTTTTGGAAATTAATATGTTCCCTGTTAATTCCATTCGGTGTTTTTTCACAAATTTCAATTTCTTTCCCAACGGAAAGAGCTGTTTTTCAAAGAAACCAAAACAACAAAGGATTTATTCAAATTTCGGGGAGTTATCAGCCCATTTTAACACGTGTTGAAGCACGCGTCATTCCAATAAATGGTGGGCAAGAAACTCCTTGGACTACGATTTCTACAAACCCTACAGGAGGTAATTTTATTGGTAAACTCGAGGTAACAGGTGGTTGGTACCGACTAGAGGTTCGTGGATTATTCAACGAACGAGTGGAAGGAATAACAACAATTAATCGTGTTGGGGTCGGGGAAGTTTTTCTTATCTCAGGACAATCCAATGCGAGGGGCGTCATTGGTGAAACGGCTCATCCTATCAATCAAGATGATAGGGTGTCTTGTATCACTAACTTCTTCGCAAACGACACAGATACTCCTCCATTCCCCACTTTTGCACAATTGAAAGATGAAAATACTTTCTATGCTCCAGAAGGTTATGGGTCTTGGTATTGGGGGGAACTTGGTGCAAAATTAGCTACTCGATTAAACGTACCTATTCTATTTATCAATACAGCTTGGGAAGGTTTAGCTATTGATGCTTGGAGGGAAAGTTTATTGGGGGGGACTGCTCCCAACCCCTTCTCTGGGTTGAGAGCAAAACCTGGATATCCCTATAATTCAACACGTTACGCACTAAACTATTACCATCACCTCCTTGGTATCAGAGCTATCCTTTGGTCACAAGGAGAGTCGGACACTTTCATTAATAAATCTGCTCAGGAGTATGCCAACGATTTAAAATTGGTCATTAGCGAAACAAGAAAATCAAGTGCAAAAAACATAGCTTGGGTAGTTTCAAGAACATCAAAAGTAGGCAATAGAACATCTCCTGATGTAATTCAAGGACAAAATATAACCATTTCTACAACTCAAAATGTATTTCCTGGACCGAATCTAGACCAAATAGAAGATAGATACGACGGGACACATTTCAACACTGTCGGACTAAATAAAGCTGCTGACGAATGGAGTATTTTTCTTAATGACGCTTTTTTTAATTCTTCAATACCTTTTGTTGGTACTGGCTTCATTGAACCAACAATCAAATGTTCTATAGAATCTGACGTTCCAATTCAAATAACATTAAATACCGATAAAAAAAATATAAATTGGTCAAATGGTCTCAAAGATGCCACTATATTCATCAAGAGTGGTCAACTTCAAGCACAAGTAGTTGACACAAACAAAAATGTTTCCTACAGCCCTATTCTTTTTTTCGATCAGAATACGATTCCTCAAAAACCACAGATATCAGTAATTGGCTCAAGTATACTTTGTGAGGGAGAAACAACAACTTTAAGATCAAATTACTCAATTAATAATGTGTGGACAAGTGGTGCAATTACTCCACAAATCGTAGTAAGCAAAACGACTACCGAACGCGTTTCATATACAAATAGCTATGGATGTACGGTACAATCCGATGCTGTTACCATCTTGGTAAACCCGAAACCCGAACCACAGGTATCCATTGTTGGTAAGCCCGTTAGCTGCTCTAATGAAGATGTATTCTTGGAATCAAATCTATCTGAGGGGATTCGATGGAGTAATGGAGAAACCTTATCCAAAATAAAAATTAACCAAACAGGTAGTTACACCTTGCAAGCTACCAATGAATTTGGATGTACTGTAACAACTCCGTCAATATCTATCTTCATCGGTGATACGCCTGGGAAACCAACTATTGAAAAAAGCACACCTTTTACATTGCAAGCGGTTTCACTTCAATCCAACTCAACTATCGAATGGTTATCAAACAATGGGGTTCTTACTGGACAAAATGCCAGACAGTTGAAAATTTCACAACCGGCGGAATATACAGCAAAAGCAAGTAGAACGTATCTTGTAAATTCAAATCCACTCATTTGTATTTCAGAAATATCCAATGCAATTCAAATTACTGACGAGGATATTGCGCGCTATTTAGTCGTTTTTCCTATTCCTGTTACGAGTACGAGCTTCTCTGTAGAAATTGTTGAACCACAAAAAAACATCCAAGCACTTCTTTATTCACCATTAGGTCAATTAATACGTACCTATCAAGTAGCGGACTTTGCCTCCTTGAAAAGTTTCTCTGTTGTAGGAGTTCCCAAAGGAGAATATTTTCTTCAAATAAAAAATCAAAACATTGACATTACAAAAAGGATTTTAATAGAATAATTGGCAAATGAGCACTTATTAACTATTTTTGAGTAAATTTTAACACCCAATGAAAGAACACTTACCTTCAGACTACCTACCGATATTAGTTCAATTAGGCGCTGCAATTGGATTCATCATTTTTTCTATGTCTTTAACCCACCTTTTAGGTCCTAAACTAAAAGGAAATCAAAAAGATGAACCATTCGAGTGCGGTATTGAATCTCAGGGTGATGCACGAACCCCAATTTCTGTTCGCTATTTCCTAATCGCTATTTTGTTTGTTTTATTCGATGTAGAAATTATCTTCATGTACCCTTGGGCTGTCAACTTTATGAAATTAGGATGGTTTGGTTTTATGGAAATGATTGTCTTTGTAGCGCTTCTTATGGCTGGTTTCTACTATGTTATCCGTAAAGGGGTTTTGGATTGGGAACGTCAAGACTAATTTCTGAAACATCACACACACACAATTGGTTAAAAAAAGAAAAAAGGTTATGAGTAATATACAAATGGTAAATGCACCAGATGGTCACGAAGGCCCTGGTTTTTTTGCGACCTCTCTAGACGCCGTTATCGGGTTAGCACGTAGTAACTCTCTCTGGCCTCTCCCCTTTGCCACATCTTGCTGTGGAATTGAATTCATGGCAACAATGGGCGCACACTATGACATTTCTCGCTTTGGCTCTGAGAGACCAAGTTTCTCTCCACGCCAAGCAGACCTTCTTATGGTTATGGGTACAATTGCTAAGAAAATGGCTCCCGTTGTTAAACAAGTGTATCTACAAATGGCAGAACCTCGTTGGGTAATTGCTGTAGGAGCTTGTGCTTCTAGCGGCGGGATATTTGACACATACTCTGTACTTCAAGGAATTGACCGCGTAATCCCTGTTGATGTATACGTACCAGGCTGCCCTCCAAGACCAGAACAAATTTTAGATGGTCTCATTCAAGTAAGAGAAATCGCTCGCAACGAATCACTTCGCCGCCGCGACTCAGAAGAATACAAAGCACTTCTTGCCTCGTATCAAATCCATACATCCTAACCTTTTACAATAAACTACCTATGACAAACCAAGATTTGGTAAATGATATTGTAGAACATTTTGGAGAAAATGTTTTTGACTTTTCCGAACCAAACGGAATGCTCACTTTCACAACAAAACGTGAAAATATCATTGATATCCTTACATACTTATACACAAGTCCCGTTCTGAAATTTAATTTCATTACAGACATAACAGGTATTCACATCCCTGACAATAAGGGTGCTGAGTTCGGTGTAGTCTATCATCTTCATAGTTTCGAAAATGGTATTCGTACTCGTGTCAAAGTGTTTTTGTCAGAAAATGACCTCAACATTCCAACTGCCGTAAACCTATACGCAGGAGCAAATTGGATGGAAAGAGAAACCTTCGATTTCTATGGAATCAACTTCGTCGGACATCCAAATCTGAAAAGAATCTTAAATATTGACGAGATGGACTACTTCCCGATGAGGAAGGAATATCCACTCGAAGATGCTACCCGTGAAGATAAAATTGACGCCCTTTTTGGTAGATAAATGCATCAACAAATAAGGAGAAGAACAACGTAATCCAAAAGGATAAAAAACTGGAAAAATGACACAGAATCTTCCAAATATAGCAAAAAATACCTCGGACGCATTGGCAATGAATACGCCAATTATCGAGGACAGGGAGTTAACAACTCTTAATCTTGGCCCTACTCACCCTGCAACACACGGAATTTTCCAAAACGTTTTGCAAATGGATGGAGATCGTATTGTTTCGGGTGAACAAACGGTCGGGTATATTCACAGAGCGTTTGAAAAAATTGCTGAAAGAAGACCATTCTATCAGATTACGACACTTACTGACCGAATGAACTACTGTTCTTCGCCAATCAATAATTTTGGCTGGCATATGACAGTAGAAAAACTTCTAGGAATTGAAGTTCCCAAAAGAGCACAATACATTCGTGTTATCATGATGGAACTCGCACGTATATCAGACCATATCATCTGTAATTCAATTCTTGGTGTGGATACAGGCGCTTACTCCGGGTTTTTATATGTATTTCAAGAAAGAGAAAAAATCTATGAAATATACGAAGAAGTATGTGGTGCTCGTCTAACTACAAACATGGGTAGAATTGGCGGAATGGAACGTGACTTATCCCCTACAGCTATTGCTAAAATTAAGGATTTGGTTTACAATTCACTTCCAAAGGTCTTAAAGGAATTTGAAGAACTTTTCAATAGAAATAGAATCTTCATGGATCGTACTGTCAATGTGGGGCCAATCACAGCAAAAAGAGCTATGGAGTACGGTTTCACAGGTCCAAATTTGCGTGCGGCCGGTGTTGACTACGACGTGCGTGTCATGGAACCTTATTCTTCCTATGAAGACTTTGAGTTTGATATTCCTGTCGGACACAACGGCGATACTTACGACCGTTTCATGGTTCGCGGAATGGAGATGTGGGAAAGTATTAAAATTATTCGTCAAGCGATAGAAAATCTACCAGAAGGACCTTATTACGCGAACGAAGACCATTACTATTTGCCTCCAAAAAAAGATGTTTACTCCAACATGGAAGCACTCATTTATCACTTTAAGATTGTGATGGGTGAAATAGATGCGCCAGCTGGTGAAGTCTATCACGCAGTAGAAGGAGGTAACGGAGAAATCGGGTATTATCTGGTGAGTGACGGAGGAAGAACACCTTTCCGTTTGCACTTCAGAAGACCATGTTTCATTTATTACCAAGCATACTCTGAAATGTGTCAAGGATTAACTATCTCAGATGCCGTTGCTATCATGAGTAGTTTGAACGTAATCGCTGGAGAATTAGACGCTTAAAAATTAAAAAAGATTCATTTAATTATATATAATGATGACTGAACTTGAAACAATTTCCTTCTCTCCTGCTCGTCTTGAAGAAGTGAAGGAAATCATACATAGATACCCTGAAGGAAAACAAAAATCGGCTTTATTGCCTATCTTACATCTTGTTCAAGAAGATTTTGGTTGGGTTAGTAGCCAAGCAATGGACTATGTAGCTGGTTTACTACAAATTGAACCTGTAGAAGTATACGAAGTAGCTACTTTCTACACTATGTTCCACTTGGAACCCGTTGGAAAACATGTCATTGAATACTGTAGAACGGGACCTTGTTGTACGATGGGTGGTGAAGAAGTATATGACCACCTTCAGAAAAAACTAAATATTCGTACAGGAGAAACGACGCAAGATGGTAAGTTTACCCTGAAACAAGTTGAATGTCTAGCTGCTTGCGGTTGGGGACCCTGTTTCCAAATTCGCGAGAAATTCTACCTTCATTTGACAAATGAAAAAGTAGATGAAATTATTGAAGAACTAAGCAAATAAATTCTTCATACAAAGTTCAAAATCAAAGTTTTACAAGGATAAAACGAAGCTAAAGTCAACATGGCAAATACGACTAAAATATTAACACAACATATTGGACAAGAAGGCATCGAAACCTTTGAAGTCTATCGCAAGCTAGGCGGATACAATGCTGTAGAAAAGGCATTAAAAAAAATGACTCCTGATGAGATAGTCGAAGAAGTGAAAAAATCAGGCGTTAGAGGCCGTGGCGGTGCTGGTTTCCCGATGGGTATGAAATGGAGTTTCCTTGCAAAACCAGAGGGTGTTCCAAGATATCTTGTCTGCAATGCAGATGAATCAGAACCTGGAACATTTAAAGACCATTACTTGATGAAAAACATTCCCCACCTTTTAATCGAGGGAATGATTGTATCAAGTTTTGCATTGGGTGCGAATACGTCTTTCATCTATGTACGTGGTGAACTTATGTACGTCATCCGGATTCTCGAAAAAGCGATTGCAGAAGCAAAAGCAAATGGACTTTTGGGTAAAAATATATTAGGAACAGGGTATGATCTTGAAATTGTAGTTCAACCAGGTGGTGGTGCCTACATTTGTGGAGAAGAAACTGCCCTACTAGAATCATTAGAAGGAAAAAGAGGAAACCCAAGAAACAAGCCACCATTCCCTGCCGTAAAAGGTCTGTATCAATGCCCTACCGTAGTTAACAACGTAGAATCCATTGCTACAACACCTTGGATTGTCAATAATGGAGGAGATGCTTATGCAGCTGTTGGAGTTGGAAGAAGTACTGGTACAAAGCTAATTTCTGCCTCAGGACATATCAAAAATCCAGGTGTTTACGAAATTGAGCTAGGTCTTCCGGTTGAAGAATTTATCTATTCAGACGAATATTTAGGTGGAATTCGGGCCGGACACCAGCTCAAAGCAGTCGTTGCTGGTGGTTCGTCTGTGCCTATTTTACCTGCACATTTAATACTTAAAACAGCCAACGGTGAACCGCGTGTCATGTCGTACGAAGGACTTTCAGACGGTGGTTTTGCTACAGGAACCATGCTTGGCTCCGGAGGTTTCATAGCTATGGACGAAACGACATGTATTGTTCGAAATACATGGAATTTTGCCAAATTCTATGCACACGAATCATGTGGTCAATGCTCGCCATGTAGAGAAGGTACAGGCTGGATGGCAAAAGTATTGGAACGAATAGAAACAGGAAAAGGAACTCCACAAGATATAGATTTACTTGTTGACGTCGCTAAGAAAATCGAAGGAAATACCATTTGCCCACTCGGAGATGCAGCAGCATGGCCAGTAGCAAGTGCTATCAGACATTTTAGAGACGAGTTTGAATGGCATATTTCTCACCCATTAGAAGCAACTAGACCAGGTGCTGTCTACCATGGAAATATGTCAGTTATATCATAATTTGAAAGATAAAAATCATGGAAAATACATCCCCTCAACTACATAAAGTAACCATTGACGGAAAGACAATAGAGGTTCCAGCAGGAACAACTATCTTACAGGCAGCCCGACAAATCGGACCTGAAGTCGCTCCTCCGGCTATGTGTTACTACGAACCACTCAAAGGAACTGGCGGAAAATGCCGTGCTTGTTTGGTAAAGGTAGCCCAAGGTTCTGAAAGAGACCCAAGACCCATGCCTAAATTGGTGGCATCTTGTATAACGCCAATCCAAGATGGAATGGTAGTCGAAAATTATACGAATCCTGATGTAGTCGAAGCGCGAAAAGGGGTCGTAGAATTTCTATTAGCTAACCACCCGCTCGATTGCCCAGTGTGCGACCAAGCTGGTGAATGCCATCTACAAGATTTCTCCTTTGAACACGGAACTGGGGCTACTCGTTACCAAGAAGAACGTAGAACATTTGAGAAAGAAGATATCGGCCCATACGTTCAACTACACATGAACCGCTGTATTTTATGTTATAGATGTGTATATACCGCAGATCAATTAACAGAAAAGAGAGTACATGGTGTCATGCACAGAGGTGACCACGCGGAAATCAGTACGTACATTGGTCAAGCCATAGACAATGACTTTTCTGGTAACGTCATAGACGTATGTCCGGTTGGTGCATTAACAGATAAGACTTATCGTTTCAAAAACAGAGTTTGGTTCACAAAACCAGTAGATGCACATTGTGATTGTGAAAAATGCAGTGGAAAAGTACAGTTATGGTACAAAGGCGACGAAGTAATCCGGGTTACTGCGCGTAAGAACCAATGGGGAGAAGTAGAAAGCTTCATTTGCAATACGTGTCGATTCGAAAAGAAAAAAACAAGCGATTGGACAATCGAAGGGCCTTCGAAAATTGTTCGTCATTCTGTCATTTCAGCTAATAAATACGCGGCAAATACAATCAAAAAACCTGAATTTGCGGTTAAGTTAGCGGAGAGTCAGTTCAAAAAAATAGACGATAGCAGACCTTATTTGAACAAGTTAGAAGACATCAAAGCATCGGAAGATTATCAAGGACTTATGGAGAAAAACCAGAAGTTTCTTAAATAATCACTGGAAACTTGCCTATTCACAGAAAAGAATAGGCAATAAATTTTGTATCCGTCATTAAACAGAATCGTTCATTCAAAAAAGTTCAAACGAGGTTTTGAAAGAGCGTATATTAAAAAACAATGGAAACAGTATTCTTAGTAAAGACCGTCATCATTATTGCTGTATTTGCGATTTCTTTGGGAATTGCCGCTTACGAAACGTATTTTGAGCGTAAAATCGCAGCATTTATTCAAGATAGAATTGGCCCTGATTACGCAGGACCTTTCGGATTATTACAACCGTTAGCAGATGCGGGTAAATTATTTTTTAAAGAAGAATTTATCCCCGCAAAAGCAGATAAGTTTTTATTCATCTTAGGCCCAAGTTTAGCCATGCTTACAGCACTGATGACAAGTGCGGTAATTCCGTTTGGTGATACATTGAAAATTGCAGGTGAAATAATTCAAGTGCAAGGAATCGAGGTCAACATCGGGATTCTCTGGGTATTCGGCGTGGTTTCATTAGGAGTATATGGAATTTTAATTGGAGGTTGGTCATCCAATAACAAATATTCACTCTACGGTGCAATTCGGGCAGCATCGCAGAACATCAGCTACGAACTAGCTATGGGTCTCTCCATCATCGCGATTATCATGATGTCTGAATCTCTATCCATTCGTGAGATTGTACTAAGTCAACACGGTGGTGACTGGAATATCTTCTATCAACCAATGGGCTTCATTATCTTCTTGACTTGTTCATTTGCAGAATGTAACCGTACGCCTTTCGACTTACCCGAATCAGAAAATGAATTGGTTGCTGGATACCACACAGAATATAGCTCCATGAAACTTGGACTTTATTTATTCTCAGAATACGTAAATATGTTCATCTCCTCAGCCGTTATTGCAGCACTTTATTTCGGTGGATTCAACTATCCTGGCATGGACTGGGTTTATGCACAATTGGTAGGTTCACTCGGAGATCGGAAGAGCACACGTCTGAACTC
>CAYNRA010000007.1:0-28139 GCA_964399465.1 uncultured Cytophagales bacterium
TGTGCTAACTGTCGAAGGATTCGTCCACTTTTAGGCGCATAAATTCGTGTCCATTTTTGGTTAAATTCGGCTACCTTGAGTTGTTCTTTGCTAACTTCTAGCGCAGTTTGTGCATCTTGAACGGTATAAGGTAAAATCGCTTGTTCGTCCCCCAATTGTTTGGCGCGTAGATAGTCTCGTTCGGCTTTGGCAAGTGCTGCTTTGGCTTGTTTTACTTGTGCTTGAATTTCAGATATATCTAGTTCAGCTAGCAATTGGCCTGCCCGAATTTCCTGACCTTCCTGTACGAATGTACGTTGAATGTACCCGCCTACTTTAAATGCAAGTTTAAGCTCTGCATCTGAGACAATTTTACCCGTTGCTGTAACTTGCGCTGTTTGATTTTGGTAACTCGGTTGAACAACATGCACGACGGGTAGATCATTTACTGCCGTGTTTTCTTTGGGAGAGGATTTTTTCTCACAGCCCCAGAACACAACCAACGAGACCAATAAAAGGAAATGATTTTTCATATTTTTGAAGGATAAATGTGTTTAAACGTGAAGTCAATAGGCGCTTACTTTGCGGAGTTGCAAATAAGCAAGGCTTGCCTCGTATTTTTTGAGTGAATATTGAATAGATGCTACTTCCCAGTCTGTTTGTGCTTTTTGAAGTTCAATGAAAAGAGCTTGACCATTGCGGTATCTTTTTTCGACCAACGAACGAATTTGTTCGGCTTGTTTTTTACCACTTTCGGCTGTTTCAATTCCTTTTTGCGCTGTAATTGCCTGGTAATAAGATTGTGTAACTTGAAGTTCAATTTGCTGCTTTGCCTCAGCCTGCTTGCTGTCAATCAATTGGTGCTGGATTTTGGCTTGCGCTATTTTCTTCTTTTTCTCGAATCCATGAAAAACATCCCATTGCAAACCCAATTGTAAAATAGCAAATCCTTGGTTCGTAAATTGATAGCCAAAACCTTGAAAACCAACATTTCCTCCGGCAAATACGGTGGGTAAATAAGCTTCTTTTTCTTGGAACTCAACGCCGAGTTGGGCAAGGCGCGCACCGTCTGACAGTTGCTGTAGTTCAAGGCGTTCCCGAAGTGCCTGTGCAACATATTCTTCTAGCGGGAGTGTCGGTACATAGATAGAAGTCCAAGCTGTTGAATCTTGTAAAATCGGGGAATCTAGCGGCTTATAGAGTAAATAATTAAAATAAGCACGCGCCAATTGTTCGTTTTTATCTAACTCCGCCCGCCGCTCCAAAGCTTTGTTTCGTTCAAATTGCAACGTCAATAAAACGTCAGGAAGCGCTACTTGATTTGTTACTAATTTCTGATTGAATTGGATATATTCCTCCACCAAATCTATCGAAACTTGTGCGATTTGACGTGCCTCTGTTACCTGAAGATATTGATAATAAGCTTGTTCAATACCAAATTGAAGATCATACAGAAGCTTTTTCTTTGTGGTTTCTTCCGCTTTCCAAAGCTCTCGGTTGATTAATATACCGTATTTGGCTTTGTTCGAGAAAATAGGATATTGTATCGTGAGTTTTGTTTCATGAAAATTATTAGGAGCTAATTGCTCGTTTACGTTCTCAATTTGCGGAAATGCCTGCGACTGTGTGAGGGCGTTCAAAGTTGAATAAACAGGATTCAGTAAATCACCTACCGGAAATTGCAAACGGCGGCCACCTGCTGCCAACGTGTAATTGGGCGCAAAGACAACGGAGGGAGAAAGCTGGCTTTGTGCTATCTCGACAGATTTCCATGCCTTTTCAATTTGTAAATCTTGCTGCCGAATAGCCAAATTTCTTTCCAATCCTTCGTCGATGTATTTTTGAAGAATGGGAGATTTTGTTTGCCCAAATCCTAAAAAAGGGAGAAGCAAACTTGCTAGAAATAGAAAATGTATGTTGTATTTATTTTTCATTCATTGACGCACGCATGCGCTGTTTAGCTGTTTGTAAATCGGAGTGAATGGATTGTGTTTTACCTGCTTTTGCGAGCCCGAAAAGCGGCATATTGCCGTAAACTGCCTCGTAATTCCCTGGATGAATGGTATAGGTTTCATGCCAAATACCAACGGCTGGACCACTTTTTTTCACTTGTTTGTAATAATTCATCCAAGCAGGAAAATGAGAGGCATCGCGTTGGTTGGCAAAGGCTTCTAGCTTTTCAAAAGACTCCCAATATTGCACCATGATTGTCGTTCGTCCAAACCATTGTTCGTGAGATAAAAGCCCACTTGCGGGTTTGCTAGAAAGCTCTGTTATCATCCGTGACATAGCAGAAATGACTTGGAAAATCGACCTGATTTTCCACCAGTGATTGACCCGCATACCTATCAAAAAGACAACAAATTCGCCGTCCATTTGTACTGTTTTTTTGTTATTCATTATCTGTTTAGGAGGTTTATTTTTGTCTAATTAATTGATTAAAAGCATGCAATGTATCTGCAATGCGTGCCTCGAGTTGTGTCGGTGTTTCTTGAAACATCATGAGTCGATTCCTGTTGTGTAGCGCCACCAATCCATGTACAAAACTCCAAATTAAGAGTGTAGCATGATCTACTTCGTAAGCCGTGAGGTAGCCCTCGGCGTGGCAATCACGAACGGCTGTTCGGAGTGATTCGAAAGATTGCAAGCCTTCTTCCCAAGGTTCTTCTTTGCAAACCAAAGAGTCGATGGGCCCACGCATGAGAAACATCAATTCGTACAGTTCAGGGTTTTGAAGTGCGTACGAAATGTAGTTTTTTCCCATTTGTGCGAGACGCTCAATCGGTGTAAGTTGGTGAATATTTTGGGATAAATGTTTCCCGAATAAATCGAATGCTTCTGTATGGAGAGCCAATAACAACTCATTTTTATCTTTAAAATAGAGATAGATGGTTCCAGGGCTGTATTCAATGTGGTCGGCGATATTTCGAATAGAAGTTTTTTCAAAACCATGTTCCAAAAACAACGTTTTAGCAGCGTCTAAAATCCGTCGCCTTTTTTCTTCCCGTTCGCGCTCTTTTCGTTCTGTAATGCCCATTTGAAAAATATATTAACACTGCAAATAAAATGAACACTGTTCAGAAAAAAGAATTTTTAGTGAAGAAAAAAGAAAATAATTTATAAATAATTGATTATGAATGTATTAATAAAAAAAGAGGTGACTCGAAAGTTACCTCTTTGTTATCTATTTTTGAAAAGATAGAGTTAATTGGAAAGAACTACGAGTTCGTTTCCGCGTAAAATAGGCACAACATCGTATAAGTCGTGTTGTACACAATACGTAATATCTTTTTGAATACCCAATCTTTGGAGTCGTCGAACATGGGAAGAATTGGCTAAAAATCCGAGAATATTTTCTTTGGCTTGTTGGTACGTACGCATTGCCATAAGTGCGCTATCTTCCGATACAAAGTATTCTTCTTGGAGTGCCTCTACCACAGCACCGGCAAAAAGTGTATCTTCCAAATTGGGGCGACCTTTCCAGCCAGCACAAAGAACGACAACATCGTATTGCTGTGATTTTAGATAATCAGTGATGGCTTTCAAATTAAGAAACGCTCCGACGATGACCTTTACGGCAGTTGGTTTGGCTTTGGTGATAGACAAGGTGCCGTTTGTGGTTGTCATGGCAATTTTACTTCCTATCAGGCGGTCTTCCATGAAACTAAAAGGCGAATTATCTAGGTCAAAACCTTCTACTTTTTGGGCATTTCTCTCGGCAGCAGCAATATAGCCCTGTTCTTGGTATGCTTTACATTCTTCTACACTCGCCACCGGAATAATACTTTGTACGCCGTGTGCAAACCCACTTACCATGCAAGATGTAGCCCGAAAAATATCGGTTACAACAACGATGCTATTTTCTAGGTTGTGCAAGTGCAATAAATCGGGCGAGAGGCAGACATCTATCTGTTTCATTCAAAGAGGAGATTCGTGATTAACTGGATATTCATTTTCTTGCAAATATGCATAAATCCATTGATTATTCATAAACGATACTCAATAGCTCTGCCAAGCAAGCGGGCTTTGTTTGTCCTTTTATCTCGATTATCGCCTCGGTTGTCATCTTGATTCCATTCACTCCAAAAGGACTGACGGCTTTGAAATGAGCTGTAAGCCGGACTTCGCTTCCTGCTTTAACGGGCGACAAGAATCGCACTTTATTTGTCCCATAATTAATCGCCATTTTAGAAGATTGAATGGCATAAATTTGTTCCATGAGCATCGGAATAACCGAAAGTGTCAGAAAGCCGTGTGCAATGGTTCCTCCAAATGGAGAAAGAGCTGCCCGTTCACTATCCGTATGAATCCATTGGTAATCGTGCGTAGCTTTGGCAAAAGAGTCGATCATTTCTTGGGTTATTTTTAACCAATCAGATGTACCTAATGCAGTTCCTTCTGCCTGTTTTACCTCTTCAAGTGTTTGAAATTGTTTTTTCGATGCAGGTATTTCGGTTTGTTCTTCTCTTTTTTCTGGAACAGGAATTTCAGGTTCATCTTGGATAACAACAACGGCCTTCCCGATTACTTTTCTGTCCATCAAGGCTTGAATCGCCTCTGGTGCTTCTTGGAGTGTATATTGTTTGTGAATATGTGTTTTTATTTTCCCTTCTTGAAAAAGACGTGCGAGAAGTGCTAAATTTTGTTGATTTTTTTTAGGTTCTGTTTGTGCAAATCGTCCCCAAAAAACACCCATGAGTGCGCATCCTTTGAGAAGGGGTAAATTAGCTGGAATGGAAGGAATCGTTCCGTTCGCAAAACCTACAACAAGATAACGCCCACCCCAAGTCATGCAGCGCAAAGCGGGTTCTGTATAAGCGCCGCCCACAGGGTCATACACCACATCGATTCCTTTTCCGGCTGTAAAAGCAAGTACATTTTCTTTGGTGTTTTCGGGTGAATACACGAAGGCTTCGTCTGCACCAAATTGAAGGCAAACCTTCTTTTTTTCTTCAGATGAAACGGCAGCAATGACACGTGCGCCAAGCCATTTTCCGAGTTGAACGGCCGCCAAACCAACCCCGCCACTTGCGCCTAAAACGAGCAAAGTTTCGTTGGGTTGTAGGTTTGCTCGGTCTTGCAACGCATGGAGAGAAGTACCAAAATTATACAACAAAGAGGCCGCCGTCTGAAAATCCATTCCATGTGGAATTGGAATGAGCTTGTTTTCAGGAACAACTACTTTTTCTGCTAATCCTCCCCAGCCGCAAAGTGCAACGACGGGATCGCCGATTTGGTAATTTGTGACACCTTCGCCTATCGCGGAGACAATTCCGGAAACCTCACCACCCGGCGAAAAAGGCAACGTGGGCTTGAATTGATACATATTTTGAATCAATAAAGCATCTGGAAAATTGATGCTACACGCAACGACATCAATACAAACTTCCCCTTTTTGTGGCGTTGGAACGGTTACATCTTGGAAAATAAGCTTATCGGGTAATCCGTATTCTGTACAAAGAATGGCATTCATCGTGTTTATCTGGTATGGGTTGATTTTATTCGCGCGACATCTTGGTGGTTGGTATCACCTAGCAGAAAACCCCAAGGTTTTAGTGCTTCCACTGAGTCAAAAATAACTTTTAAAATAGCCGTCAAGGGAAGAGCCAAAACCAGTCCAGCCAGACCCCATAACTGACCAAAAAGGATGAGAGAAATAATAGCAATAAGTGAATTAATAGATACTTTTGACCCCACAATAAAGGGCGTAATGAAGTTTCCTTCCAAGAACTGAATGACTGTAAAAGAGGCGGCGACACCAACGGCATACAAGTACGAATCTTTGGTGATGAGGGCTACTAGAATTGGTAGTAATGAGCCGATAGCGATGCCGATGTAAGGAACAAGGACAAGTGCACCTGCCAAAAAACCAAAGAAAATAGCGTTTTCAATATCAAGCAGCCAGAGAGAAAGGGTGTTCAATGACCCGACAATCAAAATAACGAGCAAAAGTCCGACCATGTAGTTCAGGATGATGTCCTTTACTTTCGCCACGACCACATCTATGCGTGGATTGCTCACGTGGTGGAATAATTTATAGAGAAATACCAAGAAAAAATCCCGGTATAGAAGCATCAAGAAAATATAGAGAGGTAAGAGTGTGAAATTTGCGAGTAAACCTGTCATGCCAGACAAAGCGGAAGCAAAAAAGGCGGAGCTACCTTTCAGTGTATTTATCAAATATTTTTGTCCCTCCGCGATTTGGTCTTTGGCGTTTATTTTGAAACGTTGCGCGATAAACCGTTGGATTTCCGTGAACCATTGTTCTGTTTTGGTAATGATTTGCGGGATTAAAGATTCGAGATGAATTACCTGCCAAACGATGAGATAACTGATGCCAACCAATGCGCCAATGGCCAAAATAATCGTGAGGATAATGGCTAAAATACGTGGAATACCACGTCTCTCAAGGAAGGCATTAATAGGTAAAAGCAAGATGGTCAAGATACCTGAAAATAGTAGCGGGACGAAGAAGTCTTGAAGAGATGCAAGAATGTAAATGGTTGAAAAGAGTACGAAAAAGGCTGCTGCCAGTCGAAAGATTAAAGGAGATTGTTTGGTTAACATACACAACAGGTATTAAATTTAACCAAAAATACATATTTACCTCACTCTCTTATGCTGGCTTACAAATTTTATTTGGTACTTTTTGCGTTAAAAATTGCAACATGTAGTTGCCACAGAGACAGAAAAGAGGATTTTAGGGAGGACGCGCATTACAAGATTCAAAAAATCGGGAAATTAAACTCCATCATAGACGAGTCTTCGGGTATAATTCAAGCAGGAAATCAAACATTCTGGACACATAATGACAGTGGCGGTGAGCCTGCTCTTTACCGCATCAACGAAAAGGGAGAATTACTAGAATCGAAAACTTTCCCAACACTAAAAAACCACGATTGGGAGGATATTACATCAGATCCATCTGGGAATTTATACATTGGGGATTTTGGGAATAATAGTCAGAAAAGGACAGATTTGTGCATTTGGAAACTTGAGGGTGAAAAAGCTCCTCAAGCGATTCGGTTTCAGTACGAAGACCAAACGGAATTTCCAGGAAATCCACCTAACTTTGACTGTGAGGCTCTTTTTGAACACGAGGGATTTCTTTATTTGTTTTCAAAAGATTGGAGCAAGAAAAATTTAGTGACAAAAATGTACAAAATTCCAGCCATTCCAGGGACTTATTCCATTTCTCCTGTTGCGAAGCAGAAAATAGATAAGCAAGTGACGGGGGCGGCTAAAAGTCCGAGCGGACATTATTTTGCCTTACAGACGTACGGGAAAATGTATATTTATGGCATTCTAGATGGAAAAATCTCTTTCGATACGCCTTTGCATTGCATTAAAACAGGTAGAAAACAAACGGAAGCAGTTACTTTCCTTGATGATGCTACCTTGGTATTTACCAATGAACAAGGAAATGTATATCGACTGAAAATCAAGAAGTAAAGTTCTTTTTGGGATGGATTTTCGGGTTTGAATAAACTTTTGTGGTCAATCAAATACGTCAAATTTACACAAATCATGTTCAAAAAGAGTTATTGAAAGAAAGGTATTCGAGAATGTGTCTTGGTCAAATTTAACATTTACGTAATATACGTACCAATGAATTAACCCTACCTTTGCAAGGCGAACCTGATGAAGGAATTTCAAGCAAAATGAAAAACGAAAGTTCAAAAAAAATCGAACGAAAAATCCTTGTTGTCGATGACGAAGAGGATATTTTAGAGTTTCTCTGTTATAATTTAGAGAAAGAAGGATATGTAGTAAAATCTGCACCAAACGGTAAAGTGGGTGTTGAAATCGCCAAAACTTTTCTACCAGATTTGATTATCCTGGATATCATGATGCCTGTCATGGATGGTATTGATGCAGGTAGGTTGATTCGTTCTATACCGGACTTAAAAAATACATACATTCTTTTCTTAACGGCACGTGCAGAAGAGTATTCTGAAATTGCTGCTTTTGAAGTCGGTGCAGACGATTATATCATCAAACCGATTAAACCTAGGGCACTTTTGAGTAGAATCCAAGCGTTTTTTCGTCGAGAAACTCAGAAATCTGAGCCTGATGGAATTTTAGAAATAGCAGGATTGACGATCAATCGTGAAAACTATACGGTCATTCGGCCCGACAAAACGGTGATGGTATTGCCTAAAAAGGAATTTGAATTATTTTACTTTTTGGCTCAACATCCAAACAAAGTATTTAGCCGAGATGAGTTACTTCAAAAAATTTGGGGCACTGATGTTTTTGTCGTTGAAAGAACCGTTGACGTGCATATCCGGAAAGTTCGGGAAAAAGTAGGGGAAACATTCATTAAAACATTGAAAGGCGTTGGCTACATGTTTACAGATGAATTTTAATAGAAAATAACACAAGAAAGGCACGCAAGAGAGAAATCGCTTGGGTGCTTTTTTGTTTTTTAAGAAAAATTTCGACCTTCGTTTTATTAAAAAAATGCCTATGTCCACTTCGCCTCGTTGGATTGCCTTCTTTTTAGCGTTAACCATCACGCTTATCACCCTTTCTTTTCTGAGTTTCGTTCCTGCCGTTGACTCCACTGCCTTGTTTGTTGCAGGAAGTGCTTGTTTTGTAACGACCTTTTTTTTTACGTTTTATACGATAGATATTTTGGTCTTTCGGGAGGTAAACCTGATTTATGAAACCATCCAAAAACTAAAAATCAGAGATTTTGGAATTTCAAAAAATTCCTTGGTTCGGAGTGTTAATCCGTTGAAGAAATTAAACAAAGAAATTTCAAATTACGTGACGAAAAAGCAAGAAGAAATTGATGAATTACGGCGAATGGAACAATACCGCCGTGAGTTTCTCGCCAATGTTTCACACGAACTAAAAACACCGATTTTTGCCGCTCAAGGATTTGTCCATACGTTGTTGGATGGTGCTAAAGATGACCCTGTGGTTTCAACTCGTTTCCTCAAAAAAGCAGCCAAAAGTTTAGATGGGCTAGATGCGCTCGTCCGTGACTTGGTCGTACTCTCGCAAGTAGAAAGCGGAGATTTGAAAATGGACTTCGAAGAAGTAGATATGATTCAAATTACGCGGGATATTTTTGAACAACTTGAAAGCAAAGCAGAAAAACGAGGAACTAAGCTAAAAATAAGAGCCAAAAATATAGACAAATGTTATGTATGGGCTGATTATCAGCGAATTACACAAGTGATGACTAATTTTGTGGATAACGCTATTAAATATGGGAAAGATAATGGGAAAGTAATTGTAGAGATAGAAGAAGAGAAAAAGTATTTCCAGATTTCGATAGAAGATGACGGTCCAGGTATTCATCAAGAACATGTTAACCGCATATTTGAGCGTTTTTATCGGGTTGATAAAAGCCGTTCGCGTGAAACGGGCGGAACAGGTTTGGGTTTAGCTATTGTGAAACATATTCTGAATGCACATGAGGCAACGATTAGTGTAACGAGTAAAATAGACAAAGGAACCCGATTTACATTCAGACTCCCAAAAACCGATAATTTAGCGTAAATTTGTTCAAATTTACGCTATCTACATGTCTGAAACATCTATTAAACCGCCCAAAATAGGCTCGTTAGAAGAGCTCATTATTTTTGAAGATGCGGACTTCATCATTATTAATAAACCTCCCTATTTGGCTTCTTTGGATGAACGTACAACGGATAAACACCAAAGTATTCTTCGACTCGCCAAAGCTTATTTGCCAGATGCTCAGTTATGTCACCGACTAGATAAAGAAACATCAGGTGCGTTAGCGATTGCTAAAAATCCGGCGGCTTATCGGCATTTGTCTATGCAATTTGAAAGCAGAGAAGTAACTAAGGCGTACCATGCGGTGGTAAATGGGGTACATCAATTAGATGGAATTTCTGTTTTTTTACCTATTGCGACACTCAAAGACGGTACGGCTGTCCGGATTGATAGAGCGAAAGGCAAGATTGCAGAAACAATTTTCTTTACTTTAAAGGCATATCGGCAGCATACTTTGGTACAATGTTTACCAATTACGGGACGAATGCACCAAATTCGTGTGCACCTCCAGTGTTTGAAAGCGCCCATCGTTTGTGACCCGACCTATGGTGGAGATCCTATATATCTTTCTCAGTTAAAGAGAGGTTTTAATCTAAAGAAAAATTCAGAAGAACTACCTTTGATGCGCAGAGTTGCCTTGCATGCGCGCGCACTTTCGTTTCAGTTAATGGATGGCTCAACATTGGAAATCGAAGCACCTTATCCAAAAGATTTTGACGTTTTGGTAAAACAGTTGGAAAAACACGGTTAAAATACAAAAAATATGCGCTATCTATCACTTCTGTTTGTAGGGACTATCTTCTTTATTTTTGGTTGTTCGACTAAAAAAGAGCAGACAAGTTCTACTTCAACCACAGACTCCCTTGCTGTTTCAAGTGATGTAAGTAAAGAGGATTGGATGATGATACCTGGTGAAAGAGCTGGACTGATTACAGCAACTAGTTCAGAGAAAGGGTTAGTTCGGTTGCTTGGAAAGGAAAATGTAGCGGAAAGAGATACGATTTTTTTGGCAGAAGGAGATTTTATGTTGGGCACAATTTTGTATAAAAATACACCCAACGAAGTACAGATTATTTGGAAAGATACACTTGCTTTTGCTATTCCTGATTGGGTGTCTGTAGGTTCTTGGGATATAGATAAAATAGAAGCGAGTAAGTCAAATTGGAAAACAATTCAGGGCGTAAGATTAGGTACTACGTTGAAAGAACTAGAAAAAATTAATGGGAAACCTTTTTCTTTTTACGGTTTTGGTTGGGACTTGGGCGGAGGAGCTTCCGGTTGGAATGGAGGAAAATTGACTGGAAAAGATGGTTTAGCCTATTTTAATGTCCAATTAAATTATGATTTCATGGATGAAAAAACACAGGCAATTGCAGATAATCTGATGGGTGATAACGAATATTTATCCAATACGGCGGCGGCTCAAAAACTCAATCCGTATGTTTCTATGATGTCGATTCGGTTTCAAGATAAATTGAAACCGAATCGATAAAATAGTTTATTTCACACGCAGGGGAGTTCCTTCAAATTGGATGCCTTCCCAGCCTGTTTTCATAAAGTTTCGAATGTTCTGGTGGTCAGTTCCTTCCGGATTTTGAAGGACGTCAACACGGTAATACGTTCCGAAACACGCCAATGTTTCTTCTACAGTGAGTTCGACTCGTTTCGCAAAGGCAAAAACTTTGCAAGAACCTGAGTTCTGTCCTGCTTCGTTGTATAATTCCCCATTATGGAAGGCTGTCGGTGTGAAGTCAAAGTAGTTATCAATGATTCCGATGGTGTCAGAGAAGGCTATGTCATTTGGCTCTGACTTGATTTTCTGGATAAAAGTGGATATGGTCATATATGTTTCTATTTGGGACAAATTTACGAACATTTTTGTAGGTAAAAGGTGCATTTGTAAATAAAGCAGTCCAAATGTACGAAAATAAAAAACCGTAGAGTCGTGATTAATCACGACTCTACGGTTTTTTATTTAAAAACAATTGCTTGTCATTATTTTTTGGGTGCTAAGCCATCTTGTATTCTTCTCTGAATATCTTTCAAGTGGTATCTTGTCATATTATCTGTGACCTTTGGTAGAGCAATTGCGATATCTGCATTTAATTTCTCCAAATAAGCACGTGCAACAGACGGTAAATCTGTTTGAGATAATTCAACCGTTCTGCGATTGTATCCGTAGGTAGCACCAACCGGGATAGAAAGTACGGTTGCTTTTCCTGGGTTCAATAGCCCGATAACTGAGTCTGTATATGCTTTTTGTAAATTCCGACGATATACATCAATGGTAGGTTTCGTTTTAAGTTCAGAGAAAATACTTGACTGTACGTCCGTCATTAGCTCATCCAAAGAATAATTAGCTGAATTTAAAGCATGACTTTCAATAAGTCTTACGACTCTATCACCAGATAATAGACTTCCCAAAGTTTGGACTTGTAAACTTTTGATAGCCTCTACGCCTGTTTCTGGTTTGATTTTAGATAAAATTCGTTGGTCAAGTAACCAAGTTGGTGTTTTGAACAATTGCTCGTTCAAAAAAGTAATAGCTTCTTTTTGAATCGCTTTAGGTGTTACAGCAAACTGGTTTTCCGGCATGTCATAAGTCATAGGTGTATCGTAGATACCTCCAACGTTTTTAGTAACATGTCCCAAATATCTTCTATATTGCCCAACAACATTGCTGTAAAGCTCATCTAATTCTTGGTAGCTTTCGCCGTCTTCCTTACTCCATTCGATGAGGTTAGGTAGAATTCTTTTCAAGTTTTTAATTCCGTACGTAGATGCTTTCATAGAATTATCTCCTAAATCTTCCGTTTGGTAACGAGGGTCATAAGGGCTAGTTTCTGTTCCGAAACGCAAGCGAACATCGTTGTACGCTTTCTTTGTCCAAGTATTCAGGATGGCTTTTTCTTCATCTGCTGACTTCGCATCTGCGAAGTAAGAATATCCCCATTTGATAGCCCATTTATCATAGTCTCCAATACGTGGGAACAAATCGGTCACTCCATCTTCTGGCTGAGCTACGTAGTTGAAACGCGCATAATCCATGATAGACGAGGTGTGTCCATTTTTTTGGATAAATTCTTTGTTACGAAGCATCTCAACAGGTGTTGCGCTACTCGCTCCCATATTGTGACGAAGCCCTAGCGTATGACCTACTTCATGTGAAGATACGAAACGGACTAATTCGCCCATTAACTCATCTTTGAAGTTCTTTGTACGTGCTGAAGGGTCAACAGCCGCTGCCTGAATCATGTACCAGTTGCGAAGTAAACGCATCACGTTGTGGTACCAGCCAATGTGACTTTCGATAATTTCTCCACTTCTTGGGTCGTGTACGTTAGGCCCATATGCATTTTGGATATCAGCGGCGAAATAACGGATTACAGAGTAGCGTGCATCTTCCAAGCTCATGGTTGTATCGTTCTCTGGCCAATATTCTCCTCTGATGGCATTTTTCCAGCCAGCGGTTTCAAATGCTGTGTTCCAGTCATCAACACCTGCTTTTAGGTATTTTCTCCATTTTTCTGGAGTGGCAGGGTCAATATAAAAAACGATTGGTTTGGCTGGTTCAATCAATTCACCTTTCTTTTGTTTTTCTGCATCAGCGGCGTTTTTAGGTTCAAGTCTCCAACGAACAGCAAAGACGTTCTGGTCAGATTTTTGAGATTCTTCTTCAAAAACAGAATATTGGTTTGCAAAGTAGCCAACTCTCGCATCAAATTCACGTTGACGCATAGGTACTTTAGGCAATAAAATCATGGATGTATTGAGCTCCAATGTAACTACACCTGCATCTAAACTTGCTGGGAAATATGTCCCGATCGTTGGGGTTGGAATAGGTGAAATACGGGGAGGATTCACAGAAAATGTTTTGACACTACGCACTTCTGTATTTATCGGAAAACTCGTTATCTTAGATATATAGGAACGATCTTTTTGAATCGCCGCAATATTAAAGCGCTGCTTTGTGCGTGAGTCAAGAGAGAATATTTGTGTATCTCCGTCGAAAGTCGAACCTACCTCAATGACATAAGATTTGGAGTTTCCTGTTTTTTTAATGGCCTTGATTTCAAAAGCTGCGACGATGGGGTCTGCACTTGAGTTCTTCACTGCTTGTGCCATTGGTTTTGTACTATCAGGACTCATGACAACAAACGTGATGGAGCGCATGAAGATATTTTCATTTGGCCCCATTTCCCAACGAATTACCTGTCTGTTGATTTCTTCTCCACCGAACGCACCAGCACCAGCGGCGGTTTGTGCATAACGTGTAACAGTCATAATGTCTCTTCCAAACAAGGAGTCTGGAATTTCAAAGTACCATTTGTCAGCGACCTTATGTACGGTCATAAGTCCTACAGAGGTCACAGCAGTACTGTCAATGACTTCTTTGAATGCTTTAGGGCCTTTTTTGGTTTCTGGTTTTTTAGCAGGAGGGGTTGCAGGCTTTGTTGCAGCCACTGGAGTGGCTGGTGCCTCTTCTTGCTTTTTTTTCTTTTGTGCTTGTACTGAGAATGTCATCACTAGCGCAGTGAAAACTACTACAAGACGCCTTGAAATGCTCATAGAGTATAAGGTTTAGTTATGAATTTTGAAACGTAAACATACAAACAAACTCGCTCAACAAGGAAATAGTTTAGTATCAAAGGTGCTTAAATAGGACGTAACTGTGCTTTTTTATGCTTAAACTTGAAAATTAGTTGGCTAATATGACCGATTGACACGACAAACACAAATTGATAAACATGAGTGACGTACTGACACAACTCAAAGCGATAGATATAAAAACGATTGTAGAAGATTTGGGGTTTACCGTTTTGCAGCATAGACGGATTAAATGCCCGTTTCACGATGATTTATCTCCTTCCTTGGTGTTTTACCCTTTTCCACAAAATGAATTTCATTGTTTTGGGTGCGGAAAGCATGGGGATGGTATCTCTTTTTATGCCGATGTGAATCATATTGATATGAAAACAGCGGTTAAGCAGTTGGCGACTTCGTACCTTTCATCATCAGATATGAAAAGTAGGCATTCGATACGTCTTGAAAAGCCAAATGTTTTGAAACCAGTTGCTCTATCCAAAGCGACCGAAGACAGTATCGAAATATTTGAAGCCTTTCGCTCATTTTGTTTGTCTTCTCCTAAAACAGACTCAGCAGTAAGAGCTGTTAAGTATTTGAGAGAAAGAGGGATAGATGATTGGCTCATTCGTCAGTTCCAATTATTTGTCATCAAAGATTACCGTGCGACGAATACGTTCTTGCAAACCAGTTTTAGTCAAGAAAAGCTACTTGCATCTGGGCTTGTGAATGAGCGAGGCAATCTAATTTTTTACCGACATCCCTTGATTATTCCTTACATTCAGGATGGTCGTATTGTATATTTGCAAGGGAGAACGATTGGTACACCGGAAGAAGGTACGAGTAAATACCAATTCCTGAAAAAAATCAAAAAGCCTTTGTTCAATCAAGATATGTTAAAGAAGGCGAAGGGAAACTCAAAAATATATGTTACAGAGGGAGCTTTTGATTGTATTTCGGCTGTAGGGCATGGAGACATAGCAGTAAGCGTAGGTAGTGCCCAATCCTTTGATAGTTCTTGGACGAAGCTATTTCAGCGTTTTCAGGTATATGTATGGTTTGATAATGATCATGCAGGGCAGATGGGAACTATACAGTTGATGGAAAGGCTTCATTTAGAAGGAATTACAGTACATAAAGCGTATTTGCCAGAGGGAGTGAAGGATATTAATGAGTATTATATATTAAAAAGAAACCCCTGACGAAGTCAGGGGTTTCTTTTTTAATATTCCCATAAATTATGCTCAAATTCAAGAAGTTCGTATTCAAGCTGTTGTGCTTTTAAGAGACCTTCTTTAGGAGATTTGTAAATGTCATCCAAATATTTATTCAGAGGATTTGACTTACGAATAATCTTTCCTGTCCATAATCTTAACTCAAAGGCATCTGCCAAGTTTCTATGTTGAGAGCTATTTTGTGTGTTGTACCAAATGCAGTTGGGGTTATTTCTGAAGTAAATCTCAAGGTCTTTGAACCTGAAAGAAGCAAGTGGTTTTTCGAGACCGTCTTGAGATGCTTCTGCTGGAATCATGATTGTTATTACTTGAATGTCAAAGTATTGACGTGACCTTTGCTTATCAATAATCCAATCTTCTCTGATTTCTAATACGGCTAATTCTTCAGGAAACATTTCGTAACCACCAGCTAATGCACTAGGATCGGAAAAATCATCTCCCCATCCACCTGCTTGTGTTGAATTTGTTGTAGTAGAGCTACCGCCACCACCCCAACCATCGTCCTCTGTCGAAGAAGCAGTAGCTGTTTTGCCTTTTGAAGTGCCCCCAAAGCCCGCTTCTATTTCTTCTTTCGACAAACCACCGCCTTCAAATTTTTTGAATAGGCGCTCGTTGAATTGTTCTAATGTGAGCTTTTTCGTGAGCGAGTCATTCGCATACGCGTCCAAAATTCCCGCCTTTACACCCTCAAGCAAGTGGCGAGTTACTTCCTTGCCTTTTGCGAAGAGAGGTTGATTTTGTTTTTCACGTAAGTCCACTCTTCTCCATAGAGTCGTTTGGAACATAACGTTCGATTCCTCAACAGGTCGCACAGAAAGTTGCTGACTTCTACCGACGATTGGTTTCTCTTGTCCAAGTACTGCTGTACTAGCTAGACCGACAAAGAGGAAAGATTTGATAAGTGTGGAGCGCATAGTCATTTGAGCTTAAAATCTTGAATAATAGATGAATCGTAGGTGTTCTTAGTTCAACTGTAATGTTTTTGAAATGTAACCCATAGAGACATTTTCAATTTCACTTTTGAAGTTTCTGCGTTCAACTCCCTTCACTTCAATTAGATAACGATCACCCGCTTGAGCTTGTTGTGCTAGTTTGGAGATATTAACTTGTGCTCCTCCTTCCACAAAATCTACTCTTCGTTGTCCACGAGCAAGTGAAACAGTCATACCAGTTACGCGATATTGTGCATCTTCTGGATTACTATTTTTGAAATCTTCATCAGCAATAGCTCTAGCTTCAATTACACGGACTGAACTTGCCGCCAATCCTCGTCTTTCAGTATCTCCACTGATCTCACCACCATTGGCAAAAATCTTGATAGTTGGCTTAGGTACTAAACGAACTTTAAAAGGAAAATCTTGAAGAACAACTCCATCATTCGAAACTTTTAGTACTACGTTTGATGAGTTAGGAACGACAGTTACTTTACCACCTGCACCAGGAATGAATTCAGCACCTGAACCAGAAAACGAAGGTTTGTAAAGGGCTCCTAGTCCCGGAGAGTTTGTCTGTAGTCTGTTTGCACACTTGAAGTAAAGAGCAGGAAGTGTCGCAGACTCTAGTTGAATTGATGGTTTCAAAACTGTATATTTCTCTTGTTGTGTAACAGTCTCAATCGAACCATCTGGTTTAGGGAAAGATAAAGTAGCCGTATAAGAACGTTCTAACTGTCCGTTGCTGTTGAATTGACCCCCTTGGGCAGTCACTTCGTATAACCCTTTGCCATCCCTAACTGGGATTGAACTACCATTGATACTGATTCTCGGTGTAATGGAAGAAGAATAAGCACCAATTGCTACCTCTGCTTTGTATTTCTGTCCGACAACCACTGAACGTGAATCAGGTATAACAACTGCAAATATTTTATCAAATTTAAGCTCTTTAGCACCTACTTGTTGCGCTAGATAGTCGAGAATTTCTGCCTCAACACGGCGTATTTCAGCTTGTTTTTGACTAAGAGAAGCTAAAGCTGCTGGTACGGGAGTTTGTGTGAAGTTTAATTCCGCAAAATCCTTACTTCTTGTTGTAGCATCTGTATTTGCCATAGCAGGGTCATCTTTTGCATCGAGTGCAAGCGAGGGAACTTCTGTATTCTTCGCAGCCAATGGCTTTAGGAAGTTAATATATGCATTGAGTTTGTCCCTTAATTCATATCCCTTTCCTTGTTTGTTGGGCCCAACCATCAAAGATGCTACCTTCTCTTCTTCTGCTAAATTCTTGATGTTTCCAGTTTCAGGGTCAATGCCTCCACCGGCTTCATCAATAATCTGTTGTTTTAAATCATTGATGTAGGCGTTTATCATATCAGATTGTTTACGTACATCGCTAGCTATTTTTAATAATTTGACATATTCTGGTTTATTTCCAGACTTTTCAACAGCTTCTGACATAGCAGCTAAAGTTCTTTCATTTGTTTTTGCCGCAGAAGAGTTTGCTTGTTCTAAACTATTATTGAGTAATTGAAACTTCTCAAGTATTGCATTACTGACTTGAAGTGCCAACATCGCCGTCAGAACAAGATACATCATGTTGATCATCTTCTGCCGGGGTGAATCCTTTACACCAGCCATATTTTATCCATTTAAATGTTTTGTAAAAGTGACGTTATTTAGATGTTGATTAATTACCTTTCATCGCGGTTAACATACTACCATATACTTGGTTTAATGAGCTCAAGTTTGTAGTTAACTTACCAAGCTCATTCTTAAATTGTTGTGTATCTTTAGAAGCATCTGCCATGTGTTGCATTGCAGTTGATAAGTTGCCATAAAAAGCATTCATCGCCTTTAGGTGCTTGTTTGTATCTTGCAATTCTAGTTCATAGACAGCGTTTAAAGCACCCATATTTTGCGTAATTTTCGCAAATTGTGCACGGTATTCTTGCGCATCTTTTGTTGCATCTGCCATTGTATTCATTGCTGCTACCGCCACACCATAAGCAGAATTCATTTCATTCACTTTTTGCGATGCGATTTTAAGGTTTTTTGCATATTCGTTAGATGCTGAGGCAGCGTCTGAAACGTCAGCTAATTTTGATGCAGTATTTGTTAAATTTTGAATTCCAGCTTTTAGGTTATCGAAAATATCTGGCGTTATTTTAGCATTAGCAAGCATGTCGTCCATTTTCGCTGTTAAACCAATTCCAGCAGTTGAAGTAACTGCAGTTCTTTTAGGTAATTCTCCTTGGAAATCGTCTGCGAGTTCTGGATATACTTTTTCCCAAGCATACGATTTGTCTGGCCGTAGGAATGCTTGTAATGCATAAACTAAAAATATAACTGCTTCTGTTCCTAGACCTACTGGTAGCATCCAAGATGCCCAGTCGTAGTGCATGATTTTACCTAGTGCGCCAAGGATTACTACAGATGCACCCACTGAGTAGAAGAAAGGGATGAATTTGTCCCAAAAAAAACTTGAACTGTTGTTCGCTGCCATGTAAATTGTATTTTAGTAAGATGAATAGATTTAATGTTATTCTCTGCCAGGGATAGAGCCAAGTCTGTCCATTACACATCTGAAACCAATGTAAGAGCGAGTAGCGTCTCTAAACTCATACGTTGATGTACCTGTTTCCAAGAAGTATGCTACGTCTTTCCAAGAGCCACCTTTGATTACTTTTCTTGGCTCATTTGGGTCATCATAAACAGGATTTAAGTCCCAAGTGACAGGCATATAGGCTTCTGAATACGCGTCTTGTGTCCATTCTGCTACATTACCAGCCATGTTATAAAGGCCATAATCATTCGGATTGAAAGCATTTACGGGTGCTGTGTAAGGGTACCCATCTGCGCGGTAATTTCCGCGATAGGGTTTGAAGTTCGCCAAGAAGCAACCTTTCCCGTTAGCTACATACGGATTACCCCATGGATATTTTGCTCCTTCTTTGCCACCTCGAGCAGCCCATTCCCATTCAGCTTCAGAGGGAAGTCTATATCGCGGAGATTGGAACATACCATTTTCTGTTCTGTAATCATTGAATAGCTTACTACGCCATGTACAGAAGTATCTTGCTGCATCCCAACTTACTCCAACAACAGGATACATGTCAAAAGCGGGACTGCTAAAATAGTACTCTGTCATTTGATCACCGTTATGGAATGTATAGTCTTTTCTCCAAACAGTGGTATCTGGGTATAGTTTAGTCATGATGAACTCTTCTCCTAAAACGGAAACAGAGTCTAGTAGCATAGCCTCTACAAATTGGCGGTACTCCATATTTGTCACTTCTGTGTCATCCATGTAAAACGGGACAATTGTTACCCTTTTGTTCATGGTGACTCGTGAAGAAATGACATCTTCGTCAGCTTGTCCCATTGTAAAAGAGCCTGATGGAATTAGTACCATGCCATTTGGTGCAGATTGCTTGTAGCCTTTTCTCGCGGTAGAAACTATCTCGCCATCACGAATACCTTGCATCGGTTCATTAGTGATACCACTTTTTTTGCTCCCACCAAAGGGATTAATTTTACTTAAAGTTCCGCAGCTTTGTAGTAATAAAATCGGGGTGATGAGAAGTATTCCCTTCAATAAAATTGTTCGGGTACTTTTTGTGTTTATCAGCATATAACCACTAGTTGGAGTAATTTTTTAATCAATTATGTGAATAAAAACAGATAAAAAACGTATTGTTGGAATTCTATATTGTTACCAATCGGCAAAGATATTTAAAAAATAGAAACTTCCTACTTGGCGCGAAATGAATTTATATCTAGGAAGCCTTCTTGTTAAAAACGATACCTTGGTGTTCTAACTATAGAACGCTTTCCTTTCTTTGGTGCTGCCAATGAATACCTAAGCAGAACTTCATGTGATAACAGACTTTTAGCAGCTTGGCCGTTGATAATATAATCAAGACTATACCCTAGCCTAAAACTAGAATTAGGTAAGCTAAAACCTGTGAGTAAAGCAACCGCATCCTCATGTCTATAATTTAATCCAATCCATAGGTTATTCTTATAAAAAGCGAGGGCTCCCACTTCAGCTGTTAATGTAGTTAAATCGGAACGTAAGATAAACATCGGATTTAAGTCCCAGTCGTAATTTACGCCAATGATGTAATTTCCAGTTAAATTATATTGTCTTTTTTGCACGTTTGATGTCTCAAGGTTAGTAAAGGAAACTTTTGGTTGTGTAATATTTTTTACACCGATTCCAATGGAGTATACAGCACTACTGAAAGCAACTCCAACACTAAAGTCAGGTCTTGTTCTAAGTACTTGAATTGTTGGAACACTTGGGTCGTTTTCATCTCTTGGTCTTAGTTTGGTACCATCAATTCCTCTACTTAATATACCTGAGGCAACTCCAAGACTTAATTTATTGATACCAATAGGTATATGATAACTGTATGCAAGGTGTATTTCCCTTCCAACTCTTCCTCCTCCAAGTACATCATTTACAATAGTCATGCCAAGTCCAGCATTCCGTTGAGGGGTGGGGGAGTTTATAGAGATAAATTGTGTTGTAGGAGCACCACTAGGATCAAAAGTCCCTGAATAACCTGCATATTGTAGGCGTACAATGCCTGTGATATCAATTTTAGAACTGTTTCCTGCATAAGCAGGATTAAAATAAAGCTGATTGAAAAAATAATTTCCGAATTGTGGATTCTGTTGCGCTCCTACTTCAGTACAAATGGTCAGACTGACGAATAAGGTGATCGAAAGTAGGTATTTTTGACGCATACAACAGGATTTTGTGATGATATTTGAACTTGTCTTATCAGGGTATCTACAAATTAAATAATTGATAGACTATAAACGAAATAATTAGGTTGTTTTGTTTTACACGATTCATATAATTTACGGTACTTAATGTAACGATATCAAATAAAAAAAGGAGCCTAGGCTCCTTTTTTTATTTGATATCGTTAGCTTGTTTGATATAAAGCTCAAGTGCACCAACCATAGAGGGGGCATTAGGTAAAGGTGCCTCTATATCAAGAATTAGTTCTAAATCAGTGATTGCTTTGGCTGTTGTAGGCCCAAATGCAGCAAGACGTGTATGATTTTGTTGCCAATTCGGAAAATTATGCATTAACGAATTTACTCCTGATGGGCTGAAGAAACAGATAATATCGTAAAATACCTCCGTCAAGTCAGATAAATCAGCAGGACAAGTTTCATATATGATAGCTTCTGTAAGTTGTAATTTGTGTTTCCGCATGATACTAGGAATTGCATCATTCCGAATATCAGAGCAAGGGAATAAAAATTTCTCTGTTTTGTGTTTGAGAATGAATGGCTCAAGATCTGCGGCAGTTCGTTTACCAAAGAATATTTTTCTTTTTCGAATGGTAATGTATTTTTGAAGATAATTCGCAGTTTGCTCAGAAATACAGAAGTACTTCATGTCCAAAGGAACCTCAATTCTTAATTCGTCACACAATCTAAAAAAATGATCCACTGCATTTCTACTTGTGAAAATAATTGCAGTGTGAGCCAAAATGTCGACTTTCTGTTTTCTAAATTCACGGTGGTCTAGTCCTTTTACATCGATGAATTCTCTAAAATCAACTTTAACATCGTATTTCTCGACTAGGTCTTGATAAGGAGAATTCTTGCTTTCAGGTTCAGGAAGGGTAACAAGGATGCTTTTTACTTGGCGAAGACGCTCTCCGATGTTCGTATCTGTCATTGTACTCATGCAGAAGATGTTAAAATAAAAGTCGTAAGATTACTTTTGCATTAAAAGGCAAGTCGTGTTCCTACTATGATAGGTAGTAATTCGACGATGCAAAGATACGAAATTAAGTATAAAATTTGAACAGGAATATTCCGAATAATCGTAAAATAAAGGATAACTATTCTAACTCCATAGAATATGAGGATAATAGCCTTCAGCCATGTCATCCAATTATCAGGAAGTGTAGTATATCCTAAAAATACCGGTAAAGTACTGATGAGTAATGTACTGTATAAGATTAGTGAGGCCTGTATTAGTTTGAAAAAATGAATTTCAATTATCTTATCAAGATTAAATAATTTGCCAATTAAAGCTATGTAAAAGTACTTTAATATAAAACTCAAGAAAAATAAGAATAAGAGTCTGAAATAGTTAATTAAGGATGTACCCCAATCTTCGCCAATTTGTAAAAGTAAGCCACTTTGTAAGATGCCAAATTCCCTTGCACTGAAAGCTAAATAGATAATAACTAATACATGACTTAGTAGAAGTATAAAAAGGGTATTAATTCCATTAAGTGGTTTATTTATTAAAAATGTTTGCTCTCGCGTGAGAAATGTGAGCAAATCTCGTACATTAAAAAAACGAGAGACAGCTTTTGGAAATGATGTACTCAGATATGAAAATAAAATAATTACGAAGAGAAAAATAAGTGAAATTGGCGTTTTTAAAGCGAATCGTCCTCTCGGTTTTAAAGAGGTGTCTGATTCTGAAACGACGCTACTTTTTTGAATTAGGGTAGGAGATGGGTTGAAGACGACTACTCGCTTTCTAGTGATGTCTTTATCACCATAGATTGTAATTAAAAAAGACCCAGAACCATGAATTCTCATAAGGCTGTCTACAGACATATACGTGGGTTGTGCTGGGGTTATTTTACGTTGTAATGAGCCATTTATGAATAAATAGGAATTTTTCTGTTCAACTTCAATTCGAATTTGATATCCTTTGTACTCAGAAAGTCTGAATATTATGCTGTGAATAGGAGAGTTTCCGTGTATCTCCGAAATGTAGGGGACGTATTTATTTTCATCATAATCATAAATGCGCCAACTATCTACGAAGTCATGTACGACAAAACCAGTAGCTTCTTTTTTTAAAGTACCAAAGCTAAAAGTAGCTTGTAGAAGGAAAAGAGTGAGTAATGTTTGGAAGCGTATCGTCACGTTTTTTTTCTACAAAAATAGCAAAGCTTGTGAAATAATTATACAATTTGATAACAAAACAAAAAGGAGAAGATAGCATGTTAGCTGTCTTCTCCTTTTTGTTTTATCTATTTTTACTGAGTTCGCTTATGCTTTACCCAATGCTTTTAACATTGTTTCTCCGATTTCTGCTGGAGATTCTACTACATGAATACCACATTCTCTCATGATTGCCATTTTGGCTGCTGCCGTGTCCTCAGCTCCACCAATGATAGCTCCTGCATGTCCCATTCTACGTCCTTTAGGTGCGGTTTGACCTGCAATAAAGCCAACAACAGGTTTCTTGTTGCCCGTTTCACGAATCCAGCGCGCTGCTTCTGCTTCCATTCCTCCACCAATTTCTCCAATCATTACAATTCCTTCTGTTGCTGGGTCATTCATAAGAAGCTCGACGGCTTCTTTTGTGGTTGTTCCGATAATTGGATCCCCTCCGATACCTATGGCTGTCGTTTGACCTAAACCTACCTTTGTCAATTGATCAACCGCTTCGTAGGTTAATGTACCAGATTTTGACACAACACCAATGGTTCCTTTTGTGAAAATAAAACCAGGCATGATACCCACTTTACATTCACCGGCTGTAATAACACCAGGACAGTTTGGTCCAATAAGTGTAACATCTTTGCCAACTAAATAAGACTTGGCAATCACCATGTCTTTTGTTGGAATACCCTCTGTGATACAAACGATTACCTTTATGCCTGCATCAGCTGCTTCCATAATTGCGTCTGCCGCAAAAGCAGGGGGAACAAAAATGATAGACACATCAGCACCTGTTGCTGAAACTGCATCTGCAACTGTATTAAAAACGGGTCTATCTAAATGCAATTGACCTCCTTTACCTGGCGTCACACCACCAACTACGTTAGTGCCGTACTCAATCATTTGGCCAGCATGAAAAGAACCTTCAGCACCTGTAAATCCTTGAACAATCACTTTTGAATCTTTATTGACAAGAACGCTCATTTTATATGGGGTTATCGGTTAAAACTCTGTTTTTGAAGAGAACTTCTCTTCGCATATTAATTCATCGTAAAAGTAACTCGCAAATAAGAAAAATACAAAAAAGATTCGATACTTACTTAGTCATATATTTTTAAGTAATTGATTGTTAATGGTTTATGTAAATTTTAGAATTGCTAATATTTTATAGATATAGAAAATTTGCTATTAGTCGATTTACTAATGTTTAGGACAACCGCAGTCATTTTTTTTCCCGAACAGCCCTCCTCGCTTCTTGTACCTCCCACTTTTTGTTTTCTTGCCTTTCCGAAAAAGATGTTCTTGGCTTTCTGCGCCAAGAAATGGCTCAGCTGAAGTAGCAGCAAATGAGGTTGAACTTGCCGCCCAACAAATTAAAAAAATCATTAAAAAGGTCTTCTTCATCTTCTTACTCACTTTTTTCTGGTTCAATAATTTCAATACATTGCACAGAATAAGCCACGGGCTTTGCAGCAAAATGGATTTTTGTATTTCCCCAAACATATTCGAATAAAGATGATGTTCGGTAATTCTCTAAATCTTCTGCACTTCCCCAGTGACTATGTGTCATAAAAACGTTTGGATTGTCCAAATCTTGTAATAATGCCACATGGCTACAACCAGGAAAAGACCGAATGGCAACTTTGTTTTTATTGAAAAAATCAAGAAAAGTAGAGACTTTATCGGCCTCAAAAGTCATGCGAACGTATCGAATTAACATAAGTTTAAACTGATTTTAAGATGGATGTTGAATAAAGCATGCTTCGATTTTTGGTTCCCACTCTGCCCAATCAACAGGCTCTAAAGCAATAATCTCCAAACGGCTGTCTTTGTTATACGTTATCCATTCAACGGTAAATTCACCGGAAACGGCATTGAATAAATAACTACTTGAACTGGTTTTGAAAACTCCTTTTGCTCGAAATACATGCTGCATTTGCCCAAAAAAAGAACGCAAAGCAGATACGTCGAATTGATATTCAGGTGGAAAAATCCATCCATGCTCATAAGCTCCTACTCGCTTTTTAGAAAACCGTTGAATCTCATTTGTCACTTCTTTGGGATCTTTACTCCCTTCTATTTGTACTTCAATAGTAGGTATGTCGTCTGCCGGAGAAAGAAGAATAGAAGGGCTCGAGTCGAGTAAAGCTAGTTTGAATTTCTTATTGAAAGATAAATCAATGGCTGTTTTAGGAGGAAAAATAGACTCTGCCCAATCTATCCAGGCATCGTATTCGTCTTCCGTAACTTTGTCTGCTTTTGTACCAATAAGTATGTCTGCTGCATGAATTTGGTCCCAAAATAGTTGATGTTCCGTTTGTTTGCCTTTCAGCCAGGCAGGGATATCTACCAAAACAATACTAGATGCAAGAGATACAGGGGAAGACGATGTGAATGAATGAATGGTACGAATGATTCCATCTAAATGTCCCATTCCAGAGGGTTCAATGAGGATTCTATCGTGTGAGCTTCTAGTGATTAATTGATGTAAAACGAGGTGTAAATTTTTCTCTGACGCACAACAAATGCATCCTCCAGGAACCTCAGCAACGGTAAGACCCGCTTGTTCCGAAAACAAAGTATGGTCAATACTAACTTGACCAAGCTCGTTAATGATAATTCCCCAAGATTCATTGGATGGCTTCTGCCTAAACAAGTCAAGAATTGCGGTTGATTTCCCTGCACCTAAAAAGCCTGCTATAATGTAAATTTTTGTCATTCCGTAAATTTAGCCATTCTTGCTAAACCGCCCAAAGTATAGATAGCTGTTTGAGTTAAAATCTACTCAAACAGCTATCTATAAAAAGTTACTTTTTTGCAAAGTCCAATACTTGGTTCCAAACACGGAATAAGTTACCAGAACAAATTTTCTCAATATCTTTCTCAGAATAACCACGATTTAATAAAACGGCAAGAAGATTTGGGTAATCTGAAACGTCTTTCAAGCCAGTAGGCAGACTGTCGCCAACGCCGTCATAGTCAGAACCAAGGCCAACATGGTTGATACCAGCTAAAGCAACGATGTGGTCAATGTGGTCTGCTACTCTTTCTACATCTGCAAAAACATTGGGGGTTGTCTGATAAAAGGCATCAATATAAGGTTTAGCGGCTGGGTCACGGAGTCCCAAGTTCTTTTCTTTTAGAATAGCTGCTAATTTTTTCTGATTTTCGTTTCGCAATTTAGCGACTTCGCCATCCACGAAAGTAGAACCGAAGTTGACCATAATTACTCCATTATTGGTTTTTATTTTACGAATCATATCATCCGACATATTCCGCTCAAAGCCAGGTGTAAACTTACGTGCGGAGGAATGAGAGGCAATAACTGGTACGGGGCTCATCTCGATGACTTGGTAAAAGGTATCGTCAGAGACGTGTGAAATATCAATCATAATCCCCTCTTTCGTCATTTGTTGAACAACTTGCTTTCCGAACGGGCTCAGCCCTTTCCATGTTCGGGTAGTATCATACGATGAGTCACCGATTTGATTGTCTTTGCCGTGAGTTAGGGTAATGTAACTGATCCCTTTTTTTCTGTACTCTGCTAATTGGCTAAGCTCGGAAATAGGCGAACCGTTTTCCATGCCCATGGGCAAAGCTATTTTGCCCGATTTTTTAATGCGAATAACATCTTGTGGAGTATGGGCAACTTCAAAATAGGTATTGTTTTCTTTGGCGATCCAATTAACCATAGTGATGAGGGAGTCGGCAAGTCCACGTGCACCTGGAGCATCATACGTAGCTGGAATATAGATAGACATGAAAGGTGCGTCTAATCCACCTTTTTTTGCCCGAACGTAGTCAAAATCCCCATCATTTGTTTGAATCGGAATTCCTACGTATTCTTTTTCTAATTGGAAACGGCGAACTTTCAACCGGAAGGGCAAGTCCACGTGTCCGTCTGTTATGATAAATTTTTGGGCTAATTGCTGGGCTTTCTCCTTTACTTTGGGAGAAATAGCACCAGGCGTTTGTGCATATGCACACGAAATAGAAAGTAGAAAACAGCTAGTAAGGTGACGTAATTTCATCATTTAGTTAGAAAGAATGTAAAAATTGTATTAGCTAAAAGTAAAAGGATATTGGTGTTTTTCAAAATAGAATAGATAGATAATAGACTTTAGATGTAATTTAAGATACCAAATGTGCCATTTGCATAATTTTCTTTGGTAGATGGAAAAAGGAAAATGAAAGATAAGTCATTGACTAGTAGAAAAATAATATTATGAATTGAAAAAATACAATTGAATATCCAAGTACATGAAAATAAAGGCGAATTGTTTGGAAAAAAAGAATATACTTTATTCATTTGTAAGCTGATAAAAACATAATAAAAGCGAAATTTCGCTGATAGAGAATTTTCTCAATTGTAATTAATCGGTAAAACTTATCTTAACCTATTTCTATACATGAGTAATGATTTAAATAAGTTCAGTAGAACACTCACTCAGGAAGTTAGTAATCCGGCGGCTCAAGCTATGTTATATGCCATCGGAATGACCGAGGAGGATTTAGCAAAGGCACAAATTGGTATTGCAAGTACAGGCTACGAAGGAAACCCTTGTAATTTGCACTTAAACGGCCTTTCTGTACATGTAAAAAAGGGGATACAAGCCAACGGTTTAGTGGGTTTAATATTTCATACAATCGGTGTTTCTGACGGAATGACTAACGGAAACGACGGAATGAGTTATTCGCTCCCTAGCCGAGATATAATCGCTGATTCCATAGAGAACGTAGTTTCAGGCCAATGGTATGATGGCCTAATTACCGTTGTGGGTTGTGATAAAAATATGCCAGGCGCTGTGCTAGCAATGTGTCGCTTAAACCGTCCGTCTATTATGGTTTACGGCGGGACTGTCCGGACGGGTTCATGGAAAGGTGAAAAATTAGATATTGTTTCAGGATCTTTTATTTGGTGTGGTGTGGCAATATG
>CAYNRA010000007.1:28149-36406 GCA_964399465.1 uncultured Cytophagales bacterium
TCAAACACTATTTCTGGATGATAACAACTGCACATTGTTTCTGCATTTGAAGCTTACGGAAAAAAAGTCGCTGGAACTATCTCGGACGAAGACTACAAAGGAATTATCCAAAATGCTATACCTGGGCAAGGAGCTTGTGGAGGAATGTACACAGCAAATACGATGGCTTCTTCATTGGAAGCACTCGGCCTAAGTTTACCCTACAGTTCATCCTATCCTGCAACTCACGAGGGCAAGAAAGAAGAATGTATTGCGATTGGTGCAGCGATGAAAAACTTGTTACAAAAACAAATTTTACCGCGTGACATCGTAACAAAAAAATCGCTTGAAAACGCGTTGACGATCGTCATGGCTTTAGGAGGTTCTACTAATGCAATTCTTCATTATTTGGCTATCGCACACGCGGCAGATATTGAATTTACGTACAAAGATATCCAAGATATTTCTGATAGAACGCCTTTTATTGCTGATTTGAAACCATCTGGGAAATACTATATGGAGGATATTTTAGCATTGGGCGGTGTGCCTGCTGTCATGAAATATCTACACAAAATGGGATATATTCACGGCGATTGCATGACTGTAACAGGTAAAACAGTTGCCGAAAACTTGGAGGAGGCGCCAGATTTAGATTTTGATGCGCAATCTATGATTTACCCTGTCGAAAAGCCGATCAAAGAAACAGGACATATTCAAATTCTCTATGGTAATCTCGCTGAACGCGGTGGAGTTGCCAAAATAACCGGAAAAGAAGGTCTTCGTTTTGAAGGGGTTGCGAAAGTGTGTAATAAAGAAGAAGAAATGCTTGAAGCATTCGCAAAAGGAGAAATAAAGGAAGGTCAAGTCATCGTTATTCGGTACGAAGGTCCTAAAGGCGGGCCTGGAATGCCAGAAATGCTCAAGCCAACGTCAGCCGTGATGGGTGCAGGTTTAGGAAATAAAGTAGCTCTTATCACAGATGGACGTTTCTCTGGTGGAACACACGGATTTGTTGTAGGACACATCTCTCCAGAAGCATACGATGGCGGAACTATCGCATTGATAGAGGATGGTGATTTGATAACCATTGACGCTGAAACAAGGTCACTTCATGTACATGTCTCCGATGAAGTATTGGCAGAAAGAAAGAAAAATTGGGTTCCTCTACAACCTCCATTCACAGAAAAAGGTGTTCTCAGAAAATATGTAAAAACAGTTTCTGGCGCAGATGAAGGTTGTGTGACAGATAAATAATGAAGAAAGTTGTTGTCATTATTCCAATATATAAAAATGTACTATTAAGTACAGAAATACAGTCTTTGGAACAATGTATTCGTATCCTTGGGAGATATCCGCTCGTTTTTATTAAACCAAAATCGTTAGATATCTCCCAGATTCAGAATCAATACAGTACAATAGAGGTAAGAGAACTAGAAGATGCTTACTTCAAATCGGTGGATTCATACAATAAATTGATGCTGTCGACTGATTTCTACCAGACTTTTCTGGACTTTAAGTACGGACTAATTTATCAATTGGACGCGTATGTGTTCCGAGATGAGTTGGAAAATTGGTGTGACGAAGGGTATGATTATATAGGCGCACCTTGGATAAAGGCAGATATGGGCAACCCATTTGTCTTTTGGTTAAAGAAGAAAATAGCACTCTTTTTTAAGTTAAAACATCCAAATAAAGTTGCCTACCGAGATATTATCCGGGCAAATTCAGTCGGTAATGGTGGGTTCTCGTTAAGAAATATTCCAAAGTCATTGGAGATTGTACGGCGGTTTCAAAAGGAAATAAACTACTACACAAGTAGTGGAGATTATAGATTAAACGAAGATGTTTTTTGGGGAGTGGAGGTAAATCGATATAAGCAAAATATTCGAATTCCAGATTATAAAACAGCGCTTCGGTTTGCATTTGAGGAATATCCCGAAATCGGGTACCGAGAAATAGGAGAGAAATTGCCTTTCGGTTGTCATGCTTGGGAAAGATACAACCCAAATTTTTGGTCCCAATTTATTGAGAAAAGATGAAGATATCGATTGCTTTGTGCACGTACAATGGAGAGAAATATCTTTCGGAACAGCTGGATAGTTTGTTAAATCAAACAATGCCAATGGACGAAATCGTCATCTGTGATGATCAGTCAAAAGATGGTACAGAACAAGTAGTCAAGGATTTTGAAGATAAATTGCCTATTCGCTTCTATAAAAATGAAAGTTCATTGCGAGTGGTAAAAAACTTTGAAAAAGCAGCAAACTTGTGTACAGGAGATATTATCTTTTTTTGTGATCAAGACGATGTCTGGGAGAAAGATAAAATTCAGGTAATGCTGGATGTTTTTTCGAAGAATGATTCGTTGGAATTGCTTTTTTCAAATGCGGAATTAGTAAATGGTGAATTAGAACCACTCGAAAAGGATCTTTGGCAGAGTGTTCGCTTTTGGAAGCAGCAACAGGCGGATTTTCAACAAAAAAAGGAGGTAGATATATTGCTCCAAGGAAACCGAGTAACAGGTTGTACGATGGCAGTTAAGAGAAGTCTCATCGAGCAGGTAACACCTTTTCCTGAAAACGTTCATCCTACCTTTATTCATGACTACTGGTTAGCTATAGTTGCCGCGCACAAAGGTACAATTGGAATAATTGACCGAAAGCTCGTAAAATATCGCCAGCATGCTTCCCAGTATGTAGGTATTGCAGCAAATAACCAAGAGCCGATTCGTTTTTTGGATAGATTTAGCAGGCCGAGAGAAGTAAAAATAGCGCCTTTTAAAGATAAAGTAAGGTATTTTACTACACTCGAAGAAAAGCTGATTAGTATTGGTGTCACAAATACAGAAAAACTGAAAGCAATCGCAGAGTTTTATGAAAAGCGTGCCACCTTACCAGAAAAGAAACTAAATCGGGTTTTACCAGCGAGTCAGTTGTTTCTTTCAGGTATGTATCATCGATATAAAGATTTAGAAGCTAATTCATTTGCGCCTTTCTTGGCGTTTTTGGGTGATATTCTCGAATAAATTAAAACATAATTGTAAATAAATATGGGAGCATTAATAGATGTGAAGGATGAGCTCGAAGAGACTACCTCACCCAATAGTACAAATCAAGCATTAAGTGGTTCACAAGCACTCATGGAATGTTTTGTGGCTGAAGGGGTAGATACTATTTTTGGTTACCCAGGTGGAGCAATCATGCCTATTTATGATGCTCTCTATGACTACACAGACCGCATCAAACATGTGCTTGTTCGGCATGAACAAGGAGCTGCACACGCAGCAGAAGGATACGCTCGTTCAAGTTTGAAAGTAGGGGTTTGTATGGCGACTTCTGGTCCTGGTGCAACGAATCTTGTAACTGGTATCGCAGATGCTATCATTGATTGTACACCCATGGTAGCTATTACTGGTCAGGTATCGTCTCATTTATTAGGAACTGATGCCTTCCAAGAAACGGATGTTATTAATATTACTACACCTGTTTGTAAATGGAATTATCAAGTAACCAATCCGGATGAAATTCCAGAAGTCTTGGCGAAAGCCTTCTTTATTGCGCGAGCAGGTAAACCAGGTCCCGTATTGGTTGATATTACAAAAGATGCACAAATGGCGTTAATGACTAAGCCATTCACGTACAAAAAAATAGAGAAATTAGCAGGATATCACCCAAGAGTAACGCCGAAAATTGAACAGGTACAAAAAGCTGCTGATCTCATCAATCAAGCGAAAAGACCCTATATTTTGTTTGGACATGGCGTCCTTTTGTCTGATGCAATGAACGAGTTTCGTGCATTCGTAGAGAAGTCAGATATTCCATGTGCAAGTACGCTATTGGGGCTATCGGCCATGTCTATTGATCATCCAAATTACATGGGTTGGTTGGGTATGCATGGTAACTACGCACCCAATATCATGACGGACAAATGCGATGTATTGATTGCAATCGGGATGCGTTTCGATGATCGTGTAACAGGTGATGCCGCAACTTTTGCGAAACAAGCCCGTATTGTACATATAGAGATTGACCCAGCCGAGGTAGAAAAAATCAAAAAAACAGAAGCACCTGTTATTGGTGATGTCAAGGAGGCACTTAAATTACTGACACCTCTCGTGAAAAGTGGTGACTTTACCGCCTGGAAAAATGAGTTCCGCAAAATGGAGCCCGAAGAAAACGAAGCGGTAACAGATAGAGATCTAAAAGGAGAAGGAAAGATTAAAATGGCCGAGGTTGTTCGGTTGGTTTCTGAGAAAACAAAAGGCCAAGCTTGTGTTGTGGTAGACGTGGGCCAACACCAAATGGTAACGGCGCGTTATTATCAATTCCAAAACCCTCATTCATACATTGCTTCCGGTGGATTAGGGACTATGGGTTTTGCGATTCCAGCAGCTTTAGGTGCGAAAATGGGGGCGCCTGACCGAGAAGTAATTGCATTTATTGGGGATGGATGTTTCCAAATGACAATCCAAGAGTTGGGTACCATAGCCCAGAGTAAATTGCCTGTGAAACTCATTATATTGAATAACAATTTCTTAGGAATGGTACGCCAATGGCAACAGCTTTTCTATGAAAAAAGATATTCATTTGTTGAATTAGAAAATCCAGATTTCATCATGATTGGAAAAGGATTTGGGATCGAAGGTCAGAAATGTACGGAACGCGAAAATTTGTCCGATGCAATTGATACAATGCTTTCTTATGATGGGTCATATTTGCTAGAAGTTGTTGTAGAAAAAGAGGAGAATGTCTTCCCAATGGTTCCAGCAGGGAAAAGCGTAGCAGATATTCGACTTAAATAGATTTTGTACATTTATCAACAAAGAAGGCATTATCATGACAACATATACGATTTGTGTTTTTACCGAAAATAGTATCGGTTTACTCAATAAAATAACGGTTATTTTCACAAGAAGAAGAATCAATATTGAAAGCTTAACGGTATCTGAAACAGAACGTAAAGGCATTTCTAGATATACAATTGTAATTCAACACGACAAACGCGAAGAGGTTGAAAAATTAGTTCGGCAAATTAGAAAAGTCGTGGAGGTACTCGCTGTATTTGGATACTTGAATGAGGATATTGTGTATAATGAAATCGCATTGTTCAAAATTCCAACGCCGTTAGAATCTAAACCATTGGACATTGAAACCATCAATCGTGTATATAAAGCTTGGGTGGTTTATTGGGGTTTGGATTACGTGGCAATTCAAAAAACCGGAACTGAACGAGAAATCTTTGATTTTTTCAAATATATCAAACCGCACGGAATCATCGAGTTTGTTCGGTCTGGCAGAGTAGCTGTAGGCAAAACACCACAAGGATTGGTAGAATATCTCCCAGAGGACGTAGAGTGGGAGTATTATTTGTAGATTGAAAGAACTTTCTCTGTACATAAAATAGATAGAGAAATCTTTATATAGTTCAAAGGTGAATACCAGAGAACGCCCTTTTGTTAATCAAACTATTCAATAAGTAAAATGGCAAAATTAAATTTTGGCGGAGTCGAAGAAGAAGTAGTAACACGCGAAGAGTTCCCTCTTGAAAAAGCAAGAGAGGTATTGGCAAATGAAACAATCGCAGTGATTGGGTACGGGGTTCAAGGTCCTGGACAAGCCATGAATATGCGGGATAACGGCCTGAATGTAATCGTTGGGCAACGCAAAGGAAAAACGTTTGATAAGGCGATTTCTGATGGATGGGTTCCTGGTGAAACTTTATTCGAAATTGAAGAAGCACTAGAAAAAGGAACAATTATTTGTTATTTGTTGTCTGATGCAGCGCAAATTGAACTTTGGCCAACAGTAAAGAAATACCTAACTGCAGGTAAATCATTGTATTTCTCTCATGGTTTCGGAATTACATACAAAGATAAAACAGGTATCGTTCCGCCAGCAGATGTAGATGTGTTCTTGGCTGCTCCAAAAGGTTCTGGTACGTCTCTACGTCGCCTATTTGTCGAAGGAAAAGGACTAAACTCATCTTTTGCTATCTACCAAGATGCAACAGGAAATGCACGCCAAAAATGTATAGCTATGGCAATTGGTGTGGGTTCTGGCTACTTGTTCGAGACAGATTTCTACAAAGAAGTTACTTCTGACTTGACAGGTGAGAGAGGTACACTAATGGGTGCAATCCAAGGTATTTTTGCCGCTCAGTACGAAGTACTTCGTGCCAATGGCCATTCTCCTTCGGAAGCTTTCAACGAAACAGTAGAAGAATTGACACAGTCACTCATGCCACTCGTAGCTGAAAACGGAATGGATTGGATGTATGCAAACTGTTCTACAACAGCGCAAAGAGGTGCACTTGACTGGTGGAAACCTTTCAGAGATGCAACAAAACCTGTATTTGAGCAATTATATAATTCGGTAAAAACAGAAAACGAAGCACGTATATCTATCGAACGTAATTCACAACCTGATTACCGTGAAAAATTAGAAGAAGAATTAGCAGAACTACGCGAATCTGAAATGTGGCAAGCCGGAAGAACTGTACGCAGTCTCCGTCCTGAAAACAGCTAAGAAAAGCGATAGCTTTGGGTTCGTCCGGGTAATTAGTAACAACTAATTGCCCGGACTTTTTTATTTTATTCTATTTCCCTCTCCTCAATTTAAAGGAAGTCATTAACTTCGCTGTCAGTTTTACATAGGAAACGACCCTAACTTCATCAAATAAACAACAATATGTCTATCGACGTTGAAAATATCTTTGCCGCAGCCCAACATATTCGGGAGGTTGTCGTGCATACGCCACTCACTTTTAATACAAATTTATCAGCAAAGTACGAGGCAAATATTTACCTGAAAAGGGAGGATTTACAAGTCGTTCGGTCGTACAAAATACGGGGCGCGTACCACAAAATGGCAACAATGTCTCCTGACGAATTAGCAAATGGAGTTGTCTGTGCAAGTGCCGGAAATCACGCCCAAGGCGTTGCGTATGCCTGTCATAAAATGAAGGTAAAAGGCGTGATTTTTATGCCCACCACGACGCCTGCCCAAAAAGTCAAACAAGTACGGATGTTCGGAAAAGAATGGGTCACTATTGAATTAATAGGTGATACGTACGATGATTCTTTTTATGCAGCCCAAGAGTACGTGCAGACGCATCAGGCTGTTTTTGTCCATCCATTTAATGACCAAAAAGTCATTGAAGGACAAGGAACGGTTGGCTTAGAAATTTTTAAAGACGCTGATTTTAAAATTGATTATTTACTCTTTGCCATTGGTGGTGGAGGGCTCGCAGCGGGAGTTTCGACGGTTTTTAAAAATTTAAGCCCCAAAACCAAACTGATTGGGGTAGAACCTTTGGGTTCGCCATCTATGAAAGAATCGTTGGCAGCTGGACATGTGATAACCCTTGAATACATCGATAAGTTTGTTGATGGTGCAGCCGTTAAGCGGGTGGGAGACATGACGTTCGATATTTGTCAAGATAATCTTGACGACGTACTAATCATCCCAGAAGGGAAGGTTTGTTCTACAATTTTGCAGCTTTATAACGAAGAAGCCATCGTGGCAGAACCCGCTGGTGCTCTGAGTGTCGCTGCATTGGATACTATAAAAGACAAGATAAAAGGGAAAAACGTAGTCTGTATTGTTGGAGGTGGTAACAACGACATCACACGTACGGAGGAAATCAAGGAAAGATCTCTTATTTTTGAAGGTCTGAAACACTATTTCATCGTTAAGTTTCCGCAACGTTCTGGGGCTATGAAAGAGTTTCTAAATGAAATTTTAAGCCCTACCGATGATATAGTGCATTTTGAATATTCAAAGAAGACATCAAGAGAAAGAGGGCCTGCTCTCATCGGGATTGAAATTGCACAAAAATCTGATTTACAAGGGCTTATAGATAGGATGAATACCTATCACGTGGAGTTTACATATATCAATGATAAACCCGATTTATTTGAATTTTTGGTATGATAAACGATGAGATCTATTGAGAGATGGATTAGTAGTATAAAAAAGAGACATCCTGAATAAGGGTGTCTCTTTTTTTATGCGCGCGAATGTATATTTACCGGTTCATCGTCAATAAAAATTCCTCGTTATTTCGCGTTCCTTTCATTTTGTCTAATATAAACTCCATGGCTTCCATTGAGTTCATATCGGAGAGATATTTACGTAGTAGCCAAACTTTTTGTAGTTCGTCTTTCCCCATTAATAAATCTTCCCGACGTGTACCTGAGGCCAAAATATCGATGGAAGGGTACAAGCGTTTGTTCGCCAAGCGACGGTCAAGTTGGAGTTCCATATTTCCTGTTCCTTTG
>CAYNRA010000007.1:36416-61341 GCA_964399465.1 uncultured Cytophagales bacterium
AAGATAACCTCATCCATTTTGGAGCCTGTGTCAATCAGAGCGGTGGCAATGATAGTCAAAGAACCACCATTTTCTACATTTCTTGCTGCACCGAAGAAACGTTTCGGTCTGTGTAGTGCGTTGGCATCTACCCCACCAGAAAGAATTTTACCCGAAGAAGGAATAACTGTATTGTAGGCACGTGCAAGGCGTGTGATGGAATCTAATAAAATAACCACATCATGCCCAGACTCAACCAACCGTTTGGCTTTTTCAAGTACCATACCTGCAACCTTCACGTGTTTGTCGGCGGTTTCATCGAAAGTAGAAGAGATAACTTCCGCTCGAACACTCCGCTGCATGTCTGTAACTTCTTCTGGGCGTTCATCTATAAGTAGGATAATCAAATAAATTTCTGGGTGATTCCGCGTAATTGCATTTGCAATTTCCTTGAGAAGCACAGTTTTACCCGTCTTAGGTTGAGCAACAATCATACCTCTTTGTCCCTTCCCGATGGGGGCAAATAAGTCCAACACGCGCGTGGACATTTGGTCAGGTTTTGTACTCAGATGAATTTTTTCCTGTGGAAACAGCGGGGTAAGATATTCAAAAGGAACGCGGTCTCTGATTTCCTCCGTGGTTTTTCCGTTGACAGAGGTGACTTTTAATAAAGCAAAATACTTTTCTCCATCTTTTGGAGGGCGAATAGAACCTAGAATTGTATCCCCGGTTTTAAGTCCAAAAAGTTTGATTTGTGAAGGAGATACATAAATATCATCTGGACTCGCAAGGTAGTTGTAATCTCCTGAACGAAGAAAACCATATCCACCGTCAGACATAATTTCCAATACACCTTCGTTGTCAATTAAACCATCAAATTCTTTGACTAATGTATTGAATTGTTTTTTGATGTTTCGGCTGTACTCGTCGTGTTTTCTTTTTTCACGTTGGTTGATTACACTGTCTTCTGTAATGCCTAGATCTTCGTCACTGATGTTCGGAATTTCTCTTTTTACCTCTGTTTCGTTTTCAATAAATGAGTTTCCGGAGTCTTGTTGGGTATCTTTTATTGCAAATTCTTCTTTTATTTCTGCCGTCTCTTGGAATGTCTCTTGCGTTGGTATTGCTGAAGTAGATTCCTCATTGGTTTCTTCTTCCTCTTCCCCCTTCCTAATTCGCCGTCTAAGTTTCGGTTTTTGGGATGTATCTTCCATGATTTGTGGAGATTCCTGCTTCACTACGGGGACCGTTTCTGGTTCAGGCTCAGGAATAAGTGCTTGTTCTACAATCTCTACTTTTAGGTCAAGAGTAGGGCTTTCTTCTGCGGCGGGGGTGAGCTTAGCTACAATCATGTGAGCTAAGTCTTTTTTTGTAATACCTCGGTATTCAGTGATGCCGACCTCGTCAGCAATTTTTCTTAGTTCTGAGAGAAGTTTACTGTTTAATTCTTCTACTTGATACATAATTGTTAGGATACAGTGCTGTAATACAATGGTAGGACGGCTGGCTCAATGTATATGGAAAGGAGCTAAATAGATGAAACGTGTGCATACATGAGTGGCGCTAGGCTCGGTAAACGGAGCCGTCCAGGATTTTGATAATAAACGAAAAATGGATGGTGTAAAAGGAAGACGAATTCTGTGTGTCTTGCGCTTGGTGGCAAAAGGCATTCATTCAATTGTCACGCAATTTTACAGTATATATTTACAATAGACAAATTATTCAATGGTTTTTTTCTCATTGAATACCTTAAAATAAGGTTTTTTCTTCCAATTGGCCTATAAATACACGTTGGGCAGGACCAATGAGATAGATTTGAGTGAATAATTTTTCGGATATATCCTGCTGAAAAGATATTTGGAGGTTGCCACCTTTGGTTTTAATCGCAATGGGAGATGCCCAATTGAATCGTAAGGAACTACTAATTGCACATGCTGTAACTCCTGTTCCGCATGAGTATGTTTCGTCTTCTACACCTCTTTCATACGTGCGTACATACAAATGGTTGGTAGAAATGACTTCCATAAAGTTTACATTTGTACCGCCTTTTTCTACCCATTCAGGAGAATACCGAATAGATGAGCCCACGGAAGTTACATCTAAACTATCTAAGTCGTTTTGTAAAGCAACGTAATGAGGAGAGCCTGTATTTAAAAAGTCGTATGCATCGTATTGTTCCACTTTCGATACATCACTCATTTTTAAATGAATGTTTTCGACTGTAACCTGCGCTTCGTGAGGGCCGTCAACGGCAATGAAAGTGGTTTTTTCTTGGATAATTCCCAAGTCATGAGCAAAGCGAACAATGCAACGCCCTCCGTTTCCACACATACTACCCTCAAACCCATCAGCATTGAAATAAACCATTCGGAAATCATACTGTGAGTCCTCGGAGTTTTCAAGGCAAATGAGCCCGTCAGCACCAACACCAAAACGGCGATCGCAAAGTTTTTCGATGAGTGAAGCTTCTTTGGAAAAATGCTGAAGGCGATTGTCTATAAGAATGAAGTCGTTTCCGGTGCCTTGGTATTTGTAAAAAGAAAGCATAGAAATGAAAAAATGTGTGGAGAGTTTGTAAAAAAAGCCGCCTAAAGAAGACGGCATTTTTACACAAATTTATGAAAAAGCTATTACTTATAAACTTTTCAGTTGTAGGTAATCAACTATTATTTCTTCTTAAGCTCTTTGATTTTAGCTGCTTTTCCTTGCTTGCCACGTAGATAGAATAATCTTGCTCTACGAACTTTACCTTTACGAAGAACCTCGATTTTTTCGATGCTTGGTGAAAGAATTGGGAAAATACGCTCAACACCAATTCCGTTTGATACTTTTCTTACAGTGAATGTCTCTCCGCTGCTTCCAAGATTACGGCGTTGGATGATGGCTCCTTGAAAAATCTGGATACGCTCTTTCGCACCTTCAATGATACGAACGTGTACGTTAACGGTATCCCCAGCCTTAAAGTCAGGATGAGCAGCTCTCGGAGCGCTATACTGCGACTCTACAAATTTGATTAAATCCATGATGATAATGACGCTAAAATGTGATGTGTTTGATTACTGCAAAGAGGCTTCTCTTAGGCAAAAAGAGGCATTCGCTGAAAATGAGTCGCAAAGATAGTGTTTATTTTTGATGTATCAAAATTTGTACTTTGTTCTTATTTCTTGTCTATACGGACAATGGCTTAAGTTACTCCATCGTTTGATGGGAAAGCAGCTGTTAGGGTTTCTTAATGACTAACTGAACCAATCTAGTTTTTTGATAGGCGATCATTCGTATATTTTCAAAATAGGTAGAGGTCAATTGCATCGTACTACTATGCTACGAAAACACGGTGGGTTGTTTATTAGAAACCTATTAAACGACAAAAGCGAGAGTTCAGATGCCCCCGCTTTTGAAAAAGAGTATTTTTATTGTAAATCAGTCTGGCTTTACCTTACCCCAGCCAATGGTGGAAACCATCCAATTTGGAAGCGGTTTTTGTGTTTTTCGTTTTTTAAGATTCAAATACCAACCAATTTTCTTCAAAATAGGCACTTTGTGGGTTTCAACAAATTCGATGAGTGTTCCGTCTGCGTCTTCGATGTAGCTAAAACGCCCGCCTGCTTCGCCCATATCAAAGGTATTGGCGCTATCAACGGTAAACGGAAATCCATTGGCATCGCATCGTTCTTTGATTGCATCCATATTGATTGCATCAAAACATACGTGGATATAGCCCAAATCACCCCAACTTCTGCCTTTAAAAATCATACGAGGCGTTCTGTCTAGGGCTTGTACTAATTCGATTTCAATATTTCCAAATAAATTGGTGAAAGCCCCTTGTTTGCTTTTGGGTTTGCGCAAAAGTACACGTCTGTATTGTTCTTCTCCACGAGAAAGTGGAGTAAAATCCTCAAAAGTACCCGTTTTGTCGTACACAACTTGATTAATCCCCAATGTGTGGCTATAAAGAGCCAACGCTTTTTCCATGTCACTGACTCCAATAATAACGCCTACGATTCCGCCTGTTAGGTGTGAAGTGGGCTTGAACCAAGAAGAGTCAGGAACAATTTGAATGGTATTTTTGGCTGTATCTGATAGCCAAGTTGTTGCTTTTTGCTCAGGTGTATAAACAACAGAGAGATTTTTTTCTTTGGCAAATTGAGCCACATCTAAGCATTTTACTTTAATGCTGAAGATGCCTAAATCACCGATTTCTGGTTGATGTTCAGGGGCGATAGGCGCTGGAGAGGTAGATTCCCAAATTTCTGCACCACCACCGCCAGCCATATTGACGGCCAAGATGGCTCTTCTCTCCCGAACAATGCCTTTGGTGTATCTGGTCATTAATTTGGCTTCTGCCACGTCATCAAATACAGGTACATCTAAACCAAGTTCTTTGTTGTACCATTTCCAGGCTTTTTCAGCTGAAATAACCCCGATACCGACCTGTTGAATGCCAGATAAAAGGTCTAAACTTTGTGTTTTTGGTTCGTGAGTTGGTTGAATACTAGACATGTATCAAATAGTTTAAGGTATAAGCAGGTGTCCTAAAATAAGGACAAGATGTAAAATACATCCGTATTTATTAAATGGTTTAACCGTTAAAATTACTAAAAAAATACTGTTTTATATCCTTTCGTTTCCTTAATTTCGGTTAAATCAACCAAAATGTTTCATTATTCCTTTCGCCTTCTCAGAGTAAACTAAGCGCAGAAAATCGACTTTTTACCAAATCAAAGCCCCAACGAAGTGAAATGTTTGGCGTTGATAGGGCTTTGATTTGATCTTGGTTTGTGATTTTCTACAGCAGTGGCTGAATGTCTCATTTCGTCTTGCTAAGGTTCTTTTGACTTGAAACCACCATTAATTTCGGTAGTCTAGCATCTTTTTGTAGGTTTCAGCCATTTCTTGTTGGGTATATTTCCCTTTTAAAAACATGCGCATAACCGTGAAATTTGCGAACTGAACTTTGAAGTACCCGTTCGTGCTATATTTTCGCGCAGATACGACGACATTTTTAGGAATGATTTTGAATGCCAATCGCGCCTCTTGCGCACGGAGTAAAATATCGTAGTCCTCCATGATGAGATAGTCTGCTCGAAAACCACCCAGCGCCGAAAATGCCTCCTTGGTAATGAAAAGTGTTTGGTCGCCACCTCGACACCAAATTTTATTAAATCGAGTAAAAAATGAATTGATGCGCAACAAAGGAGTTGGGTAGGTATCAAATAAATAGCGATAACAACCCAAATGAAATCCATCTTGAATTGCCACCTGTATATCCGTACAGAAATCTGGATGAAGCTGTATGTCAGCGTGTACAAAATAAAGAATATCGCCAGTAGCAAAACTTGCTCCGTAATTCATTTGTGCCGAACGTCCCCTATATGGTGATTTTACAGCCAAAACATCTGGAATAGCCCGCGCGGCCTCCAATGTTCCGTCTGTACTTGCCGGAGAGTCTGCAATGATTATTTGGTGAATAAATTCATTTTTTTGAGACAAAATCGAATGAACAAGTGCTTGTATAGAATCTGCCTCGTTGTATGTTGGGATAATAATGCTTAGTTTCTTCGTAGAAATCGAATGAGTCATATCAATTCTGGGTACAGTGTTTTTAATAGATGCCTACGAAAAACAATGTGTATAGGCATGAGTTTGTGATGTATAGAAATCTCTAACACATTAAATACGCGGTTCTGTTGTTTTTAGATGATTTGCTCAAAAGGACGTTTCCTGAAAACCCCGCGTTCAAAATCCGTGAGAATGTTTGTGTAAAATAGCATTCTTGGAGGTAATCTACCTAAATTTACGTTTTAATGGTGAAAATCGAATGTCGATATGCAATTTTTAGTCCCTTCTTTCCTTTGGGCATTGAGCGCCCTACTCATCCCGATTCTTATTCACTTCTTTCATTTTAGACGAACAAAAAAAGTATATTTCAGCCAAGTCTCTTTTCTCCGGACGATAGACATGCAGACGAGCTCATTCCGGACATTAAAACAATGGCTGACATTGCTCCTACGTTTGCTTGCTTTGGCGTGCTTGGTTCTCGCATTTGCCCAACCTTTTTGGGCAAATAAACAAGAAGGCGTTGCTGGAGAGACGAGTGCCTTTGGGTTGCAAAGTATATATCTCGACAACTCAAATAGCATGGAAAATTTAGTAGATAACAAAGGTTTACTAGACCAGGCAGTTATTCAACTGGAAGAATGGCTGACGACAGCAGAGGTTTCCTCTTCTTGGCAATGGATGACAAACAACCGATTGGCAGGAGCAGCCAGTCCGATTTCTCCGAAACAAGTAAAAAAAGAATTAACTGAAGTGCGGTTTTCTGGAGAAACAAAGACATTGGCGCAGCTTATGAACAGACAAGCAAAAGCTGCTGATGCCGTTGAAAAAGGAGGAAGACGCCGTTTTTTTTATTTCTCCGATTTTCAGAAAAGTACCTTGGGCTCTATGGCTAAACTCCCCATTGATTCATTGGACGAATATCATTTTATCCCTGTTTTGCCAGAAAAAACAGCTAACATCGTGATAGATTCTGTTTGGTTGGAAAATCCTTTTTTAAGAGAAATGGAGAATTCGACGCTACGAGTTCGTCTAAGGAATACTGGAGACGAACAAATAGATAAAGCGGTTGTGCGATTCTTGTTGGATAATCAGCCCATCTCTTCGGCGACCGTTACTATTGCGCCCAAAGGACAAGTTACCACTACTTTTTCTTTCACTATTCGGGATAAAGGAGAACACGAAGGGCAGCTTAAAATGGAAGATAAACCCGTCACATTTGATAATACGTACCATTTTGTTTTGGTAGCTTCGCCCCAAGTAAAAGTAACGCACTTGTTTGAAGAGTCTGCCTCAAAATATGTGAAAGAAGTATTTCAAGATGATACCTTTGTTACGTATTCAGGTGCTTCTGTTCGGACTGTGAACTTAGGGGCTTTGGTAAATACAAATCTGCTTATCTTGGACGGAGTTACCCGTTTTCCTTCGGGGCTTCGCGATGCCGCCAAAAAAATGATGGAAAAAGGAGGAAGCGTGCTGGTTATTCCTCCATCTGGTTCATTTTCATTGGAAGAATACCGTTCCTTTTTAACTATGTTGGGAATTCAATTTTTGGAATTACTCTCTAGTGATTCTCCAGCTGTTCCGTTGGCAGAACCCGATGTATCAAATGCTTTTTTTTCGGATGTTTTTGATAAAAATACGCCGATTGAAAAAGGGAAAATGCAAGTACCAGCTGTAAAAACGAGGTTGGCATGGCGTGGAGCTGGTGATGTGATTTGGCAGCAACAGACAGGTGCGCGTTTCTTGACGAGAACCAAGCAACCCACTGGCGGATTTGCGTATATTTTAGCAGCACCCATGAACGAAACGTACGGGTCATTTGTAGAACATGCTTTTTTTGTAGCAACTTTTATTAAAATAGCTGCACTAAGTATGACACAACCCCAAATGGCTTACCGCTTTGGTCAAAAAGATGTCATCCGTATTCCATATTCTGCACAGGTGGCAAATGCAACAATTACATTAAAGAAAGGTCAGTCGTCCTTTGTTCCAAGCCAATCTATTCAAGGAAATGAATGGGTGGTTCAAGTTCCTACATCGGCGGAAATACCAAGTGGCCAGCGTGTGGAGTCTGGGATTTATGAGGTATTTGTAGATGGAAAATATCTCAAGAAAATAGCACTTAATTACGAAACGAAGGAGTCCTTGCTTGCCCATTATTCTGTAGAAGAATTACGTCAAATGACGCACAAATGGCCAAATGTAATCGTACACGATGGGCTAACAGCAGCGGATATTCCTACGTTATTCGCAGCAAATGAAAGCGTAACTCCTTTGTGGTGGTATTTTGCAGCAGCGGCTCTTCTTTTTTTGGTAGCGGAAACGCTTTTAATCCGTTTTTGGAACAAGTAAACTAAAACGGATACCCAACACCCAAATTTAAGAGTAGATTTTCTTGTCGCCACGCTTTATTCCATTGAATCGTATCAAATGTCCAGCGGCTTCCTTGCTCTAACCAAGGCTTGTGTAGGGGAGTTGCTAAATCCATTCGGAATATAATAAATGAAAAATCTAGGCGAAGGCCGATTCCTGAGCCAATGGCAAGTTGTTTATAAAAATCTTTGGTGAATAAAGCTCCTTCGTCGTAAATGTAGGGGTCTTTGTACATCCAAACATTCCCTGCATCCACGAAAAAAGCGGTTTCGATAAAGTTCGTGACTTTATAACGGAGTTCTGTATTGAGCTCAATTTTGATGTCTCCCGTATTATTTCCAAGAAATTGCTCCGTCAAATTTCCTGTTCTTTGGTAGGTTCCCGGGCCAATTGCTCTTGCTCGAAAAGCACGAATAGAGTTGTTTCCTCCTGAAAAATACTGTTTCACAAACGGGAGTTGAAGGGAATTTCCATACGGAATACCAACGCCTAGAAAAAGTCGATTTGCCCATTTTAATTGCGGGTTATACGTATGTCTATACCGAATATCCCCCTCAAAACGAGCATATTGCGCAAAAGTTTCTCCAAACAATTTTCCTCTTTTTGTCTCATCTTGTTGAAGTAAATGAAAGAGACCAACTAAATTTCCAGCTAAATCAATACCTCCACTAACAGACCATTGGTCACGCCCATTTCGGGTAGGTTTGGGTGTAAATACACCTTGGTAAGAACCACTTGGAATGAGTTGGTTGTCTAGGATAGAAAGCAAACGTGGGTCAAGAAAAATTTCCGCAATAAATTCCTCACTATACTTGCTAGAACGAACAAAATTCAGGTTTAAGGGTGAGAGTGTATGCGTGAATTGTGCATTTTGCCGCCAAGTATAACCAAGTGAAGTACGGAGGGAGTTGAGATTGTACAATCCACTTTTGATGAAGTTTTCGTACCCAATATTTACAACGGTTTTGGGCAAAACACGGCTAGTTTCTGGGTCAATACGTCCATAAGGTAGCCAGAAGCGTGGAATCAAGAGGTTTGCTTCAAGACCAAAACGGTAGTTGTCGCGGTATTCACCTGGAGAAGGACCTCCGAGTTGTAATTCAATTCCGCCGATCGCTGAAATGACCAATTGTTCGGCGCCTTTGAATGTATTGCTGTTTTTCCAATTAATACTCACTTGTGAACCCGACAGACCATTGGAGCGTGTAATGGCATTTAACTCTGTGCGAAGTGATTTTTTTTTCTGTGGAATCAAATAATAATAGACATTCAATAAGGTAGAATCCAATCGATTGACGACCTCAAACCGCGACTGGACAAAGCGAAAGTTATTCAGTTCAACCAATCGCGTCCGTGTGATTTCAGCGAGTTCTTCGCTGTAAACATTCCCCGGCCGAAAACCGATAGTTTCTGTAAAAAGTGTTTGTTTATACCTTTCAGTAGAGTCAAATAGAAGAACACCACGGAACATATCAGCGGTTAAATCAATGATTTCCTGGTTGCCGTTTTCTTGTGTAAAGACATAAATATCGTTGATTAAATACTGTTTTTTAGCTCGTTCGGGAAGGTTCGGTTTCAGAAAAAAGCGGAGGGCAAGGGCTTGCTTGGCTTGCGTTGAGTCAGCTTCTATACCAATATAATTCGATGAAAAATAATAATATCCCTGTGACCGTAGAGTTTTTTCCAGACGTTTAAGCTCTTCTTTTACCAAACTAAAATCAAAAAAATCACCCGCTTTGATTAGCGAAGAAACTCCTGCACGAAAAAAGTCAGAATGTAACGAACTTTCGTTTATATCTTGATAATCAACGAATTGTATCTTGTATCTTGTCGGTAATTGAATACGATAATGCGCGGTTGCTTTGTGTTTTTGAGCTAATTTATCTGTTTCGACGACTGTACCAAAATACCCTTTTGCACGAAGATAATCTTGAATCAGCTGCTTGTTGCGGTCGAGGATAGATTGGCTCAATAAAATGGGCGTTTCACCAAACCGAGATACGATTTTATCCGTCCAATTTCGTTTTTTTTCATTCGTTCCCAACCAATAATAAATAGCTGCTTTGTAAGGAAATCCAAAAATCTGACTATTGGGTTCGGGTCGAATTACGTCTTCTTGGAGTTGCTCTACCAAAGAAGCCGTTTTAATTTTTAAACGGCTATCTTGAGGTGTAATCGTGACACGAGCTCCCTGGTAAATAGCCTCGCCGACGGGCACTTTTTTATATACCTGACACGAATGAAATATCCATGAAAAGAAAATGAAAAGGAAGAATAGGTTCTTTTTTTTATTCAGGAAGTTCGTTGCGTACATTTTGACATGAATTTCAGTATTATTTTTCTCTCAAAATGAGAAATTATATAGGTAATGTTCTTAATATGAATTGTTTAAATATATTTTAATTTACAGTTTGCTAAACAAGAATTTACAAATAATATAATTAAAAATTAATTCGAGCCCCTGTCTTTTTGCCATTTTTTCTAGCCGAGTCATAGTCCAAGGTCAGAACAAAACCAACGCCTGTTTCCACGACAAACCCCTCAATTTGGTATTGATTTGTCCGGAATGCCTTAAAACGGTAACGTCCATCTTTGGAAATGGCATAGTTGGCCGTGATATTATCAAAAATTTCCTGCGATTGTCTCTGCGCACTTTCCAACTCAAAATTCTTTCCAACAGAAACGGAAACACGGTCATTGAAAAACCCTTTTTTCACGCCAACATTCACGTTGGTACTCCGTAAACGATGATCAGCGCTGCTTTCAGACTGTACACCCAAATCCAAATCAATGCCTTTGATTACTTCGTCTGCGAGTTTATCGAGTTGTTCCGAGACAAGCTGGCTGACTTGCTTTCGGGCGAATCCTTCGGCATCCACAGGCTGCCCAAGGCTTGCGCCAAGCAAATCAAATCGCCCAAACATTAACATAAAAATAGCTTGTTCTTTTATTTTTTCTTTGTTCGCTTCTGCTTTCGGATTGACCGTCTGCTGCCCTATTTTTTCTGGGTCATAGAGTGTAAACCCCTCTTCAGCAAGCCGGTTGGCTAGGTCTGTGCCGAGTTGTCTGTCTGCTATTTCTTTCGGGATTGTCAAGGCAAATTCGGTTTGTGGTGCGAGTAACTCTCCACTCAAAACAATGTCCACTGAAAACGGAATACTCGCCTGCAAACGGGTTTCATCTGCGGTACTTTTAGTCGTTAAAGGATAACCAACCAGCGGTTTATTTACTTTGTAGGCCGCCCGAATCGCAATCTCTGCGTCCATTGGATCGCCTTTCCATGTTATACTACTTTTACTGGATTCATCAATATAAAACAGACGCTCAAATACTTGGTAGGTCAAGCGGTAGGTTCCTTCCAGAATGGTATATTTTCCTAGTACAAAAAGTTCTCCGTTGGAGTCGAGTCCTGTTGTCAACTGTCCTTTCCCACGTACTTTGATGTTATCACCCGTTAGCTCATCCATGATAATTGTGAGTTCTGCTTGTTCGCTTACTTGCAAATTGACAGTTACGCCCGTATTACTAAAATTGGAGTTAATCGGTGCTTTTTTCTGTTTTGAAGGGATTTTTTGAGTTATTTCTGTCTCTTTTTTAGTGGTCACGAATGTCATCAACTGGTCCATTTCACTACCAATTTGCTCATCCGCAGGCATAAGAACAATTAGTTTTGTTTTGTCAGCCACACGTACATTCCCCGTGACAAGGTAGCGTTCGTTTTCTCCTGATATCGCCAATTTTGCATCCAAAAAAGCCCTACCATAAAAAAGTTCATTATCCGATCGGCGGGCATTGGAGGCTAAAAAATCATTCGTTTGAAGCGCTAGTTCGTATGTTATTCTGGAGAAATTGGAATAATTTATTCGTCCATCTACTTCTAATTTATTATTCAAACTATCCTTTATAATGAAATTCTCGAAAAACAATTGTTGTCGTGCAGCCGTAACTACTTGATTGTCAATATATATGGGCGTTCCCGTCTGATTAATCGTGGTCTTAAATTCATTAAAACGAAGTTGTCCTTCTATTTTTGGTTGGTCAAAATTGCCTGAAATCTGAAAACGTCCGGTTACATTTCCGCCAGCATCACGCAGTTGCTTGAAGCTGAACGCCTGGATGGTTTCGGCGTTTAATTGCCGGATTTGTAAGACTAAATCCATAGGATTTTCTTCCCTCAATGCATATTTCCCTTGGAGCGACAAATCGTTTGAGTTACTCTTCAAAGTGGCATTTACAGAGATGCTTTCTGTGCCTTCATTGGTAGCAATTCCTTTAAAATCACCGATTGGCGTACCCAGAACTTTTAGCTTTTCGATAGAAATATCTCCAATGAATGTCGGAGAAGTCGCCCGGTCTCGAACGGTTACATCGGTGGTTAATTTTCCATCAATCAATTCTTTATTTCGTGTAAATGCAGTAGATAAGGTCTTTAAATCCAGGTTTTTAGCGTGGATGAACCAATCAAGAGGATTTTTTGGGTCGCTCGTAATAGAAAGCTCTTGCTCATTGGCATAAATTCCCAACTGTTGGAATCGAATTTTTTCGGAACGAATTTCCGCATAACCTGTTTCGATACTTTCCCACGGCGTATAATAAATGAACACACTTTTGGGGGTAAGTGTCATCCGGATTGCCGCTGAATCTGCTTCAATGCGAAGCCCTGCTTGGTGTATTTTTTTGTCCAAAGAATCCAGAATCGTCAAACGAAAATCTGCTTTATTTTCGTGAATTTCTACGTTTGATTCTGCTCTTTGCATTCGAAAATCTCCTTGCTGAAGTTGAGAAAGAGAGGCAGTGATACGTGCGGAGGGCTCGGTGGTTTCAAGGTGAAAAGAGACATCTTTCGCTTCCAAGGAATCCATTTTTAGGAAAGGAGAAGTGCACAAAAAGTGGCTTGGCTGTGCCATGTCTGTGTGTAGTTCTCCATGGAAAGTCACCGGTTTAAAGTCTATTTTTTGCGCAATGAATAAATCTAGTACAGGATGTTTTTGGATAGTACCCTGCCAAGACCAACTTCCTGATGTTTCTTTTTGGGGAAGTTTAGGCGTATTAGGTGCTTGAAAATAATGACGAGTAACTTGTTCAAATGCGTTGGGAAGTATTACAAAAGACGCATTTCCAAGTAAAGTTGCTTGGACAAAAGGCGACTCAATTTGTATTGTTTTTTCTTCTTGATTCTCCGCAAAACGAATCTCCATTTGAGCGACTTCCACCTGCTGCTTGGCGGTTTGCCAAGTACTGCGTGGAATAGCTAAAAAACCATCCAATGCCCATTCGTTGCTGTCAATAACGGATAAATCTATGTGTAAAGGCGTATTTTTTAAGACGATATCTTGCGGGAATTGCATTTGTTGAGGCAATGCAAAGTGCGAAATAAACCCGTTTCCCTGCAAATGAAGACGTTGTGACCAATCAAATATCCCGTCAAATTGGGCATCTGCTTGTTCTGTTTTCGTTTCAATTTGAAAATCCAGATGGCTGTTTTTCCAAATGCCTTTTGAATAAATTTCTGTATAATCTGTTCCTTGAAAACCGATTTTATCAATTTTTAGGTCATATTCCATTTGTCTGTTAGGCGCAAATGGGTTTTGAGAAGAAACCGCAAAATGGGAGGTGAATGTCTGCAAAGACGTATCTTGTAAAATTACGCCCAAAGCTATATTTTGTACATTCCCTTTCAAAAAAATGGATTCTGGTTTGTATAAATTTTGTTTGTTCCAAGTCCCAGAAAGGGCTACATCACCTAGCGCGGATTTTCCATATAATTGTGCTTTTACCGCGGATAAACTTCCTGCCAACGTTCCTGTGAAATGAGCTGACTCCGGCAAATGATACGCTGAAATCAATGAGTCTGGAAGCCAATTTTGCCATCCTTTTGAGAGTTTCACTTGTTGAAATGTAAAATTTCCTTGTGCCTTTGCCAAATCAGGCAGCCCTTTTATTTGTCCGTTGACATCTACCAAAATTCCTTCAGGTGCTTGGAGATGCGCTTTTTTGATGGATAGATTTTTTATGCTTCCTGTGAGCTCCGAGTAAAACCGAAATTTTCCTTTACGAATGGGTAAAAAATCAGGAAGAGAAGGGTAGATAAGTGCCATTTCTTGTGCGTCCAATTGGCTAGGTTGAATTTTTAGCCGAATCTCCCAATTGGCTTGGGGAACGTGCAGTAAGTCGGAACGTTTCGTAGAAATTTGTCCCGCTAAACGCAAATTCGATTGGTCTGTTTGTAGGACAAAAGAAGAAATTTCCCATTTTTGAGGCGTAATCGTCAGTTTTGTAGCGAATTGTTTGATAGATGGCTGTGCGGTTTGACGCATTGACAAACCCCGTAAATGAACATAACTTTTGGCAGGTGAATAAAATAGTTGTGGAAAATCCAGCTGAATTTGCTCGCCTTCCCACGATGAATAAGGAGATTTTGGTGAACGTGCGTAGCCCGGATTTGTTGAAAATGCTACCTTGTCAAGTTTTGCACGGATGTCCTGAAAATCAACGATTTTTTTAGATAAATTGACTTCTTTCGGGGTAATTGCCAATTTTGAAAGTTGCCCATTTGTAAATAACGTGTCGGCATAATCTCGGATATTCCATTGAAACTGACGAATATTCATCTGTTTCATTGCAATTGCAAGAGCAGCAGGAGGGCTCGGTATTGTATCTTTGGGAGCCGCTCCCCAGTCGCGGATAGTGCCATCTAATTGAACTCCTTGAATTTGGGTAGGTTGAACGTGAAAATGACTACTGGCAAGGTCAAAAATAGAAAATCCTGTCGTGAATTGTTCAATAAAAAGTGTTCCATGATTATTCAAAAGAGCATCGTCGAATGTCAGCTTTGTTTGTGATAAATTCATCTTTTTCCATTCGATACCCATACTTTCTTGCGTTGTATCTGTGGAGGAACCGGAAAAAGCATTCACTAAAAAAGCATAATTAAATGAATGGGAAGTCTTTTTTCTACGAATATGGCCAATGGTGTTATTTGCTTCTAATTGGCTAATTAACAGTCTATTGTGTCGAATAAATGTCCACATATCTACATCGACTTTGAGGCGTTTGGTGTAGAGAAGCGTATCGCCTTCTTGGTCTTTCAGTAAGAAATCTTCTACCAGTATCCAGTCCGGAAATTGGTACGAAATTCGACCTTGTACAGGAACTTTCAGGAAAGTATGGGCTTGTTTGAACACGAAATCGGAAAATCTATGCTGACCTGCTGGGGTTTTTAAATAGACGAGCGTGCCACTTACAAATACAATAAGTAGAAGTATAGATAGCCCCAAAAACTGCCCGAATTTCCGCATAAGTCCCAATATTTCTCCTTTTATAATGCAAAATTAGCGAACAAACAGCGAAGCAGGAATAGGGGTGTTAAGTAATAAAGTAGTCGTGACGGGCACAACGCGTTTGTCACGACTGCTGGTGCGAGTACCCCCATTTGGGTAAAGAAGTCCTGTTGTTGTTTTGGCAAATGACGTAAAGTCCCAAGTGACGGTTTCGTCGGTGGTTTCTTCGATTTCGCGCACCAGTAAATGAGTAGTTGCATCAAAGAAATAGCTTCGATTTACGCCTGCTTTTGTCAGGACTAAATGCCAGGTGGAAGTAGTGCCAATCAGCACATTTCCCATTACTTGAGCTGTGTATCCTTTTGTTTTGTAATCTATGAAAGCCCATAAACCATCCGAAACTTCCAATTGCATGGCAGTTCTTTCCTTTACACTCAAATCTTTTACACTGTATGTAGGGATTTTATCGCGGCTTCCGGTTGGGATTTTAAGCCAGCCTGCAGACTTATTGACGACATAAAAGAAGTCGCGTTGCATCAATGTTTTCTTACGTGAGATAGCTGCTTCTTGCAGAGATACGACGACTTCTTCATCAAAATCTGTGGGTGCATTGGCACGGTACCGACGGCTCCACGTGAAATTTTGAACAGAGTCATATACGGTACTATCGCCCGTCGCTTGTATATATTCGCGAATAAGTTGCTCAGGAGTAGGTGTTTGTGCTTGGATATCAAGAAATAAGAGAGTGAATAAAAAGGCAATAATCGAATTTCTCATGTTGTCTTTGGATTAGTTTGTTCGTGAAATTAACGATTAAAACCGTATTTCAATCTGTACAGAGCCATTTTTGGTCTCTATCCACACAAAAAATCCATTCATACGCCTGTCTTTGGGTATGAATGGATTTTTAGAAAGAAATGAAAGAGAGGTTACTTTTGTGTTATTTGGCTCGCGCCTGACGTTTTCTTAGAAAGAATATTGGTAGTTCCCAATTCAATATTGCTTGCGCCACTTGCTTCTACGCGGACATTTGCAATTTTCGCGTCTATCGCATTGATACGTGAAGCACCTGAAGCGTCAATTGTCAATTCATTTAATTTACCCTTTAGATTCAGCTGAGAAGCCCCGCTAATGTCTGCGTTGATAGCTTTTCCTTCTGCATCGATCGCCAATTTTGAAGCACCACTCAATTCAATTTGGAGATTTTCGAGTGCCTTGAAGTTTAAAACTTTCGTGGTCGTCGCGCCCGATAAATCAAGCTTTGTAAGTGTTGGTACCGTGATTTCAAGCCAAATGGTACCTCGGTGTCGCTTGAAAACATCGTCAAATGAGATAGATAATTCGTCATTTTGTGTCGTGATTCGAAGGTCATCCATCAAACTAGGTTCTTCTGCTCTCGCAACGACTGAATGAGTTGTTCCTTGGCGAACCGTAATCTTGAAAGCACTTCCTGCATCAATTTTACTAAATGAGCCTACTTGGAATTTCCTTTCTACCATTCCTTGTTGTCCTGAAAAATCAAAATCACCTTCTTCATCTCTGTACTCCTCCATGGCTTGGCGCTCTTCTTCTGACAATACCGGGCAGTCCAAGCATTGCAAACCATCTGTGGCAGACATAGTGAAGGTATATTGGTCAATATCTTCGCCGTCAATGGCATATTTTTCACGTATGCGCCAATTAGAATCAAAAACCTCGTAGTAAAATGCTTCCGTCATTTTGAATTTCTTCCCTGCTGGAATAAATAAGGTAACGCGTACTTGTTGGTCTCGCCAATGTTTTACTTTGCTTAATTGTATAAACTCATCGAAAATCAGGGACGAATCTTTCTGTTGAATGCCGTACCCGATGGCGCGCGCATTTGCCAAGGCTTCATCACGCGTTGCTCCTTTTGCTTCAAATTCCTTTTCTACATAAAAACGATTGGATGGACTGGTTTCAATGGTTACACGAACAGACTCAAACTCTTCATCTTCCGGATTTTTATTTGTATCCAAATAAAGTGTATTAGCTGGTAAAATGAAGTTTTCTGTACTTACCGATGTATTTTGTCGCGCAAATTGAAGGCTGTAGTTCGTTCCGATGATGGAAGCACCAAGGATACCAATGACCCAAATTCCTAAACCCGTTAACCAAAGTGGTCGGTTGCCAATAGATTTATTGGTGATTAATGCTAATCCAGCAAAAACCAGAGCCAAAGCAGGTAAAAACGTCACTAAAAAGCCGAAAAGACCAATCCAAGGATTAATTTCACTGATGAATAAGCCTACGTGTGTCGGGAAGTCAGGAACGGTTAATAAGTGACTGTTCGATAAAAATCCCCAAAATACACTCACACCCACAAGTGAGGCAAGCATCCAAGACAATCCGACGAGTCCAATCAACAAACCGATGAAGATCCGAACAACGGGTCCTAATCTCTTAAAAACTTGACCCAGAGTACTCAAAACTAAACTGATCGCTCGAAAAGGAAGAAGCACGAGTCGTGTTAAGGTACTTTCTTCTGTTTCAACACTACCTTGTAGATTCTGTTTTACATTGTTTTCGATGTTTTCTAAGGTAACGGGCTGCCCTTTCATTTCCATTTTTTGGGTCAATGAATTGGCTTTTGGAGACACAATCCAGAGAATTATATACGTGACAAAGCCTGTTCCAAAAAGGAAAATGCCTAGGACAAAAAGTAAACGAACAATGGCAACATCTAATCCAAAATAAGTTGCTAATCCACTAGCTACGCCACCTACTACTTGATTTTCAGGATTTCGATAGAATTTTTTAATGTTTTTGTCTTCTTCTAAGGTCATACTTGGCGGAAATGCTACCCAGCAAACAAAGTAAGCAATGAATAAAATACCCGAAAGTCCTGTCTCTGTAACGGGCGAAAGTCCTAAGAATAAAAGAAGGAAAATAATCCGTGTCCAGGTCACATCAATAGAAAAATAATGTGAAATTCCGGCGAGAACACCACTTACTGCTTTTCTACGTACATCTCTGAAAATACGTTTGGGAGATGCACCCGTTGTGGTCTGGTTGGGCGGTGTGTTGGGTTTTGAAGTTTCCTTAAAGTCATCTTCTTCTTCAATCGCTTCAAAGTCTGCAACTGTACCCATCGAGGCAATTAATTGGTCAATATCCGCCTGTTCAATCGCTGATTTGCCTGTTAATTTCTGCTTTTCAAAGAATTTCTCTGCAATCCGAGCCTCAATGTCTTGAATAATTTCTTGACTTCCTTCATACGACGAAAAGTACGTTTGAATGGTGTGCAAATAGGTACTGAGCGCGTGGTAGGCGTCTTCTTCAATAAAGAAAATAATACCTGCAATATTGATTTGTACTGTTTTTTTCATTTTTTTAACGTGAATGGGGTAGGTACTAGCTTAGTTCTTTTTTTGCGTGATTGTCTGAACAGAATCGGAGAGGTCATTCCATGTTTCTTGTAACCCTTTCAGGAACTCTTGCCCTAATTCTGTCAATACATAATATTTACGCGGTGGCCCAGAAGCAGACTCAACCCACTTGTAGTCCAATAAACCGCTGTTCTTCAGTCGAGTAAGCAAAGGATACAAAGTGCCTTCTACCACCATTATTTTTGCCTCGATTAACTCGTTGAGGATTTCAGAAGCGTAAATTTCTCCCCGTGAAATAATGTGTAAAATGCAGTACTCCAGAATACCCTTCCGCATTTGTACTTGCGTGTTCTCTATGTTCATATCGCGTCCATTTAATAAAATAGTAATTAGCTTGTTCATTTATTTGATGAAACAAAACTACAACAAGGTACTTTGTAATGCAAGATACTAGGTGAAATTTTTTGGTCTTTTCTGTGCGACGGCGTAAATACAAGATGAATGGAAAAATAAATTTATCGTCGTATATGTTCAGGAATGAATGGATTTGCGTTAAAATAGGTTATCTCTATTCATTCGTATTGTATATCCACACATCAATTATTGATATGTTAGCAAAATATATTGCAGTTATTTCTGCTGCTATGTTGAAGTTCTTCGCCGGCCCAGTTACGGGTGTTGCCCTCGGTTTGTCGCCCGTTGCCATCATGCTTTGTTCCTGGAGCGGGATGATGTTGTCTATTGTCCTTTTTGTAACTGTTGGCGAAAAAGTGCAACGTTATTGGGGTGATTTGAGAAGCGAACGCCCAAAGAAAAAACGATTCTCTAAACAAAATCGCCGCTATGTTTGGGTAAAGCAAAAAGCAGGTCTTTGGGGAATTGCTCTACTAACACCGATCTTACTCAGTCCAATCGGAGGGGCTATTGTGTCTTTGGCTTTTCGCTACCCAAGAACCGAAATTTTTGTAAAAATGGCTCTTTCAGGTGCAGTTTGGGCAATTCTCCAAACGTTTTTCTTTGTCTATGTGCGTGGAAATCTAGGTTAAATGGAATGGTTTGAAGCAACCATTTTTAAGCTTAATTCGACAACCTCGCCCATGCTTTTACATGCAAGAAATTGGGGATTCTTATAGTGTTGGCTTAGTTCTTTTTTGAGTTGCGCGAGGTTCTCAGGAAGAGAAAGTTCATCTTTCTTCATTACTTCCAATAAGTCATGCAACCGAACACGTTCGGCCAAAACACGATTTGCTATCATGGAACGCTCTTCAATTTGGTATTGACGAACAGACTCCGGTGTCATGTATTTCATCCCCAATTGGATAATCGCGTTGTTTTGCTTAAAATATTGCGGCATATACACGGATTTACTCGCTTCGTAGGATTGCTGGTCAAAATCAATGGCTCTGATTCGGTAATGGAAATCCTCAAAATCAGGTATAATGATGATGACAAAATTCGACGAGTGCATATCGCCTAATAACCGAACAAAACAGCGCTCATTGAATTTAATGAATTCTTTCGCCAACCGGATGGGATTCAAATTGACATCAGAGAGATGGTTCTCCATGAATAAATCCCCCGTTATTCCTGCAATGTGTTCCTCTACAAGTGTTTCACCAAAAGTTACATAACTCACTGCATTTGGCGAGAGCAGTTGCTCAAGTTCCAAACCATAAATTCGCGAAGCATCCGCTTTCTTTATGTAAAAGTAGTCGTAATTATCATTTACTTTATTAATGATGCGAATCCGAAATGGAGACGTATTGGCATAGGTACAAATATCAACGCGATCCACGACGAGGTGCTCAATGGCAGAGGTATTACCGTCCGTTTTGAGATCCGCATAAATCATTTTCAGATTTTGGTAAATTTCGTCAATATCACTCGGTGGATAATAAACCGACTCCCAAAGTGTGTCCTTCCCTTTTTTGTCATATAACGGAACACGCATGACGAAACGAAGTAAGTCGGAGTATTTTAATGGCAATTCACGTTCTCTCTGGTACTTTGTAAGGTATTTTCGAAGTTTAGGCGATATTTTAAATCCGATTTTGCGTTTGGTAATTAATGCCATAAGAGGAATTCTAAAAGGTAAAAGGACGTCTCAGCGACTAAAATTAACGAAAAAAATCAGGATTTGTCGCTTGTATATACTATTTTGCAAGTGAGTTCTGTTCAAAAAATAACCTATTTAATGAAATGCTCTTTTAAAAAGAGTATATTAGTCTAACTAACTTGATAATCTTATGATGGATGAAACCCCAAAAAATAGCACTGCAGTCAAAGCAGTTTTGGTCATTGCTATTGCCTTCGCTACGCTCTTCGGATTCTTGTACTTTAGTGCCCGCCAAGAGGTGGATCAACGCACGATTGACATCTCGGATAAAACGAAAGAGCTTCTTTTAACCAATACAAAGCTAGACTCTATCTCTGCACAATTGGACGCACAAATTGCAGAAGTAGCCGCGCTCGGTGGAGAAGTTGAAGAGCTTGAAGCCTTGAAGCTTCAACTTGAAAAAGATAAAAAAGCTTTGATTAACGGGAAAAACGTGCAGCTCAATGACTTCAAAGCAAAAATCAAAAACTACGAAGCATTACTGGCACAAAAAGATATTGAAATCGGGAAGCTGAGAGAAGAAAATCAACAATTGGCCTCACAAAACCAGACGTTGTATTCAGAAAACTCAACGCTTAAAACCGAGAAGTCATCGCTACTCACAGAGAAAGCTGCTCTTTCTGACTCAGTGTCTAGCTACACAAAAACGAACAGAGAATTAAAAGAGAAAGTAACACTTGCTGCTGCTTTGAAAGCAATGAATATCTCCGTGAAAGCCATCAATTCCAAAGGGCGTGAACGTGACGGCGAGGCATTCAAAGCACGGAGAGTAAGCAATGTAAAAGTAACATTTAAGTTGGCTGAAAATCCGCTCACGAAAAAAGAAAATAAAATGGTTTATCTTCGCCTCGTTGACCCAACCGGCACTATTATTTCTGATTTAGCCACGGGTTCTGGCGCTTTTATGTACGGAGGAAAAGAAACAATTTACACAGCGAAGCAGTCCGTATTTTTTGATAATACAGGACAAACCGTTGACTTTATCTACAACAGAGGAGCTGGCTACGGAAAAGGAGTACACACCATTGAACTTTATTCAGAAGGCTTTAAAATTGGACAAGGAACGTTCGAAATAAAATAAGTTATTCGTGATGCATCACATAAAAGGCGGGTAAGTTTAGTACAAACTTACCCGCCTTTTTTATGTATTAAAGCGACGTCAATGCTTTTAGCATGGCATCTGCTACAAAATCATTTCCTTTCTGTGAGAGATGAACGCGGTCTGTGGTCAATATGCCCTTTTCAAGGTTTGACGCGTTATTGGCTTGATTATACGCCAAAAAAGCAGCCCGTAAGTCGATTAAGGGACATTTCTCACTCATCGCCATTTTGCGAATTGCACTTGAGTAGGCATTTAAATCGCCATCTTGCTGGTTCGAATGATCTGTCCGCTCTCCGATAACTGCTGGTGTGCAACAAATTACTTGGATTCCTGCATTCTTCAGTTTCTGAATGAGCGCGACATAAAACTGTTCGAATTTGTCCAAATCTGTGCCTGTTCCGTGCGTAGTTTTATGCCAGACATCATTTACGCCAACATAAATAACAACTACATCGGGTTTTTGCGCTAGTACGTCTCGTTCAGCGCGGAGGTATAAATCATAAACTTTATTCCCACCGATACCCGCGCCAATAAGCTCGAAATCAGTATTTTTTCCAGCAGATAACAGTTTTTGCTCCATCATACGAATATAGCCACCCGGTTGAACACCAGCTTGGGTGATGGAATCGCCGAAGAAAATAACCTTCTTTGGCTTCGGTGCAAAAGAAAATAAACCATAAAAAATAGGTAGGCACACACAAAAAGTGCGTAGGAGTGTTGTCCGAAGATACGGTTTCATTTTACATGTAGGATTAGATGAATAAATGATTTTTCCATTCGCATCTTTTTAGAAGGCTAAATGGAAAGGTAATTTACAAAAAAATAGGAAGGAGCAGCTTTCATTTTAGTTAATTGATAAAGACGAATGTGTTTTTCGTCACCATTACAGTCACTTCATCACCTCTTTTTTTGGAATATACCTGCAGTCAAGTAGCTTTGATAAAACATATTAAAATAATACTAATGAAAACAAATAGCCTTCTCTTTAGTGTATTTCTATTCACCGTGTCATCATCTTGTTTTGGACAAGGTTTGGCAGGTAAAAAAATCATAAGTGGCTCAATGTCAGCAAGTTTTATTGGAACCTCCGACTTAAATATACTTTCTTTTGGAGGCTCTTTTTTGTATGGAAAAGTCAAGGAAAGTTCGGTTTATTGGGCATTTGGTGGAAGTGCCGGGGTTGTTTTGAACTCCCAAGAGGGGCAGAATATATACTCATTTGGTCCTGCTATTGAGCGTGGTAAATTCGTACAATTAGTAGATAAGTTGTATTTGTCACCCCATGTTGGTGGGTCTGTGCAAGCCATGGTTGGCGATGTTCGTGGGGTAAGTGTTGGTATGTACGCATCGCCTTTGCGTCTCATGTATCAAGTATCAGATACGTTTCTGTTGAGTGCCACTTTTGGCTCAGCAAACGTACAATTGAGACAAATGGGAAATGCAACGATTTTTACTTTCAATGGTTCCCTGGCAAATGGCTCCGGAATTGGTGCTTTTTATACGTTTTAAGTAGGGATTTGTACATAGATTAAGAAGTATTCTCTGTTCATGCAGTGTGCCAGAAGGTACGAATGCAGAGACCAAAGCGAATTCTCTCCAAAAATATAGGCGTTTTTTCCTGATTTTTTAGTAAAATTGTATATTGATATCCCAATATACATACAAATGGATAGTAAACTGCGTGCAATAGAATCGGAGGGGCAACCTCTAACCTTACTTGATTTAGCTAAAAAGCTCGATTTATCGCCTGCTAAGGTGCGAAGGTGGCTACGTATGTACTGGCATACTCAGTTTCAAGACGAAACCATTTATTATTCTACAACTTCCAATGCGAACCTCGTTGCCAATGGTAGTACAGCAGTAGAGTTTTTAACATTCTATGAATTGAGGAAAAAAGGATTGAGCGTTCAAAAAATTATGTTGGCGCATCATGTTCTTTCCAGCACGTTTCAGATGGCTCACCCGTTTGCATATTTTACAATTCTTACAGACGGAGAAACGATTTTCATCAAAGATGCAGACGGAGAATTGATTCGGGCAGATAAGAGTTTGCAATTGTATTTCAGTGTGATGATGGAGAAGTCTTGCCAGCCCGTTCGTACTTTGCTTGCCTCTTAATTTTAAGGAAATTATATAAAAAAAGCCGTTTTGAGTAATCAAAACGGCTTTTTTTATGCGAGTAGTACTACACTTTGATTTCTACATCAACACCACTTGGAAGCTCAAGCTTCATAAGGGCATCAACTGTTTTCGGGCTTGCCGAAAAGATATCAATTAATCTCTTGTACGTACACAATTGGAATTGCTCTCTTGATTTCTTGCTCACGTGTGGTGAACGCAAAACCGTGAAAATCTCCTTACGTGTAGGCAATGGAATTGGACCGCTAACTACGGCTCCTGTAGATTTTACAGCCTTGACAATCTTCTCAGCTGATTTGTCTACCAATGTGTGATCAAACGACTTAAGTTTGATTCTGATTTTTTGTGACATACTATTTCTGGTTCAAAATTTTAATAATAAACCCACTACCGAAAGAACCATTCACTCCGACAGGGTAAATTAGGTCGCAAATTTAACTGTTTTTTTTCAAAAATCAAGGAATTGCCACGACTTTGAAATTCAACTTGATGTCTTCCTTGGTTTTGATACCCAGTAAAGTAGGGCTTGCTATCTCAAAATCTTTCATCTGTACCGTGAAGCCCCCCGTGACTGTAAGTATATTCCCCGCCTTTTGCTGCTTGGCAATAAATTGAATAGATTTCGTGATGCCATGAAATGTCAAATTCCCTGTTACTTGAAGTTGTTCTCCTTGTTGCGTAATTTTTGTGGAGCTAAAAGTGATATTGGGATGTTTTAGCGCGTCCAAAACTTCAAGAGCGTGTGAATCACGGCTAGCATTTTTGCTATCAAAGGAACGTACAGCGGCAACAACGGCCACTCCTTCAATTAGCTGTGTCTCCGTATCATAAACAAGCGCACATTTAAAATCTTTCGATGTAGCTTCCCAACTATGCATCGGGTGGCTCATCGCATATTTTATTTCTGATTTCTTTGGGTCAGCGACTACTTTCTTTTTCTCAAAAAAAGAGAACAATAAACCTGTGGACAAAATGAATGTGAGTGTAGAAAGAACAAATGACTTTTTCATAGACGATGTAAATTAAATTT
>CAYNRA010000008.1:0-36620 GCA_964399465.1 uncultured Cytophagales bacterium
ATAGCCCAAGTAAAAATCTTCTTATTATTCATCGAGTAGGTTAAGTTTCTGGCAAACTACTGAAAATACAATAAATTTGAAAATTCTCTTAGGTTTAAATCAAAAAAACCACCGAAACAAGTCTAATTTCGATGGTTTTTATTGAAATGGATTATATTAAAAATCAAATTTAATTCCTTGTGCAAGCGGCAAATCTGAGCCATAGTTAATCGTATTTGTCTGGCGACGCATGTAGGCTTTCCAAGCATCTGAACCACTTTCACGTCCTCCGCCTGTTTCTTTTTCTCCACCAAATGCTCCACCAATTTCAGCACCAGATGTACCAATATTTACATTGGCAATTCCGCAATCTGAGCCAGCAACAGACAAGAATGCCTCTGCTTCCCGCATATTTAAGGTAAATAAGGCAGAAGATAAACCTTGTGGAACCTCGTTTTGCAGCGCGATGGCTTCTTCCAGTGTTTCATACGTCATGACATACAAAATGGGTGCAAATGTTTCGTGGCAAACTGTTGGCGTTTGTGTTTGCACACGAACAAGCGTTGGCTCTACATAACACCCTGATTGATAGGCATCTCCTTCTAAAACACGTCCACCTATAATTACTTGACCACCTTCATTTTTGACTTGTTCAATGGCTTGCAAATAACCATCAACTGCATCTTTATCAATCAACGGCCCAATATGCACTCCCGTATCCAATGGATTTCCAATTGTCAATTGTTTGTAGGCATTCGCCAATGTATCCACCACTTTATCAGCTATCGAAGAATGGATAATCAAACGTCTAGTAGAAGTACAGCGTTGACCAGCAGTCCCTACAGCACCGAAGACCACAGCTGGTATAACTAGCTTCAAATCAGCATGTTCCGAGATAATGATGGCATTATTACCTCCTAGTTCCAATAAACTCCGACCGAGGCGTTCACCGACAGCCGCACCAACAGCTTTGCCCATTCGCGTTGAACCCGTCGCAGAAACCAACGGAATGCGCGTATCTTTTGCCAACATTTCCCCGATTTCACGCCCACCCACTAACAAGCAAGAAACTCCTTCCGGAACATGATTGGCACGAAGAACGTCTTGAATGATATTTTGGCATGCAATAGCAGACAAAAAGAAATAGCAAAAACTCTCATTGAGGCAGGTGCAATAGCTGACAAAGGTGCTTTTTCTGATGGTTTCCAAATACATACATCACCACACACCCATGCCAGCATGGTATTCCAAGACCAAACAGCTACCGGAAAATTAAAAGCAGAAATAATTCCTACCAATCCAAGCGGGTGCCACTGTTCGTACATGCGGTGATTGGGGCGTTCAGAGTGCATCGTTAGCCCATATAATTGGCGCGAAAGACCGACAGCAAAATCACAAATAGCAATGATTTCTTGCACCTCTCCCCAACCTTCTTGCAGTGATTTTCCCATTTCGTAGCTTACCAAACGACCTAAATCCTCTTTGTTTGCACGAAACGCCTCACCCATTTGTCGGATAATCTCACCCCGACGCGGAGCAGGTATCGTTCGCCAAGTAAGAAAAGCATTTTGTGCTTCTTTTATAACTCGTTCATAATCAGAAACATCAGCTTGTTTTACCGTTCCTATCAATGCACCATCAACAGGAGAAAAACTAGATAAAAGTGCGCCACTGCCTTCCCAATGTATTGTGCCTGTACTAATTCCTTTGTTCTCTGTTTGAATACCTAAGTTTTGTAATGTTTGTTGAATTGTCGCCATTGCGTTTTTGAATTTACTATATGAGTGATGAATGATATTTTATCTAAAATATTGATAATTAGACACTTACTAAAAGATACATTTTTAAAAAGTGAAGTAAATTTGGGGAATAAATGATTCCGAAAGGTAAGTAAGAAATAGGGAAGATAAAAACGGTTAAAAAAAACCTTCTCCAGTTACCTGAAGAAGGCTTGTGCATGAGCACTATTTTCAATTTAGGGAATAGTCTTAATTAAGTACCTCTTGCAACGGAGTAAGTGGTAACCCAAAGGCATCGGCCACACCTTTATACACCACTTTACCATTTACTATATTGAGCCCTTTTTGCAATTCTGCATTTTGCTGGCAGGCATTTTTCCATCCTTTATTTGCTAACTGTAAAGCATAGGGAATTGTTGCATTTGTAAGTGCCAATGTAGAGGTATAAGGCACAGCACCTGGCATATTTGCGACACAATAATGGACGATGTCGTCAATCACAAAAGTTGGATTTTCATGCGTGGTTGGCGTACACGTTTCGATACAACCGCCTTGATCAACAGCAACATCGACAACCACTGTACCGGGTTTCATCAGTTTCAACATGTCTCTTGTAATCAAATGCGGTGCTTTTGCGCCCGGAATTAACACCGCTCCTATGATTAAATCAGCCTCTTGGATGGCTTCACGAATATTGTATTCGTTCGACATTATCGTTGTTACATTAGCAGGCATGATGTCGGATAAGTGTCGGAGACGTTGTAAATTCAAATCCATGATAACAACGCGGGCTCCCAAACCAGCAGCCATTTTTGCAGCTTGCGTTCCTACAATTCCACCACCCAAAATCAGGACTTTTCCGGAAGGTACCCCAGGAACGCCACCGAGAAGAACCCCTTTGCCTTTTTGTGGTTTTTCCAAATATTTAGCCCCTTCTTGGATTGCCATACGGCCGGCAACCTCAGACATCGGCACGAGCAAAGGCAACGAGCGATCTGTTTTTTCCACTGTCTCATAGGCAAGACAAACCGCATTCGACTGAATCATCGCCTGCGTCAGAGGTTCGGAAGAAGCAAAGTGGAAATACGTAAATAGAAGCTGATTTTCCTTGATTAAAGCGTATTCAGATGCGATGGGCTCTTTTACTTTGACAATCATTTCGGCGATTTGATACACCTCTTCGATCGTTGATAAAATTTGAGCACCCGCCGCGAGATAGGCTGCATCTGTAAAACCGCTTCCTTCGCCAGCTGTAGCTTGTATGTACACCGTGTGTCCATTTTTTACAAACTCCGCAACGCCCGCAGGTGTTACTGCCACCCGGTTCTCGTTGTTCTTTATTTCTTTTGGTACGCCAATAACCATAGTTTTGCTGATGTTGAAACTTTTAAATGTGCCAACAAAAGTAAAGAAAAGCGAAAATATTTTGTCAATTAATACAAATTAAAGTAATTTATTCTAACATAATAGACTAATAGAGAAAATATTTTTATATGACTATTTTTACATTGGGTAATAAAGAAAATTTTTCGGAAATTCAGATCATTTTTATGTAACCAACACAGAATGGATCAAATTGATAAAAAAATTTTAGAACTAATTCAGCATAATTCTCAACTTACCTACAAAGAAATTGCGGAGAGAATTAATTTATCGCTAACGCCTGTTCACGACAGAATCAAGAAGTTAGAAGCAACGGGAGTAATCGATAAATACGTTGCTTTATTGAATAAAAAGGCAACTGGACGCAACTTAATTGTCTATTGCCAAGTAACGCTCATTAAACAGACAAAAGAATATGCCGATGAGTTTAACCGGGTCATTATTAACCTAAAACAAGTTCAAGAGTGCCATTTTGTTTCGGGTAGTTTTGATTATTTGCTTAAAATTATTGTACCGGACATGGAGGCATACCATGAATTTCATCAACAGAAACTATCTGTTATACCGGGTGTTTCCTTGATCAATAGTTTTTTCGTAATGTCGGAAGTCAAGAGTACGACGGAGATTCCGCTATAAAAAAAATCCTTCTCAAAATTTCTTTTGGGAAGGATTTTTGCAATTCTACGCTTAATATCTTGGGCCAGATGGATATCTAGGTTCTGTTCGATATCTGCTTGGGTCGGCTGGTCTTCTTTGTACAGCTTGTCTTTGAGCGTTGGTTTTTGCTTCTGTAATGAATTGATCTAAAATGAGCAAATCCCTTTTCAACTCTTGTACTTCGCCTGGAGACAGTCGTCCGTTTCTCATATATCTAATCTCCTTCATTTCAATTCTATCAGCAAAATCAATCAATCTGTTTGCTTCACGACCTGTAATCAAACCGCGAGAGATTCCGAATGCGATTCGGTCGCGGGCAGCTTGTTGAAATGAACTAATCATACGGGCATTCGCTCTGTTTCTGTCAATTCGATTATACTGATTATCATACCCCCAAGTATATGGTTTTGACTTATCGCCACGCGCATATTCTTCGTATGTACTGTGCGGATGTCTGTCGTTTCGTGGGTCATTTCGGTGGTATTGTGCACTCGCCTGAAAAGAAATCAACAAAACCAAACTTAAAATTCCAATAAGCTTTTTCATAATGTGTGAGCGATTAAAAGTGGGAATAAAACCTAATTTTTTATTTATATCCCTTAGATGCAAAACCGTATCATAAGTTTGCTTTTCGTATTTGTTAATAAGTGTTAATAAAGTTAATGTACTATTAATCAACGAACTAATTACGAATAATAAATCAAAAAAGAAACTATTGGGGAATCTACAAGAAGAAAAGTATATTCGTCTCTTCATTTATTCCTATACCTATCCCTATATTCATCATGAAAAAATGTATCCTACTTCTTCTTTGTTGTTTAGTTTGGACGCAAACAGCGCAAAGCCAAACATACACGCCTACCCCACAAAATCTTCAAACACGCGAATGGTTTCAAAATGCAAAGTTTGGGCTTTTTATCCATTGGGGATTATCCAGTAGCCTCGGTCAAGGAGAATGGGTGATGAATATCAAAAATATTCACCGCGACGATTATACTCGCCTTCAAAATAGTTTCAACCCACACGACTTTGATGCAGAAAAGTGGGTTTCCATGGCGAAAAAAGCCGGCATGAACTACATCACCGTTATCACACGACACCACGATGGATTTAGTCTTTGGGATACAAAATATTCAGACTGGAAAATTACCAATACACCCTATAAGAAAGATGTTTTGAAATTATTGACGGACGAATGCCGCAAACAAAACATCAAAGTCTTTTTCTATTATAGCCTTCTCGACTGGTATCATCCTGATTATCAATACGAAACAGGTAGAACAGGACAAGGAACAGGGCGAACGGCTCCCTCCGATTGGCCAAAATACATTCAGTTTATGAAAAACCAATTAACTGAACTCTTGACCAATTACGGAGATGTTGCCGGAATTTGGTTTGATGGACATTGGGACCAATTGGATAACGACCACGACAAAGAAAACAAATCCAAGGTGGACTGGCATTACGACGAGATTTACCAATTAATTCATACCCTACAACCCCAAGCGATGGTTGGGAACAATCACCATTTAAAACCCCTTCTTGGTGAAGATTTTCAAATGTTTGAAAAAGATTTGCCCGGCGGCAATTCGACGGGATTCGGCGGACAAGCAATTTCTCAACTTCCTTTAGAAACCTGCGAGACTATGAACAACTCCTGGGGATATTCCATCACAGACCGTTCGTATAAATCAACAAAATCTTTGATACATTATTTAATCAAAGCTGCTGCACATGGATCGAATTTTTTATTGAATGTTGGCCCTATGCCAGATGGACAAATTCAGCCAGAATTTCAAACCAGATTGGCAGAAATGGGAAATTGGCTTGAAAAATACGGGCAAACTGTCTATGGAACTAGGGGACAACTAATGAACCCAACCGATGAAATGGCTATCACCCAAAAAGGAAATACGTATTATATACATCTTTTGAAACCCGTCAAAACAGTAAGTATTTCCTTGCCTTTTGCACTAAAAAAAGCGTATTCCTTTGAAAGCAAACAAGGGATTCCGTTTGAAAAATCGAAGATTGGGCAATTGTATAATTTTGATACGTCACAGCTAAACCATGACGGCATCGATGCAGTAATTGTCTTGGAAAAATAAAAATCTTTTGATTATTTGTATCTTTGAACGCCTAGAAAGGCAATTCATTCATAAAAAAGAGTACTAGAAAAGCATTTACATGGGAAAGACCAATGTTGCCATCTTATTTGGCGGAAAATCAGCGGAACACGAAGTTTCTTTGCGCTCAGCGAAGAGTATCATTGAAGCCATTGACAGGGACTTATTTGACATTCATCTTGTCGGGATTGATAAAAAAGGCCATTGGCTTCATTTTCCGTTGGATGCCTATTTAGAAAATGCCCTTGACCCAAAAACCATCCGATTGGCTGCCGGAGGCCGCGCCGTTACGATGGTATCGGAAGAGGAAAAAACGTATTTAACAGTGGCTCATTCCTCCGAAAAACTAGCTGAAATTGATGTTGTTTTTCCAGTTATGCACGGTAGTTTCGGAGAAGATGGTGTTTTACAAGGTATTTTACGAGGTTTGGAAGTCGCTTTTGTTGGTGCAGATTTGCTCGGAGCAGCTGTAGGAATGGACAAAGACGTAGCAAAAAGATTGTGGCGCGATGCAGGAATTCCGGTGGCTCGTTTTGTCACTTTGCACAGACATACACGTTCAACAGCTAATTTCTCAGCCATTGTAGAAGAGCTTGGCTTACCGCTTTTTGTTAAACCCGCCAACGCAGGTTCATCTGTTGGGGTGCATAAAGTGACCAATGAACAAGAGTTTGAGCATGCCTTGGACGATGCTTTTTTATATGACCGAAAAATATTAATCGAAGAAGCAATTGTAGGTCGTGAAGTAGAGATTTCTGTTTTGGGGAATGAATTTCCGAAAGCTTCGGTCGTTGGCGAAATCATTGCGTCTGCTCAATTTTATTCGTACGAAGCAAAATACATTGATGCAGATGGTGCTAAATTAGTTATTCCAGCGCAAATCAGCGAAAAAGCGGATCAATTGATTCGGGAAACGGCTATCAAAGCATACCAAACTATCACCGTTGAAGGACTATCTCGTGTTGATTTCTTTTTAAAAGAAGATGATACATTGGTGATTAACGAGATAAATACCATGCCTGGGTTTACGAGTATTAGCATGTATCCCAAGATGTGGGAAGCGGCCGGACTGCCTTATAAAGAACTAATTACACAACTAATTCAGCTTGGCCTCGAGCGAAAAGTTTGGCAAAAAGGACTAAAAACAACCAACGATTAAGCAAACAAATTAATCCAAGAAAAAACTCCTTTATCTATTCGATGATAAAGGAGTTTTTTCTTGTTTAAAGCCTAATTAATTTGATAGGAATTTCCAAGTGGAAGTCATATCTGGTGAGAGCGATTGGTTAGTTAGAATTGCTCGTACCATTTCAACAGGAATCGAATTATTTTGGAGGATTGTATCGTGAAATTGCTTTTCAGACATTTTTCCTTTGTCCACCAATTCCTTTTTTAAACTATAAAATTGCAAACCACCAATCATGTAAGCAATTTGATACAGAGGGCCATATCTACCTGTGAATGAACGTCTTACTTCGGCTTCAGCATTGGCGCGTTCGTGTCCAACTTTTTCCACGAGGTAGTCAATACATTGCTGAGGAGTCATTTTCTCTAGGTGATAATTGAGTGAAAAAACGATGCGGGCGCAGCGGTGCATACGCCAAAATAACATGCCAATTTTATCCTCTGGACTTCGGGTAAAGTTTTTATCCCAGAGATTAAACTCCCAATAGAGTGCCCAACCTTCTGTCCAGAATGGCGTAGAAAATAAGCGGCGATGCGGCTGATACCGTTGATTCATAAACTGTTGAAGGTGGTGGCCTGGAATTAATTCATGTTGAACCGTCGCATGTGAAAAATGGGGATTATTCCCCCGCATACTCATCATTTTATCGTCATGTGCCATATCTATAGTTGGATATGCAATTTGAATGACCTCGCCACCCAAGAAAAAAGGACTCACTTTTTGTGCTTCCGCAGACATCATAGTCATTCGCCAAGTTTCTTTGGCAAGAGGTGGAACCGTCACCAAATCTCTTTTTTCTATAAAATCAATGGCTTCAACAGCGAAACGATGCACCTCTTGTGGCCATTCGCCGGCAGGTAAATAGGTCTGTTTTACTTTTTCGAGGGCAGCACGCCAATTTGTACCAAAGCCTAACTCTTGCGAAGCCTTGATCATTTCCCTCTCACACCAAGCATATTGTTTTTCCGCTTCTGCAATAAGTTGTTCTGGCGAATATGGAATCATTTCATACGATAATTCTTTTTCGATGGCTTTTTTACCAATGGGCTTACCAATGATACCAGATCCATCGTCTTTTACGACTGTATTTACATAATGTCCACGTAAAAATTTCTCGTATTCGGTCAGAGAAGCAAGTAATTCTTTATAGGGTTGCGGCATCCACCAACTAAATTCGGGGTCGTAACCTGCATAAAATTCGTACGCATTTTTAACAGCCTCTGCAAGTCCTTTGACGACCTCGGCGGCACGTTCGGCTTGTTGCCAACTTGTGTAAGGCCCGCGTGATTTCAAGGCAGCTATTTTTGCTTTCGTTGCTTTATTTGCCGCAAAGAAAGCAGCGGACAAAGCAGGAGAATTGGGCTTTTGTGCATCTCGGCGTGCGATGGTAAAGGCATAAATGGGTGTTGCAAAGTCGGTTACGTCAAAAACCTCTTTGTATTGATTATGCGCTTCTTGGTGAAAATAAGTCGTTTTAGCCAGATGATTTTTAAGAAGAAGATAATCTATTTTTTCTTCAGGAGATAAAGTAGAAAAAGGAATTTCATTGCACTGCTTCTGCCAATCGGTGTAGAAAAGTGTCATTCGTTGGAAATATTCATCTGTGAAATGATTCGAATACCGCCTTTCAAGCGCAGATTTATCGGCTTGGTATTGATACACTTTTTGAGCAATTCGTGAGGCAAAAGCAGGAAAAGCAAGCCAGCAAATGAGCCAGGTAAAAAGATAGTTTTTTTTCATTCGTAGAAACAGGTTAGATTTTTAGGTGAATAGATGGGTAAATAGCCTCTGCGAATATATTGATTTCTTGCGAAGGAATAACTTGAAAAGCAGTTTCAAACTAGAAAAAAGAAAAAGGTTTCTCTTGTTTTATACATAAAACAAAGAAGAAACCTTCTCAAGAAGTAGTTAAAATGCCTTATATACTGGTAGTCATTTTTCTACATTTTAATTCGCTTTCTTTAGAATAAAATAGCCCAACAAGCCCCCAACCAGTGAAGCAACTAAAATCCCGATCTTGGCTTGTGCGAGATAGGCAGGATTTTCAAATGCCAAATCGGTCACAAACAGGGACATTGTAAAACCAACGGCAGCTAAAAAAGAAACCCCAATCAGCTGTTTCCAAGTAGTATTGGATGGTAATGTAGCCCATCCGAGTTGAATAGTTACATAGCAAATACCACAAATTCCGATTGTTTTACCAGCCAAAAGTCCTAAAAATACCCCCATCGTAACTGGACTAAATAATCCATCCAATGCAGATGAATCCAACGTGATTCCGGCATTAGCAAAAGCAAAAATGGGCATTACGACAAAAGCGACAAACGGGTGCATTCCGTGTTCAAGTCTTTGCAAGGGTGTCATAGCCATCTTCGAATATTTCCGAATTTCTCCGATAATATGCACTTGGTCTTCTGTCAACAATGATGACTCATTGGCAGGTGTTTTTTCTAATTTATCACCCAAGACATTCAATTTTTGAACCAGTCGCGTCTCACTAACCACTACATTAGCTGGAATAAGAAGAGCAGATAAGATACCAGCAATAGTCGCATGTACGCCCGATGTCACGAAAGCAATCCAAACACCAAGAATACCAACAATTCCGTAGAAAAGACTCGTCCGAACACCGACATAATTACCGAAGGCAAGTACACCCAAGAAGCCAAGTCCGACCCCTAAATGCACGAGCGAAATGTCTGATGAATAGAAAAAGGCAATCACCAAGACAGCGCCAATATCGTCTGCAATGGCCAAAGCGGTTAAGAATACCTTTAAGGAAAAAGGGACTTTATCTCCCAATAAATAGACAATACCAAGTGCGAAGGCGATGTCTGTCGCCATTGGAATTCCCCATCCGTTGGATGCTTCCGGAACTCCTTGATTAATGAATAAATAAATACATGCGGGCAAAACCATTCCTCCCAAGCCAGCCATCAATGGTAGAATAGCTTCTTTTGGGTTTGCGAGTTCTCCAGCCATAATTTCGCGTTTCAATTCAAGCCCAATCACGAAAAAAAACACAGCCATTAAGCCATCATTGATCCAATGATGTAGTGATTTTGCCAAGTGAGCGCCTTCAAAACCGATGGTAAATGTTGTTTCCCACAAGTGATGGTAGCTTTCTTTATAAGGTGAATTAGCCCAAATAATGGCTGCAAAAGCAGAAATAAATAGAACCAAACCACCCGATGTAGAGCGATTGATAAATTCTGTAAAAGGTGTAAATAGCGTTTTCTCGACAATTTTCTTCATATTTTTCTCTGGGATTTAGGGGTTTAAACAAAAATAGGGCTGAACCCATTTGGATTCAACCCTTTTCTGATAAAATATTTACCAAGTTACCCTTTATAGCGGGATATTTCCGTGTTTTTTTCTTGGCAGATTGGCAACTTTATTTTCGAGCATTTGGAATGCTTTCAATAGTTTTTCACGAGTATCCTCCGGGAAAATCACTTCGTCTATGTATCCTCTATGCGCTGCTTTGTAAGGATTCGCGAATTTATCTGTATATTCTTCTACTTTTTCAGCTAGTTTTTCCGCTGGATTTTCCGCCTCACTTATTTCTTTTCTGAAGATAATTTCAGCGGCACCTGCTGCGCCCATCACGGCGATTTCTGCACTTGGCCATGCAAAATTCATGTCTGCGCCAATGTGTTTGGAGTTCATCACGCAGTAAGCACCTCCGTACGCTTTGCGAGTAATTACCGTGATTCTTGGCACAGTTGCCTCACACAAAGCATAAAGTAATTTAGCGCCGTGGTTGATAATTCCGTTCCATTCTTGGTCTGTTCCAGGCAAGAAACCGGGAACATCTTCTAAAACCAATAAAGGAATATTGAATGAGTCGCAGAAACGAACAAAACGAGCACCTTTTAAGCTGGCGTTGATATCCAAAACACCTGCCAAAACAGCCGGCTGATTTCCTAAAATTCCGATAGAACGACCACCTAAACGGGCAAAACCAACAACAATGTTTTCCGCGAACTGCGCGTGCACTTCCATGAAATCACCGTCGTCCACGAGTTCAGCGATGACTTCGCGCATATCGTAGGGATGATTGGGGTTTTCAGGTAAAAGTGTAGCTAATTTTTCTCTCGTTTCAGATTCTTCACTTTCATACGGAAGACTAGGTGGTTGTTCTTCACAGTTAGAAGGTAAGAAACTATACAAACGTTTGATGTCTAATAAAGCCTGCATTTCATTGGCGGAAACAAAATGAGTAACTCCAGACTTAGTAGCGTGCGTGTTTGCGCCGCCGAGTTCTTCAGCTGTAACATCCTCATGCGTCACCGTTTTGACGACATTGGGCCCAGTTACGAACATATAGGACGTATTTTCGACCATTAGCACAAAGTCTGTTAGCGCAGGAGAGTAAACCGCTCCACCCGCACATGGTCCCATAATCGCAGAACTTTGTGGAATAACGCCCGATGCCAATGTATTTCTGTAGAAAATATCCGCGTAACCTGCCAAAGAGTTTACACCTTCCTGGATTCTAGCGCCGCCGGAATCATTTAAACCAATAACTGGTGCTCCGTTTTTCATGGCCATATCCATGATTTTACAAATCTTTTCAGCGTATGTTTCAGACAAAGAACCACCAAAAACTGTAAAATCCTGCGCAAAAACATAGACAAGGCGACCGTCTATAGTTCCATAACCCGTTACTACGCCATCACCCAAATAATATTCTTTGTCTAAGCCAAAATCTTTACTTCTGTGCATAACAAACCGGCCGATTTCCTCGAAAGAACCCTCATCGAGTAAAAACTCAATTCGTTCACGGGCAGTTAATTTTCCTTTTTTGTGCTGTGCGTCAATTCTTTTTTGCCCGCCAGCAAGCATCGCTTCGGCATTTTTTGCCTCTAATTTTCTTCTTTTATCCTGATTGGTCAACATAGTATTTTGATGCGTATGTATTTTGAACTTCAAAAATAAAAGACTTTCCTACATTCACAATGCTTTCTTACAAATTAGTCTAAAAATTGTACTATTTTTATTCACTTAAACAAATAATGCAATTTTCATGGTACTTTCTTTAGTTAATTCCTAGATGAAAGTAGATATTATACGTCTGGAACGGTAACTGGAAAAAGGAAGTCTTTTTTGATAAATTGGATAGAGGAGAAACAGGGAAAAATCACAAAAGAGGCTGATTGCGCCTTTATCTTTCATCTTATTTTCCCAGTTTGTGAATTTGCTCTTTGTATTCGCTTGGAGAAACCTTTTTTTTCTTTTTGAAAATGCGACAAAAGTAGGAGAAACTATTGAAACCACTTTCCATATATACTTCTTTTACAGACGTTTTGGGGTCTCTCAAGCGGCTTTCAGCAATTTTAATCCGTTCATCAATAATAAAATCATTGGGTGATGACCCCAACTCATTTTTGAACATTCTATAAAAATGAGACGTACTCATGTATGCCTTTTCACTTAAATTTTCGACAGTTAAATTCTCTCGAATATTTGCTCGGATATACTCCACTACATATGCAAGTCGGTCATTCGATATATCCATCGTGCCTTTTTTTAGGTAACGATTCTTGGATTCTGTTTGTAAAATACGAATGATGAGTTCTTGAATCAGGAAATCTGCAAAAATATCTTTAGATGGATGTTGTTCTGTAAAAATAAAAATTAACCGTTGTAAAATTTGGTTGATAGCCATGTCATTGGTAAAATGGAAATTATAATCCGTCATAGACCATTCTTTTCCATCGCATTTCGGAAACTTATCGTTCAGCATATCAATCATTTCTTGGAGTTTAAAATCCGCGAAAGTCATGGCAAGACATTGTGTGGGTGATTGCAACGAAGCCTCCGGAAAGTCAATGCACATTAACTCGTTTTGAGGAAGAATCACGGACTCACCAGGCAGAAAATCAAATGCGTGCAAACCAGCCAAGTGCATTACTTTTTTCCCTTTAATCATACTGGCAAGTACGGGTTCATGGAATTTGAGTAAGACTTTTTCTGCTTGCTTGTGCGTTTCGAAAATATTTAACTCCGCATGATTTAACGTATGAATTGTCCGATTCTCGACGAGGTTTTCCAACTTTCGGTTGGTATAAAATTGATTACTAAGTTCCATAAACGAGCGATTAAATAACAATACAAAGAGAGAGAATAAATACAAAGTACGAATTATTACTTTTCCATCAAAGAGTTGGATATTATATAGCAAGTTGCTATACAAATATACATTATTGAATTATTTTAATTTTTTATTAAACAAAAGAATGATAGAATAGTAAAACGATACGATAGGATTGTGAAACAAAATGTAATTATTCACGGATAAATTTGCATATCAATTAGTTCTTAACCTTAAATTCTATTCATTTATGTCATCCGTAGCAGCAGATATCAGTAATTTGGTCGCGGTACCAACTTTCAAAACACATTACGATAATTTCATTGGTGGAAAGTGGGTTGGACCAGTTTCTGGCGAATATTTTGAAAACGTATCACCAGTAGATGGTCAAGTTTTCACGAAAGTGGCACGTTCAAGAGAGGAAGATGTGAACCTAGCGCTAGATGCCGCTTGGGCAGCAGCACCAAGTTGGAACAATTCATCAGCAACAACACGTAGCAATATTTTATTAAAAATTGCGGACATCATGGAGGCGAATTTAGAGCTTCTAGCCCGCGTTGAAACATGGGACAACGGAAAGGCAATCCGCGAGACCATGGCTGCTGACTTACCTTTGGCGATTGATCATTTCCGTTATTTTGCGGGCGTTATCCGGGCTGAAGAAGGTTCCGCAAGTGAACTAGATAGTAATACACTTTCCCTCACCATCCTTGAACCATTGGGAGTTGTAGGACAAATTATCCCTTGGAACTTCCCGATTTTAATGGCAGCTTGGAAAATCGCGCCAGCACTTGCCGCAGGGAATTGTGTAGTTCTTAAACCAGCTGAACAAACACCCATTGGCATTCTCGTTTTAGCTGAGCTTATCCAAGATATTCTTCCCGCAGGTGTTTTAAATATTATCAATGGATTTGGTATCGAAGCGGGCAAACCTTTGGCTTCTAGCCCACGTATCAATAAAATTGCCTTTACTGGAGAGACAACCACTGGGCAACTAATTATGCAATATGCCTCCAAAAATATCATTCCCGTTACCTTGGAATTAGGTGGTAAATCACCAAATATTTTCTTTGAATCTGTCTTGCAAGCAGATGATGAATTCTTTGATAAATGTTTGGAAGGCGCAGCTATGTTTGCTTTAAACCAAGGAGAGGTATGTACTTGTCCATCACGTATTTTAGTGCAAGAATCCATTGCTGACCAATTTATTGAACGACTCATTGAACGAGTGAAAGCCATTAAATTGGGACATCCACTTGATCCAACTACCATGATGGGGGCTCAAGCATCTAATGACCAGTATGAGAAAATATTGAACTATATTGAGATTGGCAAAGAAGAAGGTGCGGAGGTACTAACGGGTGGAGCAGCTGCTTACAACGACGGCTTGGCAGGTGGTTATTACATACAACCAACAGTCTTCAAGGGGCATAACAAAATGCGTATTTTCCAAGAAGAAATCTTCGGACCAGTCGTTTGCGTAACCACTTTCAAAGACGAAGCCGAAGCATTGGAAATCGCCAATGATACATTATATGGCTTAGGTTCAGGAGTTTGGACACGTGATACACACCAAGCCTATACAATTGCACGTGGTATTAAGGCTGGACGCGTTTGGGTAAATTGCTACCATGCATATCCAGCTCATGCACCATTTGGAGGATATAAAAAATCGGGTATCGGACGTGAAACACACAAAATGATGCTTAGCCATTACCGTCAAGCAAAGAATATGTTGATTTCTTACGACAAAAATAAATTAGGGTTTTTCTGAGAATCCACTCAATAAAAATCAAAACGGAATAGGGGCTTCCTATTCCGTTTTTTCCATTCATAAACGAAAATAACAATGGTAGAACGTGTAACAGTTACCCCAGAAGCAGCTGCAATTATTGATGAAATTCGAGCCAAAAATGGTGAATTAATGTTCCACCAAAGCGGTGGATGCTGCGACGGCTCCTCTCCTATTTGTTTTGAAAAGGGTGAATTGATGATTAATGACACAGATATCAAACTAGGGACAATTCACGGTTGCGACTTTTACATGGCCAAAGACCAATTCGATTACTGGAAACACACCCAACTCACGATTGATGTGGTCAAAGGGCGTGGTGCTAGTTTTTCTCTCGAAATTCCATTGGGTGTTCGTTTTGTTGTCAAATCTCGCCTATTCACTGAAGAAGAAACAAACGCGTTAAACTCGGCAGAATAGTACCGTATCTTATCCTAATTTCTCCCACAATGCCCTGTCTTTCACTTGTTGCAAATAAAGGAAGTTCAGCAGAAGACCGTTGGTATTGGTAATGAGTGCGTGAGCCTCCTCGAACGGTTTCACGACAGTGATGATGCGTTCATGCTCGTAGTCTGTTCCTCTATTTTGTTGGTCATATCCCATGATTTTTGCTAATGGCAGCGTAATTTCACAAGCAAAAAAGTACATGGCTTCATCGCTTGTTCCTGTGCTTGGGAAAAAGCGTTTGCCGCCTCCGAGTACAATCAGTTCTTCTTCAGTAATTTGAACACCCGTTTCTTCCCGGACTTCTTGCACGGCAATGGCGATCGGAGAAACAGAACCATCGACCATACCCGCTGGATGTTCGTAGGTATATCCGCCCTCCGCAATGCGTCTTTGTTTGACAAGAATTACGTATTTCTCCTGTGTTTCCTCATCAATTAAACAAACTAAAACACATACAACTTCCCCTTTTAAAAAGCATACAGGCGGTATTTTATCTCCTTCGGGCGTCGTAGCGTCTAGTGTTAATAGAGAAAAAAGCACTTCTCCGTTGTATCTTCTTCGTGTAAAGTGTTCTTGAATGCCGTGAATTTGTAATTTATTCTCCTCCAAAGCTTTTTTCCAACGCAAGAATTTAGGTGCGTTTTCCAGTTTTTCTTCTTCCATTTTTTGTTCGTTAAATTTAAACTTACTTTGTGGCTAAAAATCAACCTATTCTGTATGCGCCCAATTCAATTGCTTCTTGGACTGACTCTTTGGGGACTTTTAAGCCACTGTAAAAGTCCGTCAGAAATTATTAAAATCAAAAAAGACGAACAAATAAATGGTATTTCCTTTGTTGCACCACCCAATCCTATTGACTCCAGCCATCTTGTATCTGTAAAAAAAATAGGTGGAAATTGGGTCTCGTTGATGCCCTATGCCTTTTTGCCTTCCAACGGAAAAACCCTGCGTTTTGCCACTGAAAAACAACCAACCCAAACAGATTCTATGAAGTGGCAGTGGTGGGGAGAGCAACCACTGGGTGTTCGGGCGTGCATTCAACTGGCACAGAAATCGGGACTTCGTGTCTTGTTAAAGCCCCATGTTTGGTTACAGAAAGGGGATTTTACAGGTCATTTTGTTTGTGAAAACGAGGCAGAATGGCTTGCATTCGAGCAATCGTACGAACAATACATCCTTCAATATGCACAGATGGCGGAAGAATTAAACGTTCCTTTTTTCTGTATTGGCACAGAATGGGAGAAATTCTTGGCGGCACGTCCTATTTTTTGGAATCAGCTAATTGAGAAAGTCCGGCACGTATATTCAGGGAAATTAACGTATGCAGAAAACTGGGATGCATATCACAGAACAAATATTTGGCATAAATTAGATGCCATTGGCGTAGATGCCTATTTCCCGTTATCTGATGAGGCAAACCCTAGTTTGGAGGAGCTAAAAAACGGTTGGAAAATTCCCAAAAAAGGATTGAAAGAGGCAGTGAATACGTATAAAATTCCAGTTGTATTTACAGAATATGGATACCCAAGTGTAGAATATGCAACACAGAAACCTTGGGAAAACAATACACAGAATAGCACAAATGAAGAACTACAGGCAAAGGCATACCTCGCTTTGTATGAGTCTCTTTGGCAAGAAGAGTGGTTTTTAGGAGGTTTTCTATGGAAGTGGTTCCCTGTTTATACAGAAAAACACCAGCAAAGAGACGCATTCAGTCCACAAGGAAAAAAGGTAGAAAAGGTAATTCAGATGTATTACCAAAAAAAATAGTAGCCTCAGAAGAAGCTACTATTTTTTTTATATTGATTTTTTATAATGGATTTTGAACGATTTGCTTATTCGCATCAATTTCTCTACGAGGAATAAGGAATTCCCATTGGTTATCACCAGCAGGGACATCGAACAAAACAGCAACGGCAGGCAAATGATTAGCTCCGTTTCTGTTAAGCGGTACATTGAGACGTTTCAAATCTGTGAAACGGAAACCCTCACCCCATAGCTCAATTCGTCTATTAAATAAGATTTCTTCCATTAGTTCAGCACCTGTTGCTGTTGATTGGGTGTAGGCTGCATCTCTCGTTTTCACGAGGTCAAACAATACTTTAGCAGCTTCTGCATCTTTTCCTTGGCGTGCTTTTGCCTCAGCATCAATGAGGAAAAGTTCCGCTGCACGCATGAACGGCACATCACCCATTGTACTTGTAGATGGAGTACCCGGTAAACGGAATTTTTGCACCATATATGGTCTTCTAACACCGCCTGGTGGGACAACTGAGTTGGCAGCAGTTGGTGTTTTCACCCACATTTTAGCCCGCACATCGGTAGGACTAATCCGGTCGTATAATAGATTATTGATTAACTTAGGCGTTGTCCGGATGACAGAAGAGTTAAAGTTACAAGAGATATACGAATGATATCCACCAAAGAACTCAGATTGATCTTCGAGGTGATCAAAGCCCCACATCCATTCAGGATTACTGATTTCAGCAAAACCTTCTTGGTACTGTGCTTCATTCATTAAAGTAGTACCAGTACGTGCTTCAGAGGCATATCTTTCTGCATCAGCCCAGTTTTGTTGGGTCAAGGCAACTCGTGCCAAAAATCCTTTTACAACGGGTAAATTAATATGCGATTTATTCGAACGAGCAGCGGTAAGTAATCCCTCCGCAGCTTTTAAATCTGCATTGATTTGCGTATAAACCTCCTCAACTGTTGCTCTTGGCAAACCTTCTGTAGTTGGCTCTAAAACCAACGGAACACCTAATTGATTGTTTGGTTTAGCCGCAGCATCGTATCTTTTACCATACAACTGAACAAGATTAAAGTATGCCCAACCACGCAGTGCTAGCGCTTCACCTTTCAATTGGTTACGCTCATTTGCAGGACCAGCTGCATTATCAATATTTGCTATTGCTAAATTGGCATTTCCAATCACGCGGTAATACAATTCATACGGAAAGCGTGACATGGTACCTACGTCTGAGCGATGACTAATCCAGCGTTGCTCGCCAAAGTGCCAAGAGTTCGATGCTGTACCGAATACTAAATCATCGCCCATGACATCCATGATAATCATCATAGCTGGATGCCCCGAATGACCTTGTGAACCCAAGTAGCGCACCATCAATGAACGATAAATTCCGTTGATAGCTGCTGAAGCATTCTTAGTAGTTGCATATGCAGCACCTGCATCAACACTTGCTGTTGGGGCTGTTTCTAGATATTCTTTGTCACACGAAGCTGTTGCAACCGTGAGCGCCGCTGAAAGAATAATTAAAAATCTATTTTTCATATTGTATAAGTTGTAAGTAAATTAGAGTGAGAATGAAATACCAGTCACTAAGCTTTTTGCCGCACTAAATACGTTGCCCGTTACGCCATCAAACCCTTGTTGAACGTTCATTCCTTTTCTTCTAGAAAGAATGATAAAGTTTTCACCACTCACATATATTTGTGCATTTTCTAAGAATGATTTTTTCGCTAATGTTTGTGGCAATGCGTAAGACAATGTCACAGTACGTACATTTAACCACCGGTCAGAAGCTGCATCAAAGTCTGCTGTACGCGCTACGTCCATTCTTGGTACATCCGTGATATCTCCTGGATTTTGCCATCTTTTCAATCTATCTATGTGTTTGGCACTACCGTATCCACCAGAACCCATCAAGCCCGCGTATGCAGCATCATACACTTTACCTCCAATCTGGTAAACCAATAAAGCTGATAGTGATAGATTTTTGTAACGGAATGTATTCGTCAAACCACCTGAAATCGCTGGGATTGAACTTCCGTTGTAATGGAAACGCGCATTATTGATGCTAGTCGTTAAGGTATCTCCTGCTTCAGTGATATACGAGTTACTAGGAACAAAACTTACCGCTCTATACACGGCTTCCCCTGTTTCTGGACGAACCCCCTTGTATTCTCTCAACCAGAAATCAAAGATGGAGCTTCCTTCTTTTAATTTCTTTGTACCACTGATGATTTCTTTAGACTCATCAGGCATTTTGGTGATTTCATTTCTATACTTTGTTGCATTCGTGCTGATTGTCCAAGAAAAATCTTTGGTACGTACTGGTTCGAATGTTACTTCCAATTCAACCCCTCTGTTGAACATGGCACCGATATTCCGCGTCTCTGTCAAAATACCCGCAGAAATTGGAAGTGGTACATCAAAAATCAAGTTTGTAGATTGTCTGTTGAAGTATTCAACCGTACCTGTAATTCTATTCTTTAACAAACCGAACTCCAAAGCAACATCAAAAGCATCACTTGATTCCCACTCTAAGCGACGGTTTCCAAGACTAGACTGTAAGATTCCAGCTTCAAGCGCATTATTCCATCCCAAAGCATACAACGGTTGCCATGCATAGTTGCTGATTCCACCGTCATTCCCTGTTTGTCCGTAAGAACTACGAAGTTTCAATTGGCTGATAGCAGGAATTGCTTTGATGAACTCTTCTTGGTCAAGTCTCCAAGCACCACTAACAGACATAAAAGTACCCCAACGCACATCTCTGAAAAATTTACTTGAACCGTCTCTACGTACAGAGAAAGAGGCAAAATATTTGTCTTTGTAATCGTAGTTAAAACGAGAGAAGTATCCCTCAACACGACGAATATCGTATGCTGAGTTTAAATTTGTGGTTGTAGTGAAGTTCACTAATTCATAATTTCCATCTAGGATTTGTTGTGAACGTGAGCCGGTCAAGAAATTACTTGTATTGCTAAAATTCTCGTGGCCAAGTAATGCTGAAAAAGTATGCGCGCCAAAAGTTTTATTGTAGTTCAACAATTGGTTCATGTTGAAGCCCGTGATATTATCAAAACTATGTGTTGCACGACCAGCTGGAGCACCGTCACCGATAAGTGGGTTTCCAAAAACTACACTATTCAAGTTTGTAATATCGGTTCCTACATTGAATGTAAACTTAAAGTCTTTCAAGAACGATACTTCGGCATATCCTCTTGCACCCAATACATTTCTACGGAAGAAATTCTGGTTCAACAATGTTTCTGCAATGGCATGACGACCACCGTATTGTGGGCGGTTTGGTAAACCAAGCGCATTCATATTTCCATAATCAAAGAAACGTTGACCGTTTTCATCCAATAAGAAAGAACCAGGATTCGCTGGGTCAAATGCATATACTGGATAAATTGGCCCCATATTTCTTGAGAAGAAGAACGGGTTTACGAAAGAGGAGTTCCCATCTGCATCTGCTTGATTTGAGTTTGTGATGGTAGCGTTAACATTTGCACCCACTTTGAACCACGATTTCATTTGGTTATTGAAACTCAATCGGGCAGTATAACGGTCATAATCCGAACGAATCAAGAAACCTTTATCATCTAGGTAAGAAAAAGAGAAGAAATAATCGGATTTATCATTTGCACCAGAGAAGTTCAAATTGATTTCATCTCTGTTTCCTTGACGCATCAAAGGAGACTCCCAGTTTAGATCTTCTGCTGAATAGATCAATTGTGCATTCGGATTTAATGTCCCATCTACACCAACTAATTGATTACTAGGCACATTGAATACGTTGTAAGCCAAAAGACCTCCGATTTGAGCAGACGCATTTTGATTCGCTGTACCCAAAGCAACTGGGTTTGCAGCTCTGTAAGCTAAACTATTACGAAGTGCTTCCCACATCAATGGATAATATTCATGAGGTCCTACTCTATCGTATTCAGGAAGTGCACGTGTATTTACCCCTTTTGTATACCGAACATTGATCGTATTTTTTCCAGCAGAACCTTTTTTAGTTGTAACCATCACAACTCCATTGGCAGCACGCGCACCGTATAGCGCAGTCGAAGCGGCGTCTTTCAAGATAGTGATACTTTCAATATCATCAGGGTTCAGGTTGGCAATACTTGCTGTGTAAGGAACACCATCTACCACATAAAGTGGATCATTTGAAGAAGAAATGGAACCAAATCCACGGATACGAATAGCAGGAGCCGTTCCGGGTTGTCCACTACCTGCTGTTGTTTGAACCCCAGCTGTTGTTCCGGCAATAGCGGATGTAATGTTAGTAAGAGGACGTACCGCGAGCTCTTTCGACCCAATTTTGTTAAATGCACCTGTGAAAGAAGTACGTTTGGCACTTCCGAAGGTTGTTACAACTACTTCATCTAATGCTGTAGCGTCTAGTTCCAAAAGAACTTCAATGAATGATCGATTGGCTACACGCGTTGAAATTGTTGAAAAACCAGTGTAACTAATCTCCAAAGTGGCATTACCGGGTACATCCGTTAGGACAAAGTTCCCTTCCACATCCGTTACTACTCCACGAGCAGTTCCTTTTACTTTCACACTTGCCCCAATGAGGGCTTCTCCGTCATCTGCTGACTTAACTACTCCCTTGACAGTATTCTGAGCCCATGCCAGACTTCCTACCAACAAAAGCAAAATCAGAAAAGTAAACTTCTTTCCATTCATAAAATAATTGGTTATAATTTGTGGGTAATTGTACGAAAAAGGCATTTTTATATACCTTTCAGTAACAAAAAAAGAATTTTTTTAACGGAATTACAAAATAAGTAACACGTAGAAACGTTTAGCGAGGCTATTATTTATCGAAAAAATAAAACGTTATATCCCATTATCTTAAAAGCTTATCCTTAATTTCTAGTAGTTAATCCATTTTTTAAAACAATAAAAAAAATTGGAGTGCAGACACATCTGACCGAGTGAAGTACCAATTAGACAACTCATTTGGAAAATTAAGGAGTTTTCAATAACTTGAGATTCAATATGTAATTGAACTTATGACAAAATTATCCGCCGACGACCTTATTTATGGGTATATGAACGGCATCTTTCCTATGGCAGACGCAGATGGAACCATTTACTGGTATGCACCCGACCCCCGTGCTATTATTCCTCTTGATACGTATAAGCCTTCTAAATCTTTGAAACCAATCCTGAATAAGAAACAATTTGAAATTCGAATAAATACTGACTTTAAAGGTGTCATGCAGGGCTGTGCCCTACCCCGATCAGAAGAACAAGAAACATGGATATCGGAAGAAATTATTCAGGCATATACTGAGTTGCACCAATTAGGTTTTGCTCATTCTGTTGAAACGTATATAGACAATCGGCTTGTAGGTGGGCTTTATGGGGTGGCTATTGGTTCTGCTTTTTTTGGAGAATCTATGTTCCACTTGGTGCCGAATGCATCCAAAGTTGCCTTTCATTATTTAATTCAAATTCTTCGAACTCAAGGTTTTCAACTACTTGATTCTCAATTTATTAATGACAATGTGAAACGATTTGGAGCAATTGAAATTACAAAATATCAATACATTAAGAAATTAAAAGACGCGCTCGAAAAAAAAGCGCATTTCAGTGAAATTGAAATAGAACATTTGTTTAATGCACATTTCACAAAATAAAAAGTGGGGCGAATAGTTATCCGCCCCATTCTAATAAAGTTGACCAAAGTAGCCAAGCGTTCAGGATAATGATAATTCCTGATACAAAAAAGGCAGTCCATTTCATTTTCTTCGTATTTACAAATTTACCCATCTTATCTGCATCTGAGGTAATTGTAATGAGTGGAATAACTGCAAAACTAAGCTGTAAGGAAAGAATCACTTGACTAAAAACCAGCAATTGCCCAACTCCTGATTCCCCGTAATACAGGGCGGCAATCAATGCCGGAATGATCGCTACGAGGCGCGTAAACAGACGCCGAACCCATGGTTTTAATTTGAATTGAATAAATCCTTCCATGACAATTTGGCCAGCAATAGTTCCGGTCAATGTCGAATTCTGACCAGCTGCCAACAATGCAAAAGCGAAAACAATTCCTGCATATTTTACACCTAAAACAGGCGCTAATAATTGATACGCCTCCCGAATGTCTGCAACGCCTTCATACGCTGTACCATGAAAAGCAGTAGCCGATAAAATAAGAATCGCGGCATTCACAAAAAAAGCTAGAAACAAGGAAAAAGTAGAATCAATGGTTGCAAACCGAATTGCGTGTCTTTTACCCGCCTCCGTCTCCTCAAAATTCCGTGTTTGCACGATACTAGAATGAAGATATAAATTGTGTGGCATAACAGTTGCCCCTAGAATACCAATTGCAATGTAAAGAACAGAAGAATCTGATACAATCATCGACTGAGGGATTAATCCATGTAAAACTTTACCCCAAACGGGGTCAGAAATCCAAATTTCGTAGCCAAAACAACCAAAAATAAAGAACAATAGTCCGCCCACGAGTGCTTCAATATACCGAAATCCTTTGGACTGAAGGAATAAAATGAGGAGAACATCGAGGCCAGTCAGTACAATGCCAATCGCCAAAGGCATGTCAAACAATAATTGCAATGCAACAGCAGAGCCGATGACTTCCGCCAAGTCTGTAGCTGCGATGGCGATTTCAGCCGTAAACCACAAAAAATAACTAGTTGGTTTGGAATACGAACTTTTGCATGCTTGCGCCAAATCTTTGCCCGTGGCAATGCCCAATTTAAGCGATAGATGTTGGAGGAGCATAGCAAATAAATTCGAAATCAAGATAACAGACAAAAGGGTGAAACCAAAACGTGACCCTCCCTCTAAGGCGGTTGCCCAATTACCCGGATCTACGTATCCAACTGCCACCAAAAGCCCTGGACCGATAAATGCACGAAGTTGTCGCCAAAAAGAACCCTCTCTGCGAACAAAAACTGACTTATATACTTCTGGCAAAGAAGGTTCGTGTGTTTCTTTATTCCATTTCATTTTTTTATAAACTCCCCTTTAAAGCATACATAGTCGTGCTTTAGGGGTTTAAATTAGAGGATAAGCTGTATTTATTGCCAAATATACACAAATTTGGCAAACCCTAACTCAATGATTATATTTTTTGAAAAAATAATTTAGACGTATCTAAATTTTTAAAATAAATGAGGTTTTCTATCTTTGCTATTGATTCAAAGTCATCACACATGCAAACATTCACAGAGGAAAATTATTTAAAAGCCATTTATCATTTGTCTAACCAAAAGGAAGACGGGCTTGTCCAGACAAGCGCACTTGCAGAAATGATGCAAACGCGTTCGCCTACTGTGACCGACATGTTAAAGAAACTTGCCGATAAAGCACTCGTTCATTATACCAAATACCAAGGCGTTCGCTTGACAGAATCAGGAAGCCAAGTTGCGCTTAAAATTATCCGGAATCACCGTTTATGGGAAGTTTTTTTGGTAGAAAAACTAGGTTTTAGTTGGGATGAAATCCATGAAATTGCCGAACAACTGGAGCATATTGATTCAGACCAACTGATTCAACGGCTGGACAGTTTCCTAAATTACCCTAAATTTGACCCACACGGAGACCCTATTCCTGACCAAACAGGAATGATGCCTTCCACAACCCAATGCAAATTGACCGTCGCACCTCTCGATACACCTCTTTTCTTGACGAGCGTATCCGAGGATTCTGCTCTATTTTTACAACATTTGGACAAACTTGGTTTGACAATCGGGGTTGGGATTGTCGTTTTGTCTGTCAATGCTTTTGACCATTCCTTGCAAATATCCATTAATGCACAACCTCCTATTTTTATCACGTCTTTAGTAGCTCAGAATGTCTGGGTACGCGCCCACTAATCCATTTATTATTCAACTTAATCTTCAAAAAGTAACAAATCGTTCACCGCTTAAAAAAGGGTCGTTCGCGTTTTCATTTATTACGTTCACCTAATTCAAGCCCAACCCCACTTGCGATTTCAGAAATTAGGTAGCACTTTTCCGATGTTTTTTAGGAAAATATCAACAAAACACGGAAATATGGCAATGTGGATTAGTCTTCTCTCGTACATGGGGGTCATCGTTTTTATCGTTATTCGCGGTGCACTTCGAACCAAAAATATGGCAGACTATGCCGTGGGAAGTATCGCATTTTCACCTTGGATGGTCGGCTTATCACTTGCTGCAGGGATGACAAGTGCGGCCACTTTTATCATAAATCCCGGTTTTGTTGCCTATTTTGGTCTAAGTGGCGTCTTATCTATGGCCGTTTTTTTACCCTTAGGCGCTTTGGTTTCGCTAGTCGTCATGTCCAAAGGTTTTCGAAAAATCGGGAGTAATATCAAAGCTGTCACCCTTGCACAATGGATTGGTATTCGGTACGAAAGCAAACCATTTGCCCTATTTTTTGCTTTTCTCTCCCTTCTTTTAATTACGTTTATTGTCCTCATTTGTGTAGGAATGACCCAAGTATTGAGCAATGCATTGGGTACAGCACCTATCCCGACATTGATTGTCAGTGTTGCCTTCATTTTTGGCTATATGATGTTTGGTGGTGCTAATTCAATGGTTTATACCAATGTTATTCAGGCATTCATCAAGGTATTTGTGGGGATTGTCTTACTTGCTTCAGGATACAGTCATTTCACTGATGGTTTTAGCGGATTTGTAGAAAAATTGGCTGCCATTGATGTGAACCTAACTGGCGCTTACAACCCTGAAAGTCCCCTTTTTCGGGATTTCTTCGAGGTAGTCATTTGTCAGTTAATTGTAGGCGTTGCGATTGTTTGCCAGCCTCATATTATCACCCGATCCTTGTTTTTGAAAGACGATAAGGAAGTCAATACTTATCTATGGGTGAGTAGTTTTGTGCTCTTGTTTTTCTTCTTTGTCGTATTCGTTGGCCTCTATGCGCGCCTCGATTTTCCGGATTTGACGCACAACGGCGAAGTAATCACGGTGGACAAAATAATGTCCAAATACGTGACAACTCACTTTTCGCCGACTTGGAGTGTATTGATGGTAATCGGTATTTTTTCTGCGGGTATTGCGACATTGGAAGGACTGATACAATCGATTTCAGCAACAATTACCTCTGATTTAATCAAGCCAATGATGGGTGCGACAATCATCAAATCAGCTGCAAATCCTAAAGGGTTCATGAGCGAGTTTATTCTTCACAAATTAGTCATTATATTCTTGGCGACGGTGGCTATTCTGATTTCCTATTCTCAAATTATTGAACCTGATTTAAGTGTGGGTATTTTTGCGCAAGCGGGCGTGTATGGCTATTTTTCTGCTGCGTTTGTACCTGTATTATTCGGAACATTTTTACCTCGCGTTGCTAGTTGGATTCCACTTACTTCGTCTGTTATTGCCTTGATTACACACTTCGGTATTTATTATTTTCGACTTACGCCCTATTTGGCTGAAGGAACTCGAAATCCGGGTGTTTCTGCGGCAATAGCCATTAGTCTCTCTGTTTGTATTGGACTCATCTTCTACCTCATCTCAAAGAAAAAATGAAAAAGTTACTTCTTTTCTTGCTACTTACAACAAAAGCTAGTTGGGCGCAAGATTGTGATCTTTCGTACAAAACAGCTGATTTAACTTTTCAATCTGTGGAAGGACTAAAAATCGCCTACCAAGAAGAAACTGCGCGAAGAAGCCCGAATATAGTTATTTTTCTGCATGGATTGGGTGGAAATCTCACGCATTGGAGTCAGACAAAACTAGCCAATACCCATGTCATCCGAATGGATTTACCTGGTTATGGTTATTCTGACCCTATTCCGTCTGACATTCCGACCAACCAACTTTTAACTTTTTATGCTGAAAAAATCAGTCAATTTATCGAAGCCAAAAAGTTAAAAAATGTGCTTTTAGTAGGACATTCGATGGGTGGACAAATTGCGGTGCATACCGCACTACTTTATCCTGAAAAAATACAAAAACTGGCTTTGGTTGCACCCGCTGGTCTTGAGACATTCACTGAAAAGGAAGCAGCCGTTTTGATAAATTATGCCCAACCTTCTTTTTTTAAATTGCAAACAGAACCACAAGTTCGAGCAGGTTTTTCAAGCAATTTTTACCAGTTTCCGGCAAGCGCTGAATTTCTTGTTGCAGACCGAATGAAACTCGCCCAATGTGCCTCCTTTGATTCCTATTTTTCGACAGTTGCAGGTGGAGTAAAAAGCATGTTGAATCAGCCGATTCGGGAAAAATTAGGGAAAATAAAGCAGCCCACTTTAGTGATTTTTGGTCGCCAAGATGCGCTCATTCCAAATAAATTATTCCATCCAACACTTACAACAGAAACCGTCGCCCAATTTTCTTCTGAAATACCGAAGAGCCAACTCGAGCTAATCGACGAAGCAGGTCATTTGGTAATGTTCGAACAAGCAGAACGCGTAAACAAACTTCTAACCATTTTTATACACAAATAAACCGTAATCTATTTCTATGAAACATCTATTTACTTTACTTTTAGCCACCTTCGTTTCTGTTGGTGTTTATGCACAAACCGGGAAAGTCGCCGGCCGAGTCACAGATGCAAACACCGGGGACGCATTGATTGGAGCTTCTGTGACTGTTCAAGGTACAAAATTAGGTGCATTGGTTAATGCAAATGGTCAGTATGAATTACAAAATGTACCAAATGGGAGCCAAAAAATCACGGTTTCGTATGTTGGTTATGCCAGCCAAACAAAATCAGTGAATGTAACAGGCAGCCAATCTCTTGATTTCGCTTTGGAGGTTTCGAATGTTTTAGGTGATGAAATCGTCGTATCTGCGAGTCGCCGCCCAGAGAAATTAACAGAAGCACCGGCCTCTATTTCTGTTATTACTACCAAAGATTTAGATCAGTTAGCCGGATTCAATGTTGGAGAATTGGCATCGAAAATCCAAGGGGTAGAGTTTGTTCGTACAGGTGTAAACGGCGTAGGTTTGAATGCACGTGGTTTCAATAATGCCTTCAATGCAAAAGTATTTGGCATGACAGATGGTCGTAACTCCATGATGGCTGGTGGTAGTGGCTTGCCTGCGGGTATCATGAACACTGTCATTAAAGAAGATATTGAACGTGTAGAAGTAGTTTTAGGGCCAAATTCGGCACTTTACGGGCCTAATGCACACAATGGGGTTGTCAATACAATTACCAAAGACCCACGCAGATACCAAGGAACTACCGTTGCCTTGAGTGCCGGAAATCAGTCGGTTATATCGGGTCGTTTGCGTCATGCACAAAAAATATCGGATAAATTAGCTTTCAAAGTAACGGGTGAATTTACACAAGGCAATGATTTCACTTTTTACGATAGCGTGTATGTTGGAAATGGCACATTTTACGGCCCCGTTCGGGCAGTTCCGGAGAAAGTCGAAACGTTCAAATTCAGCCACCAAAGAGGTGAAGCAGGTTTGTATTATAGCGTTACCCCGAAATCAGACATCATCGTTTCGTATGGTGGCAGTATCAATGACTTTTTGGGCGTAAATAACGTAGGTAGAAACCAAATCAAAGACTGGCGTTTCTCATACTTACAATCTCGCTTTGTTTCTCCTAAATTATTTGCGCAAGTTTACTATACATGGACGAACGTCGGTGATTCTTTCGGAATTACACCATATACTCGCGATTATACCAACCGTTTGAACAGCGCAATTGTACCAGGAAGTCCGTTATTCTCCGCTTTTGGAGCAGCATTTGGTCGTTTGGATGCAACGCAAGCAGATGCATTCGGGATGCGTTTTGGAAACCGATTCAAAGAAAAATCGGGTCGTTTGAACGCAGAAGCGCAATACAATGAAAGTTGGGAGGACATCGGTTTGAGTATGGTTACATCGGTTACTTACCAAAAAGATTACCCAAATACGTTTGGAACATCTCTCGCTGATAGCAATATTCCTGGAGAATTAGGCAACAATTTGATTACCATCGAGCAGTTAGGCGGCGCGGTACAATTAGAAAAAACATTGCCTGCCAAAATGAAATTGGTTGGTGCGGCAAGATTGGATAATCACAGCGTATTCGGTAATTTATTTGCCCCTAAATTAGCTTTGGTAAAAAGCACAAAAACGGGTAGTTTCCGGGCAACGTATGGACAAGCGTATGCCGCGCCAATCATTTTATTCCAATACGCTAGTATTTTTGGCGTGGTGTATGGAAACGGAGATGGTATTTCGTATATCCCGAACGGGGCAAATGTAAACGATGCAAATGCGGTAAAAGTAACTGATAAACTTGCGCCAGAGCGCATTGGTACGTGGGAAGTTGGCTACAAAGGAACATTAAACAAAAAACTGTACCTTGATATCAACGGATATTATGGCCGTACAGAAAACTTCTTGAGCCCAACCATTGCTGTGGGTGGTCGCCCGTTGAGCGTTGGAAATATTCCGATTCCAACTCAAGGTTTGGCATTGCCTGGAACAGTTGCAGCTAATGGAACTTTGGCAGGTGCAACCTTCTTATCTTACTTTAATTATGGCCAAGTAGATGCTTGGGGATTGGATTTAGGTTTGAATTTCTTTGCCACAGATAATATCTCGTTGAGTGTGAAATACTCATACTTTGATTCAGACATTACCGAAGAAAACATCAAAAACGATGCAAACAGAGATGGCGCTGTTTCGGCAGAAGAAAGAAGCTTGAATGCCCCTAAAAACAGATTAGCAGCGACGTTAAGCTTCCAAAATTTAATGAAGAAACGCTTGTTCGTTAATATGTCGATGCGTGCTGTTCAAAAATTTGATTTTTACTCAGGAAACCAAATTGGCACAGAAGCTGGTGCAGGTAAAAGAGGAGTCGTTTCTGCTACTTTGCCAAACGGAAATACAGTCAACTACTTGAAAAACTTCAACCACGGTGCCTTGGGCGGTTTTACTACCTTTGACTTGAGCGCGGGTTATGTAATCAATAAAAACGTAACGTTCGGTGCAGCAATTAGCAATATTTTCAATACTACACAACGTGAATTTGTAGGTTCACCAAGCATCGGAAGATTGTATTCCGCTGAACTGAAATTCCATGTTCCTTATAAAAAATAATTCCTATTTTACGTCTAAAAAACTGGGTAACCTCTTGTAGGTTATCCAGTTTTTACCCAAAAGCGCGTCGTACTTCCATTTCATCAACAACCTTCACACACAAAAATCATGCTCACTATTCATCAACTTCTGAGTAGAAATGCACGGTATCGTCCGAACCACTTGGCATTTGTTTTCAAAGATATTCGACTCACGTATTACGAGTTCAATCAATCTGTCAATCAATTATGTCATGCTTTGCAAGCGCTTGGTGTTCAGAAGGGTACAAAAATATCTACACTATTACCCAATAGTTTTGAACTGTATGAAACCTACTGGGCATGTGCCAAACTGGGTGCAGTTTGTGTACCCAACAGCCCCATGTTGCGGGGTTCAGGCTTGGTTAATTTACTCAATAATTCAGATACCTTCTTGACTATTAGCACGAAAAGTTTGCAGCCTTATTTGGAAGAGGTTCGGGACCAACTGACTTGTAAACATTTTTGGTTAAATGATGCCGAGATGGACGGCTACCCGAACTATGCCCAAATGAAAGTAGGTCATTCAACGGAAGAACCAACACTCGAAGCTCCTATTTACGGCGCTGACCCGTACAATATCATGTATTCAAGTGGGACAACGGGTTTACCGAAAGGCATTGTGATTAATCACGAAGTGCGCGCTTTGTACGGTTCACTTTTTGCCAATTATTTCCGAATGACTCCCGAAAGCATCGTCATGCACTCTGGATCAATTGTTTTCAACGGTTCATTTTTGACGCTACTCCCAACTATGTTCGTTGGTGCAACTTATATTTTACTTGATCATTTCGACGCTCAGGAAGTCACAGAAACCATTCGAAATGAAAAAGTCACACATACGATTCTTGTGCCGTCGCAGATTGTCACGTGTCTTGGACTGGAGGCATTCAATAAAGAAAATTTGGCGAGTTTGGAGTATATTTTATCGGTGGGTGCTCCTCTTTTACTGGAACACAAAGAGGCGTTGAATCAGCGTGCGCCAGGTGTTTTTTATGAGCTATACGGCTTAACTGAAGGATTTATGACGATTTTGGATAAGACAGAATTTACCTTAAAATCTGGGTCGGTGGGCGCTCCTCCTCAGTTTATGGACATTAAGATTGTGGATTCTGATGGAAGGGAACTTCCACAGGGAGAAATTGGAGAAATCATTGGTCGAAGTCCATTATTAATGACTGAATACTACAAGAATCCGGCACAGACAGCCGAGGCAATCCAAGATGGTTGGCTTTATACAGGTGATTTGGGGTATTTGGACGAAGATGGTTATTTGTTTTTGACAGGAAGGAAAAAAGATTTGATTATTTCTGGGGGCGTTAATGTGTATCCTATTGATATTGAGGAGATTATAGCAACACATTCAGGTGTACAAGATGTTTCTGTTTTCGGGATTCCCCATCCTGAATGGGGAGAAACTCCGGTTGCAGCTGTGATTCTCAAACCCAACCAGGAAATTTCTTCGATACAAATCAAAGCCTTTGCGAACGAACGTTTGGGTGCAAGATACCAAAAAGTATACGACGTTGTATTGGTAGAGGAATTTCCGAAAAACGTCGCTGGAAAAACATTGAAGCGCGAGCTTCGCGATAGATATATACAACAAAGACAACAACAGCAATGAAACGAGCATTTATTCAAACACCCGACGGCGTAACCCTCTCCTATTTGGACTCACAAACACAGGGTCCCGTCGTGCTATTGAGTCATGGATTAACCGCCAATGCACATGCTTTTGACGGACTTGTGGCGGCAGGACTAACCTCTTTTTGTCGGTTTATATCGGTTGATTTACGGGGTCGGGGTCAAAGTTCACAGCCCGACTCAGGTTATACCATGGCACACCATGCAGCGGATATCCTCGCACTTATGGATGCACTTGGTATTGAAAAATGCCATCTTGGTGGTCATTCGTTTGGTGCTTTGCTCACCTTTTATATGGCTTTTCATCATCCTGAAAGAATGAATAAATTACTCATTTTGGATGCAGCTGCCAAATTACATCCACTGACAAAAGACATGCTTATTCCCGCTTTGGCACGAATTGGGCAAACGTTTCCGTCTTTTGATGCGTATTTGGAAAAAATAAAACAAAGCAGCTACCTTACCTTTTGGGATGACGCGATGATGAGTTATTACCAGGCAGACGTTCGGGAAAATGCAGATGGAACGATTACCCAACGCTCACAACCAGCACATATCGAGGAAGCCATTTTAAAAGGTTCATTCGGAGAACCTTGGATTGAGTACATAGAGAAAATCGCACATGCTGCTGTTTTAGTCAATGGAAGTGGAGAATACGGACTTGGAGCGGCATTACTGCCCAAAGAATTTGCGCTGGAAACCGTCCGAATGATGCAAAATTGTAGGTATGAAGAAGTAGAAGGCAACCATCAGACAATGTTGTATGGGCGTGGAGCAGTCCAAATAGTGGAAGCGATTCGGCGATTTATTGATGGAAATGAATCGTAGGCAAGTGAAGACCAAAATGTATAAATTCAATTCATTACCCATGTAGAAAAGATTCATATATCCTGAAAACACCTTCTATTTGAAGACCTTTATGCACAGTAAAGGTCTTTTTTGTATTCTTTTTCAACGTGTTCGGAAGAGATGCCATGACGTAACTAATTCCCAAAAAATACCCATCAAATAAGACAAAGGAAAATAGTAAAAGTTCAAATTGATACAAAATATACTACTATTTTTGCGTATGTTTATGAGTTGTGGGAAATGCCATCGAAACCTCGTTCCAAATATAATTTCGTATCTTTGAATCATAATACTTTTTACAATGGACACAATCAAAATAAATGTAAACAAGCAAATGGACGGGTACTCATTTAGTATCACCCCATCTGTTCGTGAATTTATTAAAAAACTTTTTCCTAATGCACACCCAGCTAATAATATTTTCGTTGGGTATGACACAAAAAGCGATTTTGAAATTTATGTAGGTAAACTCGAAAGCCATATTTATCCAGCTTTATTGGGTGTTGACAATGAAAGTGATTTAAATCAATTTGGCGAAATCCAATTTATTGACACTCAAACAGGAAATATCTTACATAAATTAATACCTCGTGACGAAAAAGTTTAATCAATATTTAGGAAAGGCTGGACACCTAAATGTAATGTCTGAGTTTTTAATGCTTGGCTGGAATGTTGCTATTCCCGAGGTTGATATTGGAGATGATATTTTTGTTGTTCAGGACGACAATGGAACATTAAGACGAGTTCAAGTTAAAACATCAACTTCTACAACTCGAAAAGAAAGTTTCAGTGGGCAATTTAGTGTGTCTGTCAAAAACCTTCGTAACATTTCTAACATTTTAGTTCATTATATATTTCTCGTTCGACACAATGATGAGTGGTCAAAACCTGTAATAATAAGACAGGATTATTTGTTTGAACAGTTTGAAAATAACAACGTTGGTTCTGAAGCCAAAGGGAATATAACATTCTACTTTTCTTACACGGACGGTAAAGTAGAATGTTCAGGACAAGACTTCTCCAAGTATATCAAAGACTTTACCGACTTTCCAAAAATCGAACACTAAAAAGGCACTACAGACACAAAGGTTTACCAAAATCGAGGCTGAAGTTCTTCGATTGAGCAATTTGTGCAAGGTTCAAGTTCAGTTTTTCAAATGAACATTTGTGCTAAAAATCTCCGCCTTCGCAAATATGAGAAACGTTAGTGGGTAATGGAAATAGATAATATGATAATAAGTAGACTAAAATCTTTGGAGATTTTTACAACAACAGTTCTTTTTCAAATTGGGAATGAGCTTGAGGGCGATAAAAACACTTATTTGACAAATTCAATAGCGAAGACTCAAACATTGGTAAAATCCATTGAATTGACCTTTGTCAATGAACTATATAATGAATCATGGATTTTATACCGGTGCTTGCTTGATCGTTATCTATATATAAGGTATCTTGAAAAGAACAAGTTACATACTAGCTTCAAAGATTGGTCATACGCAAAAGGATATGAATACCTTCGAAATGCTAAATCTGAAGAAACTGTGCAAAACGTAAAACATGATCCTCGCTTTAGGTTTTCAAAAGAACAATCAGATACCTATTCAGAAATAAAAAAACAATCGAATAGTTTTTTTAAACCTGATCCTAAATCTATATTTAAAGATGAGGGTTTAAGTTTTTTATATAAGTTCGGATATGATTATGCATCAATGAGAGTGCATCCAATGTTTGAAGATGGAGATGAAGAATACTTTAGAATAACGCAAATAAAACCAAATCCATATTCTGAATTCGATCATCAAGAACTTATTACTAACACATATTTAGTTGCTACAATGATTATTCAAGAATCACTTAATCAAATTGACCTAAAAACGATAAGTGATGTATATGAATACCTAGAAAGTTTAGGAAAAAATTCAGACTACATTACACCCTTTTATAAAATCATAAAGCATGTAGAGCAAGGAAATAAAATATTTGAAAAATGAACACTATTCACAACAAGTGATTTAACGACTATGCCACACTATCGGGATGGCACAGAACAAATCACCGTCGTTATAGGCTAGTATTAAAAGACAGACAGTAACTAATAAATTATGATACAACGAGAATTTGCCAACAAAGCCAAGACAATTTTAGAGCCAGACGACAATGTTATTGGTCTGGCTGTCGCTGGTTCGTGGCTGACAAATGAAATAGACGAGTTTTCTGATCTTGACCTAATTCTTGTGACTAAGCAAAAGATCTCACACGACAAAAATCTTATGCTTGACTATGCGAAAAGACTCGGAAATTTTCTATCAGGATTTACAGGTGAACACGTTGGAGAGCCTAGAGTTTTAATTTGTCTTTATGATAAACCTCTTTTACACGTTGATATTAAATTTATAACTCTTGACGAATTTCATTCACGCATTGAAACGCCGTTTCTACTAATTGACAAAAATAGACAACTTGAAAAAGCAATCGTTAATTCAGAAGCAAAGTTTCCATATCCTGACTATCAATGGATTGAAGACCGCTTTTGGACATGGGTACATTATGCTTTGCTAAAAATTGGACGTGGTGAGTATCTTGAAGCGTACGACTTTATGGGATTTTTAAGAATGGTTGTTTTGGGACCCTTGCTTCACATCAAAAATGGTAATTTACCCCGTGGTGTTAGAAAAGTTGAAACGGAATTAGAAAACGAAGATTTAGAAAAACTAAAACTCACAATTCCAACATACGACAGACAATCATTATTAGGCAGCTTGAGAAATGCAGTGTCTTTATACAGACAACTCAGGACAGAACTGTTTGACAACAGTGTGAGTTTGCAAAATGACACAGACAAAAAAGTAATGAACTATTTTGATGAAATTGAGAGCAGAAAATAAGAGAAAGACTGCCTGTGATATCTAAAGTTTCGTAGTAGCTGAAAGCCAAGCCATGAAACCCATTTTGAACGAAACCTTCGGTAGCGGTACGTTCCAACCAACCCTCTTTTTTCTTTTTGGATTTGTGGTAGAGTGAATTTTTCTTTTTCGAGACCGATCCATTCGTCGGTTTTTTTGAGGAATATTAACTTAACTAATGATAAACATTAACAGATTTCCCTAAAATATTCACCAGATATACACTTAAGTTAAAAGAGAATTGACCGAACTAATGTAGAATTACAAGACTAGGAAAGAGTCATAAAAAGAAACAACCCGCCGAGAGGCGGGTTGTTTGCTCTATGGAGTACAACAAAACCACAATAAATTGTGATTTTGGAGTAAAGATAGAGTATTCGTTCCAGAAATTATTTTTGTTCGTAAACTGTAGCTTCGATAAGTGATTCATCGTGTTGGCTAACATCCAATCCAAGTTTTTCGTCTTCTTCTGTTACACGCATGGGTACAATCAAATCTGTTACTTTCAATACAACGAAAGACATCAAGAAAGCGAAAGCAGACACAAGTACTAATGCTAACATGTGTTTGATAAAGAGAGTCGTTTCACCAAAGAATAACCCTTGGTCTGTAACAACTCCGTTGATAGAAGACGAAGCGAAAATACCTGTAAAGACCATTCCGACCATTCCACCTACACCATGGCAAGGGAAAACGTCTAATGTATCATCCAAAGCTGTTTTTGTTTTGTAGTGCGAAAGGTAATTCGAGATAATCGCAGCAACAACACCAATGACAATCGAGTGAGGAATTGTAACAAAACCAGCTGCTGGTGTAATAGCAACCAAACCGACAACAACCCCGATACAGAAACCTAAAGCAGATACTTTTTTACCACGGGCTGCATCAAAAAGAACCCAAGAGATACCGGCAGCACCCGCCGCTGTGTTTGTTGTTGCAAAAGCAGAAGCAGCCAAAGCATTCGCACCCAAAGCAGAACCAGCGTTGAAACCGAACCAA
>CAYNRA010000008.1:36630-58740 GCA_964399465.1 uncultured Cytophagales bacterium
GTTCCTAATAAAACGTAGGGAATATTCGCTGGAGGTAAGAAACTTCCTTCCACATGTGAACGACGACGCTTCAAATAAATCGCAGCAGCCAAAGCAGCCCATCCAGCAGACATGTGAACAACTGTTCCACCTGCAAAGTCAAGTACGCCCATTTCAAGCAATAAACCACCCGCACCCCAAGTCATGTGTGCCAATGGCGCATAGATGAATATACTGAAGAGAATCATGAATACAACATACGATTTGAAGTTGATTCTCTCTGCCATAGAACCCGTTACCAAAGCAGGGGTAATTACAGCAAATTTCAATTGGAAGAAGGCAAATACAATGGCAGGAATCGTTCCTACTAATTTACCATCCAAAACACCTTTAAACATAAAGTGTGTCATTGGATTCCCAAAAAAGCCTCCAACAGACTCTCCAAATGCCAAGCTGTATCCAACTGTTACCCATACGATAGAGATAACTCCCATCGCGATAAAGCTTTGCAACATAGTAGAAATTACGTTTTTGGCATTAACCATTCCACCATAAAAATACGCAAGACCAGGAGTCATCAATAATACGAATGCCGAAGCAACGAGCATCCATGCAGTATCTCCAGAATCAATTCCTTCTGTAATAATCACAGAGGGTACGCTCGGAATGAGTAAGGCTACGACCGTCACTGCCATCAGAATAGCAAAAGGTACGTACGAAGGTTTTGTAGTGTTTGAACTTGTCATAAAATCACTGGGTTTAATTGTTGCACAAAAAAGAAAAGTAAGTTTAGTTTAAGTTATTTTTGAAGGGAGATAGTGAATATCTCCCTCCCTTTGGTATCTTATCAGAAGAAGAAAATCAATGCTCCACCAAACGTTGTTTGCGAGTCAACACCTGTTCCTTCCTTGTTCACAAATTGCGTTACTCCAGTTGCCTTGCTGTACGAGTCGAAGCGTACTTCCGGCTTGAATAAAAGGTTTTCGGAGATGATTACATTTCCTGTAAGTGTAGCCGAAGTCACACTCACTCCTACTGTATTTCCAGCAGCATCTTCTCCTTTTGTTAGATAAATGGCACCTGATTTGTTATCGAAATACTCCAAACGTGCACCTAATCCAAATTTCTCTGTTAATGAGCCATTGGCATACAATGCTGCACCCGCCCATTTTCCTGTTGCATTGCTACCCGATGCTGCATTGAGGCCAAGTAAAAACTTATCTGTGATTTGGTAAGAGGTTGTCAAATCTAATACAGAGAATACATCTTTATCTGCACCATCTTCTGCCTCGTTACTTCCGAAATAGTTTAGATATACATTAAATCCATCTGTCGGGGATACGAAAAGCTGTGCCATCACTCCTTTGCCATCGTTGTTATCGTCTTTGCTATCAAGGCCATTGTTCACACCAACCATCAAACCTACTTTATCTGAAACAGCATAATTTAACTTGATACCCGTGTGGTAAAAAGGACCGTTACCGAATAAATTTGATAGGGAATAATTGAAATTAACTGGAGCGTCAATTACTTCGTACCCTACGTTTGTCCCGAATTGACCCGCAGTGATGGAGAATTTATCAGACAAATCAAAGTCGATATACGCTTGTTTGATTGCCAATGCAGTTCCTGAACCTCCAAGCGGGCTTACGATGTTACCATAGTTTCCTAAATCTGCGTGATTACCAAAAACCAAATCCATCACACCTTCTACGCGGCCGGAGGTATAAGTTGTTTTCAACTGTGCCAATCCTACTTGAAATGTATTGGCTTTTTGATCAAAGATTCGCTCAAAACCAGAAGCGCCTAAATTAGAACGTGTTTTGTTTGAATTTAAGAAGTAATACGTGTCCACATATCCTGAGAATGATAATGGATTTTTGTCATCTTCTGGTTTTGTTGTACTTTTTTCAGCTTGTACAAAATTTACAACCATTGCACAAAATACTGTTAAATAGATTTTTTTCATTATAATCTTTGGTTTAAGTAGTAAACAATAACTCACATCATTGTGACACAAAGATTAAGTAGTTTTTTATTATTTGCAAGTAATAGGTGTTTATTTTTAATCAAAATGACATATTTTTTATAAATTTTCAAAAAATGCCTATCAATTTTATACTAATTATTAAAATAATCCTACATATTTTTAAATATATAAAATTTGGATAAAGTCAGTTTTTACAAAATATTTTATTGAATACAATAAATTCATACTTTTCATTTGAATTGTACAAATTCGATTTAAGCATATTCTTTGAACACAAAAAAAGCCCACTCTTGCGAGTGGGCTTTCGTGATGGCAGCTACAATTTATGTATTATTCAGCATGTAGCCATGCTTTTTTAGCAAGGAGAGTTTCCTCGTCTTCTTCATTGTCTGGATCTGGTACACAACAATCAACTGGGCATACAGCCGCACACTGTGGCTCTTCATGAAATCCTACGCACTCCGTGCATTTGTCAGAAACAATGTAATAAAACTCGTCTGAAACAGGCTTCATGAGGTCTTTTCCATTCACTACTGTACCATCGCCAAAATCAACGACTTCTAAACTTGTTCCCCCCGACCAAGTCCACTCAATACCACCTTCGTAAATGGCTGTATTTGGACATTCTGGCTCGCATGCACCACAATTGATGCATTCATCGGTAATCATAATTGCCATAACTAATCTATAAAGTAAGTTGGTTAATCAAAATTAAGAACAAATATAACTACGCAAAGTTTCAAGTCCTTGCTATTTTTGCAATGTTTTCCGGTTTATATTTTACCCCAAACAAATTTATGTCTTTAGAATCACGCATTCAAACTGCTATTTCTCTCGGAAAAGCCATCCTCCAACAAATGGAAGAACCTGATTTTCAGCTTACTCTATCCCGTATAAGAAATGAAAACGGTTGGTTTAGCGATGACAACGTACGAAACGCTCTCCAAAATATTGTTACTGGTTACCTCGACGAGTCCGCCCTCCGAAATTGGCAAAATAAATACACTTTCCAAGAACCAATACAACCAAAAAAAGTAGGAATTATCGCCGCAGGAAATATCCCAGCCGTAAGTTTTAATGATCTTCTCTGTGTCTATCTCTCTGGCCATATCGCGCAGCTCAAACTCAGCTCAACCGATACCCACCTTATGCTTTGGCTTATAGAAATGCTTTACCGCCTCGATTCCGAAGCAAACCAACGTGTCCTTGTAAGCGAACGACTAAAAGATGTCGATGCACTCATTGCCACTGGAAGCGATAATTCAGCCAAGTATTTTGACTATTATTTTCAACATGTACCTAAAATCATCCGGAAAAACCGAAGTTCTCTCGCCATCCTAACCGGCAAAGAATCCAAAATTGATTTGGCAAATCTAGGGAATGATATCTTCTTTTACTTTGGCCTCGGTTGCCGCAATGTGTCCAAAGTCCTTGTGCCACAAAATTATGACTTTACACCCTTCTTTGAAGCTATTGAATATTGGAACACTATTCTCATCCATCATAAATACAATAATAATTACAGCTATAACAAATCTGTGCTTCTCGTGAACCGCGAGGAACATCTAGACAATGGCTTCCTCCTCGTCCGACCAAGCACGCAGCTTGTATCTCCCATTAGTGTTGTATTTCATGAAACCTATTCGTCTCAAGAAGAATTAGAAACAATTTTGCAAATACATGCGGAGAAAATCCAATGTGTGATTGGTAAAAAAGAGTTTTTACCCACGCTTCCAACGTCCTTAATTCCGTTTGGAGAAGCGCAAGTACCAACCCTTCTGGATTATGCAGATGGCGTCGATACATTTGCTTTTTTACTCGCACTTTAAACCTATAGAGAAGTCCACGAATTAAGTTATATCGTGGACTTCTTTCTTGTATTTCACCGATAACAAATACATGGATATACAAACCAAGAGAATATATAAACTACTTATCGTATAAGATAGACGAATAAAAAAGTCCAAATATGCAATTTTCGGTTGAAAATAGTTTTTGTACAATAGTACCAATACACTCCCAAAATACGCGTAGTAATCTGCATAGGTAATCAAAAAACCAATCGTTCCTTTGCGCTGAAATGCGGCAATCATTCGCTCAAAATACAAACTATTACACATGGCATAAGCAACGTAAACCCCTAAACCGAGTAGTACAAGCCACCATTCCGCTGAAATTAACTGCCTTTCAAACAGCCAAGTACTCAAACCAATGAGTACCCCTCCACCAAGCATCCATAGTTCAATCAACCAAAAAGCACGGTAATTATTTTTGACCCAACGCAGCGCAATCATCAAAAATAAGACAAAAATGGCTATTGGAATTTCCGTTTGTGTGTAAAGCGCAATTTGAGAGCCACGACCCAATGCCGCCCAAATTTCTGGTGCGAAATTATCCCGAAACTCCCGAAAAGTGGTCAATAATACATACGAAATGACAAAAATAGCCAAACTAAGTCCAAAGTCTTTTATAAATGACCGACGTGCCTGTGCGTCCATGGGCTGTCTAATGGAACGAATACGCTGGTCTTCGTCTGTTGGCGGTGGAATAAAGCTCAATGCCCAAACGAACCCCGCAAAAGGCAAAAGCATACAGCCACTTGCGACAAACGGCATTGTAATTTCGGAGACCTCCCAATGTATCATCACCCATTTTCCGATGGATTTCGCAAACCCAGAGCCCACAATGAACGAAGCCGTCAAGGTGGCAACAAGTAATTCGGTAATGGTGCGCCCCTCCAAATATCCAAGTAAAATCCCATAAACCATTCCCAACGGTAAACTAGCTAAAAAGATAAATACCAAACTATACGGCGCTGGGGTTAAGGCAAATAAACCGTAACATACCCAGGAAATACATGCAATGATCCAGAGGCTTTTGCTGCGTTGCGCAGGCCCTAATTCGGATACAAACTTGATTCCAATTCCTTTGGATACGGCAAATCCAATTACCTGTGCGGTAATCATCAAAATCTTAAAATCAACGTCCCAATAGGAGCTATTTTCATACGTCGCTGCCGTGTATGCCCGTCGAAACGGATAAAAACACAGATAAGTCATAAAGGCAACTACTCCTGCATACAGCGTTGTAAAGACGGGTCGCGTGCGTAAAAATCCAGTCAAATTCATGCAATTAATTCGAAATAATATTTTATACCTAACTGATTATCAATTAGTTGATTTGAGCCAGTGTAAAAATTCGGGCATTACTTGTCCCCATGTAGCCGGATTGTGTTGTCCGCCGATTACCTCTCTGTAATACACATTTCGCACGTTTTTATTTTCCAATTCTTGGATTAAATCCAAGGTATCTTCGATAGAATCTATGATGCCGTTATTATTCCGGTCGTCTTTTTCATCCTCAGTGCCACATTGTAGCCAAACCGCTAATCTTTCTTTGGGTGCTTTTGTTTCCCGAATCTTGACGTGCATGATACGTCCGTTGTAATCGTCGTAATCGTCTTCGTAGGCTTTACTTCGCCACCAAAAAGAACCACTAAATACACCCACTTTGGCTATCATCGGAAGACTCCAAGCCAAATCGAAAGCTGCAAGCCCGCTCAGAGAAAATCCGCAAATGGAAATTTCGGCTATTTCTGTTACACCTATTTTTTTACAAACCGTTGGCAAAAGTTCTAACTCCCAGAATTGGGCATATACGGTGGCAAGCGCTCCTCTATTTTTGTAATCGGGTTTACCAATTACACCATATTCTTGTAGTCGGTTTTCATTGGTGGAGACGGGCACAAAAACCCAGTTAACTGTCTGATTTTCTAGATAAAAAGCAGCCAATGTTTGCTCCAAATGCAATGCCTCGTAATCTTGCCCATCCAGAAAAAAAACAAGATTTGTTGGTTTATCTTGCACAAAATCGCGCGGTTGAATAATGGAATAATGAACATCTCGTTGCAATTTTTGGGAAGCAATCACAGCTTCATTTTTATGAAAAACAGCGGAAGAATCGACCACAGAATAGTTGGTTAAATACAAAGAGTGAAAAAAAATATTTTTCAATATTGATAAAAACATTGGAATTATCATGATTTAGACCTAAAATTAGGTAAAGTTTCAAGTAAAAAAACAACAATATGCAAGAAAGCTATCACTCATTCTATTCCCATATTTTGGGAAAAGAAATCGAATTTATGGTTTCGGGACATTGGGGCTACCCTATTTTACTCTTCCCTACCTCTATGGGAAATACGTACCAAAATCGTGATTTCGGGTTAATTCACACCATAGAAGATTTGATTGAGGCTGGTAAAGTGAAAGTGTATAGCGTAGATAGCATCGACTTTCAGAGTTTTTACAATAAAGAACTCCCTCCCAACATTAAAATCTACAATTACAATCTTTATACCCGCTTCTTACACGAGGAATTCGTACCCATGATTCAGCGGACTTGCCAGGTACATCGCATTGCTGTCGGAGGCTGTAGTTTTGGTGGATTTCATGCTGCAAATTATGCGTTCAAATATCCCGATACAGTCAATCAATTGATTTCCATGAGTGGCGCTTTTAGTATTTCAAGTTTCATGAATGGATATTATGATGACAACGTCTATTTTAACAATCCAGTAGATTATCTACCTAAAAGAGATAGTTGGATTTATGACCACATGCAAATTATCTTAGGTACGTCCGACTGGGACATTTGCCGCCAAGACAACCTTTCGCTTTCTCATTTATTGGCAGGAAAAGGCATAGATCATTGGTACGATGAGAAAAAATGGGCACCGCATGACTGGCCTCTTTGGCGAACCATGTTTCCGGAATATGTTCGTACTTTCATTCATTAATTTCATTTTCTATCACTTGTAAATCATTCATTTAAAATCATACTATGAAAAAAATCGGCATTTTATTTGGCATGGAAGACACTTTTCCGTGGGCATTTATAGAGCGTGTCAATCAATTAACACAAGGACAAGGCATCATCGCAGAAGCTGTTCAAATTGATAAAGTTGAACAAGCATTACCAAGCGACTATGCCGTCATTATTGACCGTATCTCGCAAGATGTTCCTTTCTATCGCGCTTATCTCAAAAACGCAGCACTTTGCGGAACAGCCGTCATCAATAACCCGTTTTGGTGGAGTGCGGATGAAAAATTCTTCAATAATTGCCTCGCTGTCCAACTCGGTGTTCCCGTTCCAAATACAGTCCTCTTACCTTCGAAAGAAAGACCCGACGACACCACAGAAAAATCCTTCAGAAACCTTACTTTTCCGATGGATTGGGACTATATGTTCGATAAAATCAAGTTTCCAGCGTACATGAAACCACACTCTGGTGGAGGATGGAAAAGTGTGTATCGTGTTGAAAATCCGGACGACCTTTGGGCTAAACATGCAGAAACGGGGCAGTTAGTCATGCTTTTGCAAGAAGAAATTGTCTTTACAGATTATTATAGATGCTATTGCTTAGGTGGCAAATATGTACATATCATGCCGTATGAGCCAAGAAACCCGCATCATTTGCGCTATGCAACTCAACCCAAAACACAAGGAGAGGAACACAAAAAGTTAATGGCTACGATTCATGACTATGTGTTGCGGTTAAATCATGCGCTCGGTTATGACTTCAATACCGTTGAGTTTGCTGTGCGCGATGGCATTCCGTATGCAATTGATTTTTGCAACCCTGCACCAGACGCAGACGTCAATTCAGTAGGGAAAGAAAACTTTGAATGGATTGTAGAACACGCTGCCAAATTCGCTATCGAAAAAGCACTAGCGCACAAGCCTGGAGTGAATAATTGTACATGGGGAACTTTTGTACAGCAAGCAGCTGCACCCATCGCGCCTGCTGTCCCTGCTGCGAAGAAAGAATCAGACAAAAAAACGAGTCCAAAAAAAGCAACCTCGTCTAAAAAAGCTTCATCCAAAGCGGCTTCATCCAAAGCGGCTTCATCCAAAAAAGACAACTAATTTTTAACTATTCAGCGCTTGCGTAACCTTTGAATCGTATGCCACTATTTACGTTAGGAATCGAAGAGGAATTTCAAACCATCGACCCACACACCCGCGAATTGCGGTCGCACATGTCGAAGATTGTAGAAGGTGGCCAGATTATTCTACAAGAACGCATCAAACAAGAAATGCACCAGGCGGTCGTCGAGATGGGCACAAATATTTGCGAGAACATTCACCAAGCGCGCGAGGAGGTCACGTACCTCCGCCGCATGTTGATTGACCTTGCCTCCAAGCAAAATCTCTACATCGCTGCTGCTGGCACGCACCCATTTTCTGATTGGCAAAACCAACTTATCACCCCCAACGAACGGTATGATAAGCTAATTGACGAGATGCGGGATGTTGCCCGTGGGAATCTGATTTTCGGGCTACACGTGCACGTCGGTATCGAAGACAGAAACCAAGCCATCAAGATACTCAACGAGGTACGTTATTTTTTACCGCATATTTTTGCGCTGTCCACCAACTCGCCTTTTTGGTGTGGAAGAAATACCGGATTTAACTCCTATCGCTCCAAAGTATTCGATAAATTTCCGCGAACAGGTATTCCTGAATACTTTGCTAGTGCCTCAGAATATGACAATTACCTCAATTTGTTGATTAAAACAGGATGTATCGATAACGGGAAAAAAATATGGTGGGACATCCGTCTGCACCCTTTCTACCCGACTATCGAATTCCGCATTTGTGATGTTCCTATGCGCGTGGACGAAACCATTTGTCTTGCTGCCTTGATGCAAGCCCTTGTCGCGAAAATTTACAAATTGCATCAACAAAATTTGAGTTTTCGCCCCTACAAACGCATTTTAATCAATGAAAATAAATGGCGTGCCGCTCGGTATGGAATCAATGCAAAACTGATTGATTTTGGAAAAGAAGTTGAAGTTCCTTTTCATGACTTATCTATTGAACTACTTGAATTTATAGATGATGTTGTCGATGAGCTCGGTTCACGAAAAGAGGTGGAATATCTTCACACGATTCTTAGAAATGGAACAGGTGCAGACAGACAAATGAAGGTTTTTGAGCACACCCAAAGCTTAAAAACTGTCGTTGATTACATCGTAGAAGAAACCAAATTCGGGATTTAATCAAGTACTTTTCCATTGTTTAATTGAAACTTTTAAAGATAATCGAGTGCATCCCACTCGATTATCCTCCCATTGGGGTAAATTAGGTAACTTGTGTACTTGTTTATCCATTTATTAGCTTGTTCTATGTCATCTCCCAAAGTTGCAATTCTCGACCTTTACCAAGGTTTTCCGAACGAAGGTATGCGCTGTATAAAAGCCATTGTCGCGTCTTATTTTGACGATGCCTCCGCCTATCAAGTTTTTGATGTTCGTGGACAAAATGAATTCCCCTCCCTTGACGATTTCTCTATCTTTATTTCCACAGGTGGCCCCGGAAGCCCTCTTTTCGAAGGACATGCGTGGGAAAAAAACTACCAAAATTTTCTCCAAGAAATCTGGGAACACAATCAAAAAAATACAGTCAAAAAATACCTTTTCTTGATTTGCCACTCCTTCCAATTGGCAGTTCAACATTTTGAACTAGGCACTATTTGTCTTCGCAAATCAACTTCGTTTGGGGTGATGCCTGTACACAAAACACCGTTTGGAGAGAACGAACCCTTGTTTGAAGGGCTAGAAAATCCGTTCTGGTCTGTTGATTCCCGCGATTATCAAATGATTCAACCCGACTTTTCCAAATTTTCAAAATTAGGAGCAAAAATTCTTTGTATAGAGAAAGAAAGACCACATGTGAACCTAGAAAGAGCCGTCATGGCCATACGGTTTAGCCCAGAAATCATCGGTACTCAGTTTCATCCCGAAGCCGACGCTGAAGGTATGCACCGCTATTTCTTGCAAGAAGAAAAACGCCAAGCGGTTATCAAAGAACATGGCGAAGACAAATACAATGACATGATTGAACATCTGGAAGACCCAGATAAAATTGCATTAACAGAAGCAACCGTTCTTCCTCGTTTTTTAGACTTCGCTACAAGAAAATAAAAGCAACGTAATTCATTTTCAACGACTATGGAAAAAAACGCACGAGCACTTTACAACCAAAGTTTTACAGAAGAAAAATACAAGCAAATGCTCGGTATGATTCACGAAGAATTTCCGAATCAGCTCGATTTTCGCGTCGCAGAATCTCCTATTTTTATTGATAAATCACTAAAAATCAAACTTTTACAAGCAGGAAATGCAATTATTGATACATTGCTTTCTTCTGATTTCAAAGAGAAAACTGCCCGTGCTATTCCTAGCCACCAATGGGTTCCAAATGAAGGGAAACACCCCCATTTTTTAGCGATTGATTTTGCCTTAACCACGCATCCAGAATCCCAAGAAGTAGAACCACAACTCATTGAACTGCAAGGATTTCCGTCACTTTTTGGCTATCAATGGTATCTCGGACAATTATACCGCCAGTTTTTTACTGTTCCTGATTCCTTCACACCATATTTCAATAAATTGGATGATTCATCGTACATCCAAAAGTTTAAGGATATTTTGCTTGGAGATACAGACCCAAAACAGATTATCTTATTGGAAATTGAACCTGAAAAACAGAAAACACGCCTTGATTTTGCCATCACCGAACAACTTTGGGGAATTCCTACGATTTGTTTAACAAAGGTCATCAAACATGGAAGGAAACTATACTATCTATCTGATAATCAAGAAATTGAAATCAAAAAAATATATAATCGCGTTATTTTTGATGATCTCGACCGCAACTATCCAAACCTTGAGACTTCCTTCAAACAAACAGATGATGTGGATGTAGAATGGCTCACACATCCTAATTGGTTTTTCCGAATTAGTAAATTCCTATTGCCTTTCTTGAAAGGTCCTTATTTCCCCAAAACTTCTTTTCTGTCTGACCTTACCGAATTACCGAGCGATTTGGAGAATTTTGTACTCAAACCCTTGTTTTCTTTCGCTGGAAGTGGCGTAATCATAGATGTCACAGCCGAACATATTGCGGCAATCAAAGACCCCGAAAACTATATTTTACAACAGAAGGTTGCATACTCTCCGCTTATTGAAGACAACAAGGGCGAGAAAATCAAGGCGGAAATTCGCCTATTGTATATTTGGGGCGAAAAAGATGCCCGACCCACTTTACTTACCAACTTGGCGCGTTTATCAAAAGGCAAAATGATAGGCGTTGATTACAACAAGAACAAAGACTGGGTCGGAGGAAGCTGTGCCTTTTTTGAACGCGATTAAGTGAAGTCAATTAATTCATGGATTTAAGACAACTATTTCTGGCGAATGTCGCCCAAACTTCTGATTACCCTTTGGCACTCGAAATTGTTCGTGCTGAGGGAATTTATCTACACGATGCCTCCGGAAAAAAATACATTGATTTAATCTCTGGGATTTCCGTCAGTAATGTAGGACATCGCCACCCGAAAGTCGTGGAGGCAATTAAAAATCAGGTTGATTCCTATTTGCATACGCTTGTGTATGGAGAGTTCATTCAAGCGCCTCAAGTGCAACTTGCGCACGCATTGACGCAAACATTGGCAGTGTTCACGACAAAAGAAGGATTTGTTTTGAACAATGTCTATTTTACCAATTCTGGTACAGAAGCGGTAGAAGGCGCCATGAAACTGGCCAAACGTGTCACCGGAAGACACGAATTTGTCGTCTGCGAACGCGCCTATCACGGTTCCACACAAGGTGCTTTGTCGTTGGGTGAAGAAACCTTCCGGAGTGCATTTCGCCCTTTATTACCTGGGATTCGAAAGATAAAAAGAAATGTAATCAACTCGCTATCAGTCATTAACAAACAAACGGCAGCTGTTATTATTGAACCTATCGGTGGTGAAGTAGGTGCAGTTCCAGCTACTCAGGATTTTTTAGCTGCGGTATATGCCAAATGCAAAGAAACAGGAACATTGCTCATTTTTGATGAAATACAATCTGGTTTTGGTCGCTCGGGAACATTTTGGGCCTTTGAACAATATGGCATCGTACCTGATATCCTATTGACCGCCAAAGGAATGGGAGGCGGTATGCCCATTGGTGCTTTCATTGCTGCTGAACAACACATGTCCGCACTGAAAAATAATCCTATTTTGGGACATATCACCACATTTGGTGGACATCCGGTTAGTTGTGCGGCATCATTAGCGACTCTTCGAGTTATTCAAGAAGAAAATGTATTGGCTCATGTAGCGCACAAATCTGCTTTGTTTAAAAAATACTTACAGCATCCAAAAATCAGTGAAATTCGTGGGACTGGCTTACTTTTGGCCGCAGAAATGGCTGATTTTGAAACACTTAAGCAAGTAATAGACCGAGCAATTCTGAAAGGTGTCTTAACAGACTGGTTTCTGTATTGTGACAATGCGATGCGTATCGCACCACCGCTTACAATCACGGAAGAAGAAATAAAAGAAGCATGTGATGTAATTCTGTCTAGTTTATAGTCAAAAAAAAGAGCTCCGAGTAAAACTCAGAGCTCTTTTCGTACCCAGGGCCGGAGTCGAACCGGCACGAGTGTAACCTCATTGGTGTTTGAGACCAACGCGTCTACCGATTCCGCCACCTGGGCAGGTGAACATCAACATCGTGTTGGGATTGCAAAAGTAGAAGTTGAAATATTTATTTGCAAGGAATTATGTATTTTTATTTTACCAAAAATCATCCTATGTCACTAAAAACCTATCAATCAATTTATTATAAATAATAAAAAAATTAGTACACTCAAAAAAACAATTCATTTTTTGGACATTTACCCCATTCGTCCACATATTCGTACCTAACTATTATTCACTTTTTACCTAACAAACATATGCGAAAGCCTATCCTTTTTCTTTTCTCTTGCTTGTTATTTGTGGGATTTTACCCGTCGATTGCCCAAATGTATCCGACCATTTTACCCGAAAAACAGCGGGCGGCGGTCATTGACGAGATTCTTGAAGACAGAATGACGAACCTACTACCTACTCTCATGCGCCAAGCGGGCATTGATACGTGGGTCATTATTTCCCGTGAGTACAACGAAGACCCCGTCATGAAAACCATGCTTCCGAGCGTTTGGCTTTCAGCAAGAAGACGAACTATCTTTGTTTTTCATGATTTAGGCCCTGAAAAAGGAGTAGAAAGAACAGCCATTGCCCGCTACGATGTCGGAAATTTACTCAAAGGTGCGTGGGATTTGCAAACCAACCCAGACCAATGGGATGCGCTAATTGACCTTCTAAAAAAACAAAATCCTGCCAAAATTGGCTTGAACTTTTCCAAATATTTCGGACATGCAGACGGGCTTACTTATACCGAACACAGCGAACTCATGGCCAAATTGCCTAAAAACCTAAAAGACAAAGTTGTTTCCGCTAGTGACTTGGCTGTCAGTTGGTTAGAAACCAGAACAGAAAAAGAAATGGTATTGTATGAATCTATTTCACAGATTTCTCATGCAATTATCGAAGAAGCATTTTCGGAAAAAGTGATTCAACCGGGTGTAACCACCACAGAAGATGTCGTTTGGTGGATGCGCCAAAAAGTAACCGATTTAGGACTTGAAACTTGGTTTCACCCGACGGTAGATATCCAACGATACGATCCAGAAAATTTTGACCATCTGCGAACATTCTCCAAAAGACCCGATAAGCAAGTCATTCTTCCTGGCGATTTACTCCATTGTGATTTCGGGATTACTTACCTTCGTTTGAACTCAGACCACCAGCAACACGCTTATGTACTCAAACCAGGCGAAAAGGAAATTCCTTCGTATTTGGTAGAGGCATTTAAGCAGGGAAATGCTGTACAAGATTACTTGACGGACCAGTTTCAGACAGGAAAAAGTGGAAATGATATTTTAGCGGCAGCGCTAGAACAAACAAAAAAAGCAGGGATTGACGGCACGATTTATACGCATCCGATTGGCTTGCACGGGCACGCAGCTGGCCCAACGATTGGCATGTGGGATAATCAAGGAAAAACCATCGGTGCAGGAGACTATTTGATGCGCCCCAATACAGCTTATTCCATTGAATTGAACGCAGCCGTTCGTTTGCCAGAATGGAAAAAAACAATTCGAATTATGTTGGAGGAGAACGGATTTTACGATGGAAAGCAGTTCAGATATTTGAACAATAGACAAGAAAGAATTTGGACTATTCCAAGAAAAAACTAAGTCATTTTAACACGGTAGAGCTTTCGAGTTTGCGATTAAAATCGTAAAACTCGATGGCTCTGCTCATTTGATTTCGCCGAATAGCTAAGAAATAAGGTTTCCGTCTTGGTCGGCGAATGAGCCGCAAATCCATTTTAAAAATAGTACCCACAGGAAACCTCGAAAAGTATTTTTGAGGACATCCAACACGAGCTTTGGCGGGTAGATATTGGTTTGCAAGTGTCAACAGAAACCATTTACCTCTGTTCACGTCATACGAGGACTCCACAAAAACATCCAAAAAAATCTGTTTAGAAAGCTCAGGAAGCTCATCTACCAGAGAAAGCTGATGATCCGTCATGCTGTATGTAGAAATTTAGTGCCAAACAGATTTGGCTAATCCTCGAATGAAAAATTGTAAAATAGTTAGATGTAGTTAGTAATTAACAGACAAAAAGATTACTTTTGCACTTGTTTTCCGCAAAGTAATTAAAAATGGCTGAAGTAAAAATATTTTCTGGTACAAACTCCAAGTATTTAGCAAGTAAAATTGCAGATTTCTACGGAAAAGAACTTGGAAGACTCACTATTCAACGGTTTGCTGATAGTGAAATTTCTGTTTCATTTGACGAGTCCGTTCGTGGATGTGACGTTTTTTTGGTTCAATCTACCTTCCCTACTGCGGATAACATCATGGAGTTATTGCTCATGATTGATGCCGCTAGACGTGCCTCTGCGCATTATGTTTGTGCCGTTATTCCGTATTACGGATACGCACGCCAAGACCGCAAAGACCGCCCAAGAGTGGCTGTAGGTGCGAAATTGGTAGCAAATATGCTGACAGCCGCTGGAGCAGACAGAATCATGACAATGGACTTGCACGCAGGTCAAATCCAAGGTTTCTTTGATATTCCGGTTGACCACTTGGAAGGAACGTCTGTTTTTGTTCCTTACCTAAAACTTCAAAACCTAGATAATCTCATCTTTGCTTCTCCGGACGTAGGTGGTGTGGCGCGTGTTCGTAAGTTCGCTAGCTACTTTGATGCAGATATTGTTATTTGTGATAAACACCGCAAAAAGGCAAATGAAATTGCTTCTATGCAACTTATCGGAGATGTAGAGGGCGCCAATGTTGTCTTGGTTGATGACCTTATTGATACGGGTGGAACCATTTGCAAAGCAGCTCAACTCATTCTTGACAGAGGGGCCTTGTCCGTTCGCGCCATTTGTACACATCCCGTATTATCGAAAAACGCACACGATATCATCGCGAACTCAGTTCTAACAGAATTATTAGTCGCAGATACGATTCCTTTGCGTCAGGATAATCCGAAAATTAAGGTTCTTTCCGTAGCGGAGCTATTCGCAAAAGCATTCGGGAGAATCCGTGATCATGGCTCTATTAGCACATTATTCATAAATTATCAAAATCAAATCACTTATTAATTATCAATTACAATGAAAAAAACTGAGATTGTAGGGTATAAGAGAGCGAATCTCGGTCGTCAGGCTTCGCAAGAATTACGTGGACAAGGTATGGTTCCATGTGTGCTTTATGGCGGCAAAGAGCAAGTATCATTTTACGCACCTGCGTACTTGTTTAATCCAATCATTTTTACGCCTGACGTGTATGAAGTGACTTTGAACATCGAAGGAGAAGTGTATTCAGCTATTCTTCAAGATAAGCAATTTCACCCAGTAAACGATTCATTAACACACGCCGATTTCTTGGAAATCACTCCAGAGAAAGTTATCAAAATGGCTGTGCCAATCCGTTTGCAAGGTGTTTCTGAAGGTCAAAAAGTCGGTGGTAAATTAGTTCAAACTTTGCGTAAACTACGCGTACAAGGGCAAGCGAAATTTATCCCAGATTATATCGACTTGGATATTACTGCCTTAGAATTAGGTAAATCTATCAAGGTAAAATCAATTAAAACAGAAAACTTAACTGTATTAGACCCTGAGTCGAACCCAGTTGCTACGATTACTATTCCACGTGCATTGCGTCAAGCACAGCAACAAGGAAAATAATCCGACTTCTGTTTTTGCTAATAGAATACAAAAAAGACGGCTGTTTCAGTCGTCTTTTTTGTATTTATGTCCGACTTTTCTAACTTGTCCCCTCTTCTATTTGTCCCAAATTAAATTCGTACTTTTTATGCCTACTTTTCTTCTTCTACTCTCTTTTTTCTGCTCGTTTATCTTACCACCCAAAGAGAGCCCAGAAACCTGGCTAATCAAATCTCTAGAAACCTACTTCGCGAAGTACGATAAAATTCCGCTTACCAAATTATGTACGCCCACCTACATCGCCTACAAGCAAGACGCACTCGAAATAGACTACGACGGTGGACTCAGTTTAGCCGCTTTTAAACAAAAATGGCAAGGGAAATTTGACACAAAGTACGCTGGAGTGAACCAAGGCTTTTTTATTTCAGGACAGGATTTTGGGAAAATACGTGTGACTATCTGCACTTTTCTCCGAAATGACGATAACGGAAAATGGTATAAAGTTGTCTTACATGACAACGAATTTAAGGTGAATTACCGAAGAGAAATTCGACTCATCGAACAAAAAGACAGTTACAAAATCGCAGATGTGAAGGAATTCAATAATTTATAAAGAGCTTTCTATCAGCTAAATACATCAAATAAGCAAGCAAAGCACCTACCCCTCCGCCCACCAAAATATCCAGCGGAAAATGTACACCAACATATACACGGCTATAAGAAACCAAAGAAGCCCAAACGAATAAAAAAGCTATTTTTCGCTTCTCCATGGGAAAGAGTAGAGCAAAACCAACAGCCAAAGCAAACACATTGGCAGCGTGGGAAGAGGCAAAGCCAAATTGCCCTCCGCAATTGCCAACGACTTGTATCCAGTCAGCCCATTCGGAACGATGACAAGGCCGAAGTCGCGCAAAATAAGGCTTCATCCAACCAGATGTGAGTCGGTCTGCTAGTCCGACAAGGACAATCAAAAAGGCTAGATTTTTTCCAAATCTAGCCTTTTTATAGATAAAATAGAGAATATATACATACAAAGGAATCCATGTCAGTTTGTGCGTAACCAATGCCATCATCCCGTCAAAAAAAGGAGAATGAAACTGATTTAAGTACTTAAACGTACGTTCATCCCAAGCAATTAATTCATTCATTACGCAAAACCAATTTGTTGGCGTACTTTTGCCATCGTTTCCTCCGCCACGCGCCGAGCTTTTGCTTCTCCTTGCTGAAGTTTTTCTTCCAATGCCGCTTCGTTTGAATAATAAAAGTCGAAAACCTCTCTTTCTTGCTTGAAACGCGTCAAGATAAGTTCCAATAACTCTTTTTTAGCATGACCGTATCCGTAATTTCCAGCTACGTATTTCTGACGTAACTCCTCAATTTGTTCTGGAGTTGCGAGTAAAGAGAAAAGTCTGAAAACCAAGCAAGTATCTGGATTTTTAGGCTCTTCTAAGGGCGTAGAATCGGTTTGAATACGCTTGATTGCCGTATAAAGTTGCTTTTCAGGTAAGAAAATATCAATGTAATTATTGTATGATTTGCTCATTTTCAAGCCATCAATTCCTGGAATTGTCATTACCTGCTCGTCAATCACAGCTTCTGGAAGGACAAACGTTTCTCCATAGATCCGGTTGAATGCGCTGGCAATATCCTTTGACATTTCTAAGTGTTGTTTTTGATCTTTGCCCACGGGTACGAATTGCGCTTGATATAAAATAATATCTGCTGCCTGCAGAACGGGATACGTAAAAAGACCCGCATTTACGTCCGATAATTTATCCGATTTATCTTTAAATGAATGCGCATTCGCAAGCATTGGATACGGCGTGAGACAACTCAAATACCAACAAAGCTCTGTGTGCAAACCCGCAAGCCGCGACTGGCGGTAAAAGAAGTTTTTCTCGGGATCAAACCCAAAAGCCAACCAAGCAGCTGCCACCGCTTTTGTATTTTCTTTCATGATTGCTGCTTCCTTGACGGTCGTCATGGCGTGCAAATCGGCAATGAATAAAAAAGATTCGTTCTCTGGTTTTTGTGAAACTTGTACGGCGGGTAAAATTGCGCCTAAAATATTTCCTAAATGTGGGCGACCACTTGCCTGAATACCGGTTAATATACGAGCCATATACAGTGTAAATACACGTTAAGATATCAATTGAATTAATTTTTGGGCAACATCCGGAACTCCTTCTGTCGCATTCTTTGCATAAAAATATGTTTGCCTAGACGGAACTGCCCTCCTGTCTAGATCTGGATCTACCACAAACATAGGAACATTGCGCGGCACATCGTGAATCAATCCGGCGGCGGGATACACTTGTAAGGACGTGCCTACCAACATAAAATAATCGGCAGTTCTACAAATTTCAGCGGCTTTGGTTAACATCGGGACGTCCTCTCCGAACCACACAATATCGGGGCGTAACTGTCCGCCATCTTCGGCTGTATCACCTAGCGAAATAGCCTTTGCACCGATATCGTATCGTAATTTTGCATTAGTAACACTCCGTACAAAACGCAATTCTCCATGCAAATGACATACCTGCGTAGATCCCGCACGTTCGTGTAAGTCATCTACGTTTTGTGTGATGATTTGCACATCGAAAAACGCTTCCAACGCCGCAAGTGCCAAGTGAGCCGCGTTTGGCTGTGCCTCCGCAGCTTGTTGGCGACGTACATTATAAAATTGAAGCACCAGCGCAGGATTTTTCTGCCAGCCTTCCGGCGTTGCGACATCCTCAATGGAGTGCTCTTCCCAAAGCCCGCCAGAGTCACGAAATGTCCGGATTCCACTTTCTGCACTGATGCCCGCTCCTGTCAAAACGACCAAACGCTTCTTCATTTATGCCTCTCCTTCTGCTAATTTTAAACATTCTTCCAACGTCAAAGAAGTCGGTTCTGTTCCTTTCGGAATTTTAATATTTCGCTTCCCCATCTGAATATACGGGCCGTAACGTCCATTCAATACACGTACTTTCTCGTTTTCAGGAAACTCCTTCAAGACATTGTTTGCTTCGGCTGATTTCTTGTCCTGCACGATTTCTATCACGCGTTCCAACGAAACCGTCAAAGGATCTTCTATCTTTCCGAGTGGATAATTCTTTTTACCATGCTTGATATATGGACCAAATCTACCTTTCGCAACCACAAGCTCCTCTCCATCCAATATCCCAACCGAGCGAGGAAGCGCACTCGAAGGATCACTTCTTTTTTCCTCTATCAAGGCAATAGCTGACTCCAACGTAACAGCAAACGGGTCTGCATCTTTCGCCAAATTATAGTATTTTCCGTTGTGCAATACATACGGGCCGTAACGACCTTCGTTGACTTGGATAGCTTGATCTTCATATATCCCCAGTTCCAAGGGTAACTTCGGTGCTTTGATTAACTCCAAGGCATTTTCGTAGGTGATTGTCTCAATCAAAGTCCCTTTCTTAACGCTGATAAACGTTGGTTTATCCTCATCTGTGCTTTCGCCAATTTGAATATAAGGGCCGTATTTACCAATTTTGGCTAAAATCTTCTTGCCAGACTCAGGGTCAATACCTAATTCTTTGGCATTCAGTCTTTTCTCTTGTTTGGTATCGGCTGCAATTTGTACCTTTTCGTGAAAGTCCTTATAGAAATCTTTAATCATCGACTGCCAAGGAACGCGTCCCTCCGCAATTTCATCGAACCCTTGCTCTACTTTAGCGGTAAACTGAAAATTAATCACATCGTCAAAATTTTCGACGAGGTAATCATTCACAATAATCCCAACATTGGTCGGGAATAATTTTGCTTTTTCTGTGCCGTAAGTTTCTTTGCCAATAGCTTGCTCGATGACATCTTGTTTCAATTTGTATTCAACGAACTCCCGCTCTTTGCCTGGGCGGTCTTCTTTCAATACATAATTTCGTTTGATGATGGTCGAGATAGTCGGGGCAAACGTAGAAGGACGACCAATGCCTAATTCCTCGAGTTTTTTCACCAAACTTGCTTCGGTATATCGAGCGGCTGGTTTAGCAAAACGTTGGGTAGCTTTCATTTCTTGGAGACCCAATTCTTGTCCGATAGACAACGGCGGCAACATTCCTTTGCTTTCCTCGTCTTCGTCGTCGGTGGATTCCAGATAAACTTTTAAAAATCCTTCGAATTTGATGACCTCACCTGTGGCAACCAATAATTCGGGTGTGGTGCTGATACCGACAGTTGCGACGGTTCGTTCAATCACTGCGTCTGCCATTTGTGAGGCAATAGCGCGTTTCCAAATCAATTCGTACAAACGTTTCTCATTTCGATCATATCCAGCCGACATTTGGCTGAAGTCCGTCGGGCGTATGGCTTCGTGCGCTTCTTGCGCCGACTCATTCTTGGTTTTGTACTTTCTTACCTTTATATATTCTTCGCCATACGCACTTTGAATTTGCACTTTCGCTTTCTCAATAGCTTCATCCGACAAATTGGTAGAGTCCGTACGCATATAGGTAATATGGCCTGCTTCGTAGAGTTTTTGGGCGACGGTCATGGTTTGCGAAACAGAAAAACCCAATTTTCGGGATGCCTCTTGTTGGAGTGTCGAGGTTGTAAATGGCGCAGCAGGTGATTTTTTTCCGGGCTTTACCTCCAAATTTTTGATTTGGTAGATTGCCCCGACGCATCTTTCCAGAAACGCTTTGGCTTCCCCTTCCAATTCCATGTTTTTGGGCAGTTCAGCTTGCAGAATTTTCGCCCCGTTCACCAAAAACAGCGCGACGATTTTGTAGGAAGATTTGGCATCGAAGGCTTCTACTTCCCTTTCGCGCTCGACGATTAGGCGAACAGCAACAGATTGCACACGCCCGGCGGAGAGATTTTTACGTTCACCAGCACCGAGGCGCACTTTGTCCCAGAGGACTGGAGAAAGCTCAAAACCCACCAATCTGTCCAAAATACGTCTAGCTTGTTGGGCATTTACGAGGTCAATATCAATGGTACGCGGAGATTGAATGGCCTTCGTGATGGCATTTTTGGTGATTTCACGAAAGACAATGCGTTTGGTTTCGTCTGGCAAACCGAGTGCCTCTTTGAGGTGCCAAGAAATGGCTTCCCCTTCGCGGTCATCGTCCGTTGCCAACCATACATCCGCATCTTTGGCTAATTTTTTCAAATCACTGACAACCTTTTTTTTGTCGGCAGATACTTCGTAAGACGGCAAAAAATCATTCGCTACATCTACTCCAATTTGCTTTTCAGGCAGGTCGCGGATATGTCCAAAGCTAGACTTCACGATGAAGTCTTTGCCGAGGTATCCTTCGATCGTTTTTGCCTTTGCTGGAGATTCTACTATTACTAAATTCTTCGCCATGTGTTTTTTCTAGCTATTCTAAATTCATTATAATGGTTCAAATTACACTAATTATAAGCAAAACATCAAAATATTTGTTTTTCAATGCAAGAAAAAGGGAAACGGCGCACACAAAACAATTTCTTCTATACAAACGCCATATCTTGGAATATTTCAATTTATACACCCCTGTTTGACACATTCGTACAAAAAACCATTCAATTTTTGATAACATTTGACAAATTCAAAAAAAAATCAATTACCAAGTAGGAACAAACAAATCATCAATCACATTTAAACCACTACTAATCAACAATTTATACGTAAAAATAAATACATACTCTCTACTAATTTTGCAAAAATTAGAAAAATCCTATTTTATTTGTGTAATACTTTTGTAATTTTGGAATGATCAATTGGTCAACGTTCCGAACTATCTCATCAAAACGATTAATTAACACATACAAATGAAGGTTTTTGATTTAGACATGATTAAAGACGTGTACAGCAAAATGCCCGAGCGAGTGGACGCTGCACGCACCTTATTGGGAAGACCCTTAACGCTTTCCGAGAAAATTTTATATGCACACCTTTGGGATAGTAGCCTTCCAACTGCTCCATTTGAAAGAGGCAAAGACTATGTCGATTTCGCGCCAGACCGCGTAGCCATGCAAGATGCTACTGCACAAATGGCGTTGTTGCAGTTTATGCA
>CAYNRA010000009.1:0-54146 GCA_964399465.1 uncultured Cytophagales bacterium
GGTACACCCCATTTGGATAATAATTACACCGTTTTTGGTCAAGTGATTGATAATCTACCGGTTGTAGATTTAATCGCAAAGCAAACGAAAGACAAAGCGGATAGACCTGTAAACGATATTAAAATGAAGGTTTCTGTAGAAAAAATGAAACGTAAAAAAATCACACGTCTTTACGGATATAAGTACAAATCAACGACACAAAAATAAGGCAATTTATGCAAAAGGTTCTCATTACAGGGGCGAACGGTCTTCTCGGACAAAAATTAGTTTCTTTATATACCCAAGATGTAAATACAACTCTGGTTGCGACAGCTCGAGGTGCTAATCGCTTGCCTATAAGTGATTTATATACATATATTTCCATGGATATCACGCAAAAAGAAGAAGTAATGCGTGTAATTACGGAGGAAAAACCTGATGTGGTTATTCATACGGCAGCTATGACAAATGTGGATCAATGTGAAGTTGAAAAAGAGGCATGTTGGGCACAAAACGTGTATGCTGTTTCTTATTTGGCAGAGGCTTGCCAAACGGTTGATGCCTTTTTAGTGCATGTATCAACTGATTTTATTTTTGATGGTGCAGACGGTCCCTACAAAGAAGAAGCGACGGCTAATCCGTTGAGTTTTTATGGCTGGAGTAAACTCGCAGCCGAGCATATTCTTCTACATTCTTCCGTTCGTTGGAGTATTGCACGGACCGTTTTGGTGTATGGGATTGCGCACGATATGAGTCGTTCTAATATTATTTTATGGGTAAAAAAATCATTGGAAGAAGGAAAAACAATTCGTGTTGTAACAGATCAATGGCGCACACCTACCTTGGCAGAAGATTTGGCTGTGGGCTGCCAATTGATTGCCGATCAACGTGCAGAAGGGATTTTCAATATTTCTGGTGAAGAACTTCTTACGCCTTACGAAATGGCTCAACAAACTGCTGCCTTTTTTGGTTTAGATGCTACACTCATTCAAGAAGCTGACGGTTCAACGTTCCAACAAACGGCGAAAAGACCTGCAAGAACAGGTTTCGATTTGACCAAATCAAAGGCTGTGTTGGGGTATACCCCGCGAAGTTTTCGGGAGGGAATCGCGCTTTTAGCTTCTCAATTATAAATAGATTAGTATGTCAGATTTACGTGCTGCTTTTGCTTTTTTGAAAGAATTAGAAGAAAATAATAACCGCGAATGGTTTCACGCGAACAAAAATCAATATGAAAAAGCAAAGGCAGCCGTTCTAGATTTTGGGCAGTCTGTGTTAGTGGAACTAGCACAAGTTGATATTTCGCTACAATCGTTGGAAATCAAGAATTGTCTCTTTCGAATCAATCGGGATATTCGTTTTTCCAAAGATAAATCTCCCTATAAAAATCATTTTGGTTTGAACTTCGTTGCTGGCGGTAAAAAATCACTTTTAGCGGGTTATTATTTGCATTTATCACCCTCAGAGACGTTTATTGCCTGTGGAAACTACCTGCCAGAGACTACAATTTTGAAGGGAATACGGGAGGAGATTGATTATTGTTTGGAGGAATGGGAAGAGATTTTACAAGACAAGCATTTTGTAGAATCGTTTGGAAAAGAGTTGGCGTATACTTCAGAAATGAAACTTTCTCGTCCACCGAAAGGATATACAGTTGATAATCCTGCGATTGATTATTTAAAATACAAGGGTTTTGTAGTAGTTAAGTCATATAGGGGAGAAGAGGTGTATACGCCTACCTTTTTAGAAGATGTTCGTACTTGTTTGGCTTCTGGCGTGCGATTTGTTCAATTTTTGAATCGACCCTTTGACTCGTCTGCAACATAATTATTCACTTACATTTTCATAAATTTGGTTGATGAATTTGTTCCCCTTCTTCGGTTAAAAATACATTGAATTTTCTGCGATCAAATTCACTCATTTGCCTTCTAATCAATCCTTTATGAACTAAAATGTCAAGTATTCTTGTAACGGTGGGTGCATCTTTTGCTGTTTTAAGAGCCAAGTCATTTTGACTAATACCAGGGCATGGTTTGATGTGATCAATCACAACCCATTGGTCCACAGTAAGGTCAATTTGTGCATCTGAAAGACCCTTTTGCATAAAACTGCGTATTTTTTTGATTGTCGTATCAATCTTAAAATAATAGGCGCGTTGGTCAGTATGTGTCATATTTTTTGGTACTTGGCGCAGGTTGAAATGCGTTTTTGTTTAGTTTAAGAACTACAAATATAAAAAAAGCCCTCACGTCTTTCTATATTTTTTTGAAAGACATGAGGGCTACTTATATCGAGAAGAGTCTAAGCAGCGCTTGAAGCTTTTATTTCAGCAAGGCGATGCTCAAATTCAGGAAGAATCGCCCAAAGTTGCTCGTAGGAGTCAATAACAAAATATTTTTTCTGAAATTCATCGATTTTAACGGGCGTTTGAATGATTTCGTCTATCGAAAAATCACGGCGGGAAGGAATATCGGAGTGAATAGCATATACGCTTTCGCCGGGTGAAGAAATAATACCGCCACCATAAATTTTCAGCTTGCCATCTTCTTTGATAAGTCCAAATTCAACCGTAAACCAATAGAGGCGTCTAATGATTTCCAGACAAGGCTCAATCGCAAGATATCGGAGAGAAATAGCACTAAAGTCAGTTAAAAATGAGCAAAACTCAGGATTGGTGAGGAGAGGAATATGTCCGAATGTATCGTGAAACATATCGGGTTCCTCCAAATAATCTAATTGTTCTGCTGTACGTAACCAAGTAGAAGAGGGAAATACGCGCTTTGCCAACATCTCAAAAAAAGTGCGGTGATCAACGAGTCCTGGGACAACGCCCACAGTCCAGCCCGTCAAAGCACTGATTTTCGGGTTAATGTCTTCTTTGAAATGGGGTATTTTTGAAGGTAAAAAACCTGCTTTAGGCAAGCCTTCTAAGTAAACTTTACTTGCTAACTCAGGAAGAATAGCCATTTGTTGCTTATAGAGCGTTTGCCAAATTTCTTGATCTTCCTTTGTATATTTTTCATAGACTTGGTCTAACGTTTCAACTGCCTCCATTGTCATTATACTAATTGTTGTAAAAATAATTGTTGTAACAAGTAATTGCAAAATTAAAGATAATTAGCATTTTTACAAGTTTGCATTGATTTATTTTGTTACGATAAGAATGGAGGGTGTTGCAGTTCGTTTTTTTACGTTCAAAATAGGTTTCTAATTTGTATCACATTAAATCTCCTATTTTGTCTTGTACAAGTGTCATTATATTATGTTTCTACGCTCAAAAGTGATTTTTGATTTTAAAACACTAACAGCTAATAGAATTAGAGGAATTTCAGTTGATTCATGAGTTTTTCCCGGTGAGTTTTACCAACGGGGATAAGTTGTTGACCAATTCGTACGCCAGAATCCTCAATAGCCTCAATTTGGTCAATTTGTACAATAAATGAACGATGCACACGCATAAAGTGGCTTGATGGAAGTCGTTCTTCCATATTTTTCAGCTGTACACTTAAAATATAACTATCTTTTGCTGTGATGATGAGGACATAAATATCTTTGGCCTCAATCCAAAGAATATCTGCAATTCGGATTTTTTCAAGGCGTTTTTTTGCTTTGACAAACAGGGCATCGTTGTAATCTAATTTCTGACTGTTTTCTATTGGCAGCAGCGCATCATTTTTGGTATTTGCCACATTATGAAGTGCAATTTCAACGGCTGAAAACAGACTTTCTGCGCGTACGGGCTTGATTAAATAATTCTGCGGGTTCATCCATTTTGCCTCTGAAATTGTCTGATGATCTGCCTGAGCTGTCAGAAATAGAAAAGGGACGTGTTGTTGATGTAAAAAACGAGCAATATCAAGCCCTGTTAATTCACCGGCTAAGTCAATGTCTAGGAGAACGAGGTCAACGGGTTCGAGCGATGTCCATTTGGCTAAAAAATCTTCACCTGATTCGATGATTTCAGGAACATGATATCCGTATGATTGTAAATGAATGGCCATTTCTTTGGCGATAATCCAATCGTCTTCAACGAGAATAATTTTTTTTTGCTCCATTCTGTTACCTAACTTAGTTCTTCAAATGTACATAATGTCAGGTGAAATGAAAAACAGAGGGTGTCGATTTATCTATACAACTTTGGGCAAAAAATGTTCTTTTTGGAGTTTGTTTCTCTTTGTGTTCTTGTTTTTTCCAGCACTTTTCGCAGCGCCATTACTTCCACAAAACCTAGCTTGGAAAGAAAATAGGCTTTTGCAGAAAAAGTTTATTTACGTACAGCGAATTTCAATTGAAAATAAGAGAGAGGAACTGAAAAAAGAGCCCTTTATTCTTCGTACACCCCAAAAATGGGGACGCGCCGAATTGGAATTTTTGGATGCCAAAGGGCAGATTATTCATAAATTAATGAGTGGCGCATTACTTAAAATGTCGGAAAGAAGTTTGCCTTCTGCTCAAACGGCTTTTTTAGTACGTGATTTAGAGGAAAATATCGTTGAGCTTCGCTTAAAATTACATGGTGAATACAGTATATTAACTCCAAAAAAGCTTGATTATGAGTGGATTACATATTCGGAATTTGTAAAACGTGACTTCCAAAGAGTGTGGGTGCAGGCCTTGTTTCTAGGTATTATCTTGGTGATGGCGTGCTATAATTTCGTCATATTTGTTTCAGTAAGAGATACAAGCTACCTGTATTATGTCCTTTCGATTCTAGGTTTTGGACTTTATTTTTTCTTTTATTATGGCTTTGGAATAGAGTTGCTTTGGCAAGAATATCCTTATTGGGATTTGTATTCGTTTGCCTTCATTGTACCCGCTACTAATTTAGCAAGAATTTATTTTACAAAGCAATATTTACATTTGCCCAAGTCATCCTTCTGGATTCAACGACTCTCTCTATTACTTTCTCTTTTTAGTATTTTCATCATGTTGATCGCCTCTTTTTGTTGGCTGTTTAACCTAGATTGGTTGGATTTATTAGTTGATTTAGTTGGCTTTCTCGGTATAGCTGTATTGTCTTTGATGCTCGTTGCAGGTTTTTATATGTCTGAACGGGGATTCCGTCCTGCACATTATTTTACGATGGCTAATTTGGCTTTTGTATTGGGCGGGATTTTATTCATTTTACAAGAAATTGGTTGGTTGCCATCTACCCCGATGACTCGCTCAGCTGTACAATATGGATTTATTGGCCAAATGGTGCTGTTTTCATTGGGTTTATCGAGTCGATTGAATGCGGCGCAGGTACGTGTGTCAACACTTGAACTCGAACGGGAAAGAGAGAGAAAACAACTCTTAGAAGAACAAAGTATCGTATTAAAACAAAAAGTAGCTGAGCAAACCGCTGATCTTCGCGCAATTAATTTACTGCAAGACAAGCTTTTCTCTATTATTTCGCACGATTTGCGCAATCCCTTGGTTTCACTCGATTCCTTCCTAAATTTATTGATTCATCACCAAGAAAAATTAACGGAAAAAGAGAAAACAACGCTGTATCAGAAAGCAAAACAATCTCTTGGTAATTTGAATCAATTACTTTCTAATTTATTACTTTGGTCACAGTCGCAAATGCAACAAATTACGTTTCGCCCAGAGAAAGTATTGTTGCAAGAATTCATTGAGGAAACACTTGCTTTGCATTCACTTGCTTTGGAATGGAAAGAAGTTAAAGTAGAAGCTATTCATACAGATGGAGTCCAAGTGGTTGTGGACTCTGACATGTTCCGATTTATACTCAGAAACCTCGTCGGGAATGCTATCAAGTTTAGCTACCCAAAACAAAAAATTTATATAAGTTATTCTCAATCAGAGGATTACTTTACAGTAGAAGTCAAAGATGAAGGAGTGGGAATGTTGCCAGAGCAAATTCATTCACTCAAAGAGGCACGGACAGTTCAGTCAACAAAAGGAACCCAGCGTGAAAAAGGAACGGGTTTGGGACTGATGTTGTGTAAAGAATTTATGGAGCAACATCAAGGTTTCTTGGAAATTATATCTTCGGGAGAAGGCACGACGGTACAGTGTGTATTTCCGAAGTTCGGGCTTATTGGTCGAGAAAATTAAACAGTTGAGCGTTGGTTGGCGTTTGGGAAAATAGAAAATAGTACTTTCGAACAAGTAAAAATTAACTAATTATTTATGCGTACATTCATTCTACTTTTAGCAGTTGTTTGCTCTAGTTGGGTTGTCTCTGCTCAAACGACAGCATCACGCGTATTAAAACCATCGGATATATATAAAGTTGTGGGGGTTGGTAGCCCCAGAATGTCGCCAGATGGGCAGTGGATTGCTTATACCGTGTCCCAAGTTGATTCTGTGGCAGACAGTCGTTCCAGTGATATTTATATGGTATCCCCAGCTTCCAAAGAAGTCGTTCAACTGACCTTCACTAAGGAAGGGGAAAGCGCGCCAGAATGGAGTCCTGATGGAAAATTTCTTTCTTTTTTAGCTAAAAGAGGAACAGATGCGACAACACAAATTTACATTTTAAACAGAAAAGGAGGGGAAGCCAAGGCATTGACCAAGTTGAAGAAAGGGTCAATCATAGATTATGCCTGGTCGCCCGATGGATCCAAAATTGCTTTAGCTATCTCACAACAAGTTGACACAAGCAAGACAAAAACGCCTAAGCCCATTGTTGTCAATCGTTTTAAGTTCAAACAAGATGGAGAAGGGTATATTTCTGAAAAATACACGCATTTGTACTTGTTCGATGTGGTAACTCAAAAGATGGATACTTTAACGAGTGGGAAGTTCAGTATTTCTTCTCCTGCGTGGTCGCCAGATGGTAAACAAATTGCCTACGTAAGTAATAAAACAGAAGACAGAGATAAAAATGACAATACAGATATTTACGTCATTGAAGCACAAAAAGGAGGCGAAACTAGACAAATTACCACTTGGACGGGAAGCGATGAAAATCCAGTTTGGAGTCCGGATGGCCGGCAAATTGCTTATTTACGTTCTACCTCTTCAGAGAATTATTTCATGTACGATCAATCGGTTTTATGTGTAGTCCCTTCTCAAGGTGGAACACCGGTTGTTGTCACAGGAAAATTAGATAGACCTGTTTCTTCGCCTGTTTGGCAAGCAGATAATCAATCTATTTGGGTTACGGTAACAGACGATCGTTCGCGATACATTGCTAGCGCAGTTGTTAAAACAGGGAAAGTGACTACAGTTCTAAATGGTGAACGCGTTTTTTCGTCACTTGAAGCAGCTTCTGGAAATACGGGATTTATTGGGTTAACAAGTAATCCGTCCAAATCGTCAGAAATTTTCTCGTATATGAATGGCACCTTGACCATTTTAACCACACACCAAGAGGCCTTTTTCAAAGACTTGACTTTAGCAAAAGTGGAGGGTTTTACATCAGTAAGTAAAGATGGAACAAAAGTTTCAAATATTCTTTATCGCTCGCCAATAGTACCCGAGGGACAAAAAGCACCGACTATTTTCTTCATTCATGGTGGACCAACAGCGCAAGACGAATATTCATTTGATATGACGCGCCAGCAATTGGCTGCCCACGGTTTCCATGTGGTTGCCGTCAATTATAGAGGGTCAAATGGGCGTGGATTGGCTTTTAACAAAGCTATTTCAGCAGATTGGGGTAATTTGGAAGTCATGGATATCCACGGTGCGGTAGATGCTTTGGTGGCAAAAGGCGTTGCAGATTCTGAAAAACTAGGTATTGGGGGTTGGAGTTACGGAGGTATTTTAACGAATTATTGCATTGCAACAGATACACGTTTCAAGGCGGGAGCTAGTGGAGCAGGAGTTGCCATGATTTCTTCCATGTATGGGGTAGATCAGTATATTCAGCAATACGAATACGAATTGGGTTCTCCTTGGAAAAACTTTGATAAGTATGTTAAATTATCATATCCTTTCTTAAAAGCGGATAGAATCAAGACACCAACTCAGTTTATGGTTGGGCAGGAGGATTCCAATGTTCCGGCAGTTGGAAGTGAGCAAATGTACCAAGCACTCAAGTCATTAGGTATTGATACAGAATTAATTGTATATCCTGGACAGTTTCATGGAATTTCAAAGCCAAGTTATCAGAAAGATAGAATTGAGCGATACGTAGCTTGGTTTACGAAATATTTGAAGTAAATTTTAAATACACGGATGAATAAAAAAGGTCGGGCTTGCCCGACCTTTTTTATTTTGATTTACATCCGTAGAAAAGTAAATTTCCTTAGCCCTTGTAGAAAAGCCATTTTGCCATTTCTTTCCAAGTTACTTTTTTGCCGTACATCAAAATACCTACGCGGTAAATACGTGAAGCAATCCAGGTAGTAAAAATGAATCCACCGATTAATAGACTGATACTGAGTGCTATTTGCCAAATGGGTACGCCAAAAGGAATTCGAACCATCATGATTATGGGAGAGGTAAACGGAATCATAGATAGCCAAATTGCCAAAGAACCGTTGGGGTCACGCATGACGAATTGAGCAAAAATGAACGACGCAATAATCGGAATAGTAATCGGCATCATGAATTGCTGTGTATCTGTTTCGCTATCCACTGCTGAACCTACGGCACCGAAAAGTGCACTGTAGAGTAAATAGCCACCGAGGAAATAAAATATAAAAGAAATGACAATCGTGGCGACGGGTAATGTATCCAATGCGTTCAAGATAAAAGAGATGTCCGCATTTTGCCCAGTTGCCTCCAATTGTTGTTTGGCGGCTTCTTGTGCTTCTGGTGAGAGATTTTGGAGTTGTTGGTCCGTAATTTCCTTTTTTGACAGGATTTGTTCACCTAAAAATTGGCTTCCGATGGTCAGTACGCCAAAAGATAGAACAATCCAAAGGCCGAATTGGGTAAGCCCGACAAGTGCCACACCGACAATTTTACCAATCATTAGTTGAAAAGGTCGAACAGAAGAGATGATGACTTCAACGATTCGGCTCGTTTTTTCTTCCATAATTCCACGCATAACTTGCGCGCCGTAAATAAATACAGAAATATAGATGAGAAAGGCACAAAAGAAACCAATAGCGGTTGCCGCAGCTGCACTGCTTGCTTTTTCGTCGCCTTCGCTGAGCTGAATGGTTTCTGTTTCTACATTCATCTTGGCACTTTCGAGTACTTCACGTGTGATGCCTGCTTCTGTCAGTTTACGTGTCTCAATTTCACGTTCAATGGTACGTTCGATGGTACTTTGAAGCTCTAAGGGTACTCCTTTTTCTGCAAAAATCTTTACTCCTTTAGGGTCATCGAAGATATTTTGTGGAATGAATACAAGCGCATCTTCTTTGGTGGTTGCGTACTCCTTTTTGGCTTCTACAAGTCCTTTATCTGAGAAAGAAAATAGGTATTCAGACGAATTTTGGAAAGCCTCTTGGAAAGATTTACTTTCATCAACAATGCGTACTTTTTTCTGGTCTATTGATGAAACCGCTGCCCAAATAACGATGGCATACATAGCAGCGATAAGCAAAGGCCCAACAATTGTCATGACAATAAATGATTTTTTGCGGACTCGCGTAAGGTATTCTCTCTGAATAATTAACAGTATATTTTTCATAAATAAATAGTGATGACAGAGTTATTAATTATTTTCTTGGACACAGCGAATGAAAATTTCATTCATGGAAGGAATGTTTTCACTAAAAAAACGAAGCTCCACTTGGTCAATGAGAAAATGTTGGAGCGCTTGTAAAGTAGTATCTTCAGAAAGTTTGATACTTACTTTTTTCTTTTCATCGGTGTCAGGGAGGTATTCCACAATGGAATACAAATCAGATGATGGAAGTTGCCCCATATATTCAATGGTGTACGTATTTGTCTTGAATTTTTGCTTTATTTCTTTTTTAGAGCCATCAAGGACTTTGTGGGATTTGTGTATCAAGGCGACGTGGTCACAAAGTTCTTCGACAGATTCCATGCGGTGAGTAGAAAAAATAATGGTAGATCCTTTTTCCTTTAGTTCAAGGATTTCATCCTTGATAAGATTGGCATTGATAGGATCAAAACCAGAGAAGGGTTCGTCTAGAATAATCAATTTGGGTTCATGGAGAACGGTGGCAACAAACTGGATTTTTTGCTGCATGCCTTTGGAAAGATCCTCAACGTTTTTTTCCCACCAGGTTTGAATTTCAAACTTTTTGAACCAGTATTTGAGTTTATCCATGGCTTCTTTCTTGGAAAGCCCTTTGAGCTGTGCAAGATAGAGAAGTTGTTCACCTACTTTCATTTTTTTATAAAGGCCTCTTTCCTCTGGCAGATACCCAATTTGTGCGATATGTGACGCATTTAAGGGTTGGTTGTCAAAAAGTATGTGCCCTGAATCAGGTCCAGTAATCTGGTTGATAATACGAATGAGGGAAGTTTTTCCAGCACCATTAGGGCCTAATAGACCAAAAATACTACCACTTGGTATAGAAATGGAAACGTCCTGAAGAGCCGTATGTTCAGCATAATTTTTGTGAATGTGATGTGCTTCAAGTATGTATTTCATACAATAATTTGTTATGTAGAAGGGAAATATTTGCAATTAGTAACCTTAAAAGCTAAGTTAACAAGACCACAGATTACTTGTATGTTTTTCGTGTTAAAAGGCATGATATAAGTATAAAAGCATATTTTATTCCACGTTGAATAACCGAATAATAAAAATCTCTTTTGGTAGATTGAAAAAAAAAGTAATTTTGGGATAATTATAAATAGCTAATAAATCCATTAATTTACGCTCAAAAACGCTTACTCCCCTTTGTGATGTTCAAAACACAGATAGAAAAAATAAATGAGTTAATCTCAAGATGGGTGTCAAAACCACTAATTTCATTGATTGGTAAAGAACGATGGGATGCTTTCCTAGAAATGAAAGAGAGGGTTCTTTATGGCTGGTTAGATAAAAGTGGGGAGAGGTATACTACGATTCGTCGATTCTATAAATTGGTCTACACCCTTTTAGCATCAATAGGAATTTATCTATTTTTAATTTACACCAACTTTCTTTGGTTAATGGGTTCGATGCCTGGTGTTGATGAACTTCAAAATCCAAAGTTGGCGCAAGCATCTACTATCGTAGCTGCGGATGGTACCACAGAGATTGGTCGATTTTATGCAGAAAATAGGGAGCCTGTTTCAAGTGATAAAATTGCGCCTGTTGTTTTTGATGCACTAATTGCAACAGAGGATATCCGCTTTGAAGAGCACTCTGGCATTGATTTACGTTCAATGGGTGGTGTAATTCTTGGATTGCTCAAAGGCGGAGAAAGGGGAGGTGGAAGTACAATTACTCAGCAATTAGCTAAAAATTTGTACAATACACGAAAAAAGGAAATGCATGGATTACTCTACTACATTCCAGGTATTAGAACAATCGTATACAAATCAAAAGAATGGATTACGGCAATTCAACTAGAGAAACGGTTCAGTAAAAAGGAGATTATAACCATGTACTTGAATACCGTTTCTTATGGAAATAATTCCTATGGAATTAAGACGGCAGCTAAAACATTTTTTAATAAAGAGCCCATTGATTTGGCTCCACAAGAGGCAGCAGTTTTAATTGGTTTACAAAAAGCAACGACGTATTATAATCCAGTCCGGAATCCAGAAAGGTCGCTTGGGCGTAGAAATGTGGTACTCAAGTTAATGCAAAAGAAAGGAGTATTAACGCCAGAAAAAACGGATTCCTTAATGCAATTACCCTTGACGTTGTCATTGAATACAGAAGTAGATGATGAAGTTGAAAAGGATGGATTTGGCTACTTAAAGTCAGCAATTGCGAAGTACATAGATAATTATGCGAAAAAGAATGATTTGGAAATAGATTTGTACAGAGATGGTTTGAAGATAGTAACAACCATTGATTTGCGTGCACAAGAACTAGCGGAAGAGGCTGTTCGCGAGCACATGAAAGTATTACAAAAAGACTTTGAATTACAATGGGGTGATAAAAATCCGTGGGTTTATGAGAGTGGTGAGGAAATTCCCGGTTTTATTGAGGCTGCTGCCAAACGAACAAGTTATTATAAAAGATTAGAACAGAAATACAAAGGAAATGCAGATTCAGTGAGTTACTATATGAATCTAAAAATTCCTATGAGAAGGTTTACTTACGAAGGTACTGACTCCACAATGATGAGTCACATGGATTCGCTTCGGTACTATAAAAAGATTTTACAATGTGGCATGATGTCGATGAATCCCTACACTGGACACATTGTGGCATGGGTTGGAGGAGTAGACTACAATCATTTCCAATATGACCACGTGAAGCAAGCGAAAAGACAACCTGGCTCCACTTTTAAGCCAATCGTATATGCGGCTGCAATTGATGGTCCACTCAACTATAGTCCCTGTACTACTTTACAAGATAAGCCTATATCGAAAACTTTTATCGAAAACGGCAAAGAGGTAACCTGGGAACCTAAAAATGCAAATGGAACTTTTTCAAATTCGAATTTAACCTTACGTCAAGCTCTAGTACGCTCTATTAATTCTATCGCAGTACAATTGACGGAGACTGTAGGTTATACGAAAGTGATTGAGTATGCCCGTAAATTTGGCATCAGTTCGCCGATGCAGCCTGTCCCTTCAATTGGTTTAGGCACTTCAGATGTATCCCTTTTTGAAATGGTAGGAGCATACTCCACTTTTGTAAATGAAGGTAAGCGAGTAGAGCCTATATTCATAAAAGAAATTCAGAATCGAAATGGAAAAGTAATTAAAACGTTTGAATCAGAGCCGATAGAGGTTATTTCTCCAGAGTCTGCTTACCTTATGCAACAAATGTTACGTGGTAATATCGATGATGCAGGTGGAACAGGACAAAGAATGAGAAACTATTGGGCTATTTTCCAACAAGGCGGACAAATGGGTGGCAAAACGGGTACGACTTCTAATAACTCAGATGCCTGGTACATAGGATTTACAAAAGATTTAGTATCCGGAGTTTGGGTAGGTGGAGATGATAGAAGTATCCACTTCAAGGGTAGTATGGGTGAAGGAAGTCGTTCTGCACTACCTATTGTCGGATTATTTCTAGATAAGTTATACCGTTCAAAAGATGGAAATTATAAGCCTGGGGCTTTTTTAAAGCCAGGCAAAATGACTGATAAAATGCTTTCGGGCTGCTCGGACAGTTATATAAATTCAAATGAGAATACATCATCCAATGATTCTTTATTTTATGGTACTAATGGATTAGATAGTGTGTCAAATCAATCTGATTCAAGAAGTACGAATGAATATGCGCCATCTTCAACCAACAGACGTGTGGAGGATGTAGATTCGTCACGCGTAAACAAAGTGAGTAAACCGATCAGTTCATCCAATACAAATAAGGTTGTCGAACAACCAAGAGAGCAGGAACAGGGTTTAAGCCGTAGAGAAATGAGAGCTTTGCGCAGACAAGAGAAAAGAAACAACTAGATTTTATATTTAACTCCAAACATCAAATATTGCAGATGAAAAACTCGACAAAGGTACCAACTGAGTCTCCCAGAAAAACAAGAAAAATGGATCGATTAGAAAAAATCGCAATTGATGAAATTGAGTATGCTAGAGCAAAAGCAAACTACACAGAAATTATCTTGTTAAACGGAGATATATTAACTGTTTCCAAAACACTTAAATCTGTTGAAGATTATCTCGCAAATAGTCTTTTCTTACGAATTCATAAAACATATGTGATTGCAATGAGTCAGTTAGAAGGGTATCAATTACACGATGGGGCATATGCGAAACTCAAATCAGGGCTCCAACTACCTATTTCTCGCAGACGTAAATCGGAGTTTCTTAGTGCTGTCCGCAATTCGAAGTAAGTGTCGGTTAGATTTTAAAGAAACGTTTATAAATAGGAATTCTGTAGGCAAATTGCGCATACATAAGCGGATACATCAAATAGTCTAACCAGACAAACGGTGTTTTGTAATGAATTAAGTCTATAATTTCTGTTTTTCCTTCTTCGTTTTCTTCTATCAAATGTTTGTGCTTCCAGTCCTTTAGAAAAAAAGGTAATTCCAGTCCCTCATCAATAAAATAAGCGTGCTTTCCATTTTGTTGACTCTCAGTAATTTCGCTTGTCCAAATTTGTTTAAATAATAGAAAACTTAACTCGAATGAAACAAAATCTCCTTTTTTGTTTCCTTCGTACTTTAAAACTTTCATAAGTGGAAAGGGAGGAGCTAGTTTTTTTAAAAGTGTAATGTCGAATTTTTCCCAAACTTGATTTACACTTGACTCTACTTGTGTACTTATTTTTATATTCATTTGAATTTACTCTTGTTTTTTTATGAATAATTGACCTATTTTATTTTGTAATAGCCAATTTATAAATCCAACGGAAATTACTGCTGTTTTGTTTGACTCTATGTTTCCACTAATACAGGCAATGGGTCAATCGCAGCTATACTTACCGTTGTAAATGAAAAACCATGAAAATAACAGTACCTCCTTTACGTGGAATTTTCTTCCTCGTGACCCATCTATGCATGATGACTTCTACTGGTTTTGCCCAAACCGCTGTATTTAACTCAGGGCTTATTCTCAAAAACCCAACTGTTTGTCTCGGTTCGTATGCAATGCTCGAAATTTGGATTAAACCAGGTTATAAATACGAACTTGAACAATTAGCCGAGGATGATAATTGGATAAAAACAGGTAAAACGGGCATTTCCACTGCTGATTTTTGGGCAAAATTTGAAGTCACTGCGACAAAAGAAAATATCCAATATCGAGTTGTAGTAACTGATAGTACAAGTCAATTTATTTTTTCGAATTCAGTAGTAGTATATGGAAATCAACCAGGTTGGAATTTGCAACCCAAAGGTCCCCGGATTTGTTCAGGAGAGGATGCCTTAATTCAAGCTCAATCCAATGTTGTAGGTGGGTCTTATCAATGGCTGAAAAAGATAAATGGGACGTTCAGTAATCTGATGGAATCGTCTAAATTTAAAGGTGTAAAATCATCACAGCTGACCATTAAAAGAACAATAAATTCAGATGATGCTACTTCTTATATTCTTTCATTTAAAGATGTAAATGGATGTGAAGTTCTTTCTAATGAAGTACAATTAGCTGTTAATCAGTCAGGTACAATACGCCCAACAGCTTCTCAAATCGTATGTGAGGCAGGGAATCTTAAACTAGAAACTACTAATTTTAAAGGAATTTGGAAAAGAACGGAATGGGCTATTCGTGATTCGTTAGATAAGTACATTCCAATAGAGGATTCACTGAAAAAGACGTTGTATTTGACGTCAATTCAAAGGAATCAAACTCATTTTCGAGCAGAACCTTTCTTTGAAAAATTTGAATTTATACAGGGCGATTCTGTAAAAAGTGAATGTGGGATTAAAATATACCGTAACTTTACCATCACTCCTAAACCATCTCCACCAGACTCTCTTTCCGCTCAGACCCGTTGTGGCCCAGGAAGTTTAACCATTCAAGGCGTTGCAAATGAAAAATATACTTGGTTTGATTCTCTTGGAAAAAAAATAGGCGAAAAGTTAAGTTCTCTAAGCATTCAGCTCTCAAAGCCAGATTCAACGCTGTTTAGCTATGCAAAACTCAATGAAAAAGGATGTCTGAGCGACACCATTTCTTTTCGGGTTATTCAACACCCAGCCGTCGAAATTTTACTTGACTCACTACCTGAGATTTGTTACACTGACGAGTTTATTGACCTTCCTCTTCTCAAATCTATTCCACATTCCGTACAAATTTCGATTAGAAGAAATCAGAGTAATTCACAGAAAATCGGTCAAAATTTAGTAAATAAAATACGTTTTCCCGCTTCATTTTTTCAAGAAGGTGACGTCAAATACACACTTTTTGTCATAGACTCGATTACAAAGTGCGAGGCAGATCCTATCGAAATTAGTATCCAAAAACACCGAAAAATTCCTTCTTTCTCCTTCATCGAGTCTCTTTCGCTATGTTTGGGCGAATCAATTATTATTCCAAATGGACTTCAAGATTTTGGAAATCGTACCAATAGGTATGTTTTATTTCAAAAAGAAAAAATGAGTAAAGAAGTCTTAGATACTTTGCAAATTATTGATTTTGAGATAGATAAAATAGGGGTTTATCAATTTATTGCCGAAAATGTTTGTGAACGAAAAGTATCCAATACGTTTGAACTACTGCTTAAACCAACACCTTTTTTTCTAGAGCCCCAATTCCCCAAACAAGTTTGTCGAAATGATTCTTTAAAACTTTCCGTTTCTGTGAATAATTCAAATTTAATTTCAGCTTATCAATGGAATATCAATGGAATACTATTGCCTCAAACTGCTTCTGAGTGTAAAGTGCCAGACATGTTTTTGACTAATTTTCAATTACTTCGAATCAATATACATGGAATTACCGTTTGTGGTGACACCATTTCATTGAAAGAAAGTATAATTTCAATCCTTGATATACCTAGTATGTCTATCTTGGATTCGTCTTATTTTGAATTTTGTAAATCTGAAGTTGAGAAAAGCATTACTTGGCCTTTTGATGAATCAAATACTTCTGATTGGTTCATAAATGAAGGAGATGCTCTGCCTGTAGGAAAGGTCTTGCCATTTACTCCGAGTTCAGTCGGGACTTTTTCATTTTATGTCCAAGGCATGAATGAAAATGGATGTAAATCAACTAAAACACGTGTGGATTTGAAAGTCAGTCCTGACTTTACTGCACAGATTGTGGCTACGAATGATTTCATTTGTTCAACGGGTCAATTAAACAAAAAAGTAATTCTTTTAGCTCAAGTAAATACAAATGAATTTACTGATTATCAGTGGTTTACTTCGAAAGGAGATTTGCTTGGAGTATCGAAAGAGTTGATGGTAGATTCTGTACAAGAGTATGCATTAGTAGCAAAGAATGAATATTGTCGAGTGAGGAAAACGATAGATATTACAGCTAAAAAATCTGAAATCGATCTAGGTATGTTGTCCAGTACAGTTTCTATTTGTTCGGAAAATAATTTTGTTTTTGGTCTTCAGCCTAGAACCGATGTAACGTATGATTGGTATTTGAATTCGCAAACACCCCATGCGTTTTATCGAGGTGATACGCTAAAAATTCCTGTCCCAATAGATTCCTTTGCCGTATATATATCAGCCAAACAAGTTGGAATTGCTGAATTTTGTGAGACGGATAGACAAAAGGTTCTATTTTCTAAAGCTGGAATATTTGAAATTCCAATATTGACACAACAAAAATGCAGAGGAAATACAGTCAATTTTGAGGTAAAATGGAAAAAAGCACCTCAAAAATTAGGTACTTTACAATGGCAAAGGAAACGACCAAGCGAGACTACTTTTACAGATTTAGTAGGTGAAAATAAGCTGAATCTAACCGTCCGATCCATCGGTAATTCAACTAATCCATCAGGAACTTTATTTCGACTCATTTGGCAGAATGAAACGTGTACTTTGTCTTCGGCAGAAATGCTTTTACTTGTTAATCAGTTTACAGAAACACTCACAAGCCAAGTTATATGCGAGAAAAGCACCTTTGAACTAAAGAGCCCTAAAAGTTTTGGCAACAGCTTAGAGTCAAGTTGGCAATACAGAGCTACAAACTCAGGAAGTTGGTCTGTTTGGTCTTATCCCACTTCGTTTTCCACTTTTCCTGATTCTTTAGATGGGTATTATTTTCGAAATCGGCAACTATTTACAACATCCGATGGTGGTACTTGCACACTTACGTCTGATGACGGTCGTGTGCAAGTACAACGAATTATGAAAGAATTCAAAATACAAAATGTGGACTGTGGTCAACCTCTTGTTGAGATAATCAATCGTGGAAATATACCTTTTTCTACGTATCTAAATAGTTTTTTGATTAACGAGTCTTCTTTCCGACTTCCTTTTGGAAGTAATATTTTGCGTTTTGAGACTGCGTTGGGGTGTAAGCAAGATACGACGTGGTTTGTAACAGAGTTTGAACGACCTAAACCTCCGATTAATCAGACAAATACAATGGCATTTACAACTGATTCACTCCGTTTATCGGCATTAGGAGAAGGGAAAATTGGTTGGTTTTTGGATTCAACTTTATTAGAAAAATACAATGCGGAGGTGCCTTTATTGGAAGCGGGAAATTATGTTTTTTATTTAGCGCAGCGTTTGAATGATTGTTGGAGTCAATCTCAAAAAGTGACAGTTAAAATTATTCAGTCTTTACAAATTGTGAATGAGCCAACTTCATTTGGAACGTGTGAAGGGCGTTCCGCACGATTTTCGACGCGTGCGATTGGTTCAGGACAAGTTCGATACAAATGGCAAATGAAACAAGCAACAGATTCTGTTTTTGTTGAAATTGATTCACTTGCGAACTTCGCAGATGGGGCAACTACGTCTGAATTACGGTGGCAAAATGTGGGAAATCGTGCATTTTCTGATTTAATTTCATTTCGTTGTTTTATTTATGATGAGAATGATACCTTAATTAGTCAAACCGCCACTCTGCAAGCATATACTTTTCAAGGACTTCTAATGCCTAATATGACCCTTTGTGAAGGGGACGATTTAGATATATCAATTACCTCCTTTCGATTTATCTCTGGTCCAACAGCGCGTACGGGTTGGCAAAAAAATACGGAAAATGGATGGACTTTTTTAACGGATGAGAATGAAAAAACGCAGCTTTTCTTGCCAACCGTTTCTATTGCTCAGGAGGGTTCTTACCGTTTTTCTGTTGCATTTAAATTACCAGAAGAAGAGGTTTGTATTCGGAATTCGGATACATTTACACTAAAAGTTGCAGAGGTACCAGCTCCGCCAGATTTATCCGTCTCTCCGTTTTGTCAACAGGAAAAGGTCGTCTCTTTAGCCAGATTACCCGGTTTTGGCTCTAAAATTCGTTGGTACAGAGAAGAAAATAATCTTAATTCTTGGGTTGAGAATCCGCAGGTAGATATTTTTATTCCACAACTTACAAATTGGTATATTTCAGAAGTAACGAGTGATAAATGCCAAAGTAAACCGATTCTTCTGCCTATTCGTGTACATCCGACTGCTCCAATACCGGCTTCTACAACCCCAAATCCGCTATTAATTACAGGTTCGGCTACTTTGTCTGCAAACGGTGAAAATCTAAAATGGTACAGAACAAAAACAACGAAAGATTTCTCATTTGATCCTCCCGTATTTACGAAAAAAGGAAAAGTAAGTTATTATGTTACATCGACAAATTCTTTTGGTTGTGAAAGCGAACGCTTCTTGATTCAAACGGAGCTAGTGAATAGTCTAGTTATTGAACGTCAACCGGTTTCTTTTTTTGAATGTGAGGGAAATGCGGCGTCTTTTTCCGTTCGCGCTACGAGTTATTTACCGATTACGTACAAATGGTATCAACAGAAAAAAGGGCTTGAAGGGTTTCAATTGCTTGATAATCAGTTTGGTAGTTCGATAAGAATTGACTCGTCAGGCTCTCACTTGTTTCCCGATAGCTCGCGGTACGTTTGCCAAATTTCAGATGCGGATGCCACCTTATTCAGCGATACTGTTCAGTTAGTGATTAATAAATTAAACAATATCCCATCCAAAATAGGCTATTGTTTACCCGATTCTGTTGCTTTTACCGTATCTCAGATAGGAGCAAAGGGAAAAACGAGAAAAGTAAATTGGGAGGCTCAAATTGGTGGAAAATGGACTCGCTTTTTTGAAGGAGATTTGCTTCCAACCAATCGGGTTATAGATTCACTCGGAAATAAATGGCGTGTAAATGTGCAGTTTGAGTCGGAAGGAACTGCTACGTGCAGTCGTACATCAAAAACATTTGAGGTAGTTCCTTCTCCCTGTTTTTATGCGCAAGATTCGCTTTTGAGTCGCTGTCTTCAAGCAAATTTGTTCGCTGATACTTCACGTGTAATTAATTGGTTAACAGATAGTTTATCTCAGACCTGGGGTGATTTCCTTGTTGATACCAACCAACATGGTCAGGTGTTTCAGTTAGTGAGAAAAGAAGGAAGAGATGACCTGGAGGAAAACTGGTTTCCAGCATTTTTTACGCTAAAAAACGCAGATTCTCTATTCGTTCATCTATTTTTAACTTCTACATTACTTAATGATTTGCCTCAGAATAGGTGGTATCAAGCAAGGAGAAAAATAGGAAATGACTGGTGTGAAAATAGAATTGAATTTCCTTATGAAATTCTGCCTGATTCGGTTTCAACATTCACAAAATATGGGAAAATTTTACTAGGTCTTCCATTGTACAAAGACCAATCTACCTTGTTTTTTCGTGGAGTGATGCCTAAATTAAATTCTTTAAAAGGAGTTGAAAAAGCAGATAGTATGTATTTGTCAATTCAGTGGGAAATACAAAATACCCAAAATATTCGCCATTATTCACTTGAAAAATGGGATGAAAAAGGAAATGAATGGATACTTTTGACACAAACACAAGAAACAGAAGTTCAGCTTGAAAAAGAGGTAATTGGGAAAAATCCAATCCTTCGATTACATGCATGGTTGAGTTCTTTTGCCTACTTTGAACTTACGAAAGATACATTATATTCTAGTTCTTGGATACCCTTTTGTCTAGTTTCTCCAAATCCTGTTACTGAATCAGGAAGTGTTCGAATTCAATCTTCTTTAGCTGGTTCTTGGCAGGTTTTATGGATAGATACGTTTGGGAGAAGACGGAATATTGGAATATATTCCCCTCTTAATCAGTCAGTTGAAGTAAAATTACCTCAAATTGTAAGTCAGTCATTTACGTTGTATTGGACAAGCCAGGATGGGCGCTTTTGTACTCAAAAAATGGTTCGCGACTAAGTCTATTTTTGAAAAATCGACTTTTTTGTAGAAGTTCTCATACAGAATTTATTTATTTTGTGAAAAACTATGCAAATGGCAAAATATAATTTTAAAGCTTTCCACATCCGTTCCATGAACGCCTCTACGGAAGAAGAAAAGAAGTCGATTAACCAAGAATTGAAGGATTTGTACGCTAGTCTGCCAGAAGAAGAGAAAGTGATTTTCAACGAGGAGTTGCAACATTTTCTCGTTAAAGAAATGGCGACTATTACGTCTCTGTATCGGTCAGCGCAAAGTGGAGATGATGAAATAACAAACGCCTCGAATTAATCGAGGCGTTTGTTATTTATCTGCAAACAGATTTTCATTAGCTGAGTGTTTGAACGCTGCGCTCAATGAACTGAGTTAGTTCTTTACCTTCGAGTAACCCTTGTGAAAGCAATGCCAAATCGTGCAATTGTTTAGCTAAATTGGATTTTTTCTCCGCGTCGGATTCTTGTGCAATTTTGCTAATGAGAGGATGATTTCCATTGACAACAAGGGTGTAAGTTGACGGCATCATTCCACCAAACATATCTGCTTGACCATTCAGTTTGGACATTTCTTGCCAGCGACGCATAAATTCTGCCATCACAATCGAAACAGGAAGTTCATCTGGCGCAAGTGCCTCAACCTGTACTGTATTAGAGCCCGCAATGCCTTTGAATGTTTCTTCAATGTTTGTTTTTTCTTCGTCTGAAAGAACTAGTGAAGGTGGTAAGCCTTTGTCAATCAGTTTGTCAAAAGTATCTGCATCTACTCGTTTGAAACTTACATTTTCTAGTTTGGCTTCGAGTGTATTGATAAAATGAGGATCCAAAATATCATCGAAAACAGCGACATCGAACGAGCGTTTAGCTGCACCTGCAATATAAGCATCTTGTTTTTTAACGTCAGAAGCATAGAGAACAACCAATTTATTGTCTTTGTCGAGTTGGAGTGTCTCGATATGTTTGCGGTATTCTTCGGTCGTAAAATAGTTGCCTGATGTGTTTTTCAAAAGGATGAAATCTTTTGCTCGCTCATAGAATTTCTCATCAGAAATGATTCCGTATTTTACGAACAAGCCAATACTTTCCCATTTTTGCTCAAATCCTGCACGGTCTTGATAGAAAAGTTCGCTCAATTTGTCGGCAACTTTTTTTGTAATGTGCGTATTGATTTTACGTACATTCCCGTCTGCTTGCAAGTATGAGCGCGAAACGTTCAATGGAATATCTGGCGAGTCAATGACACCGTGCAACAACTGAAGGAAATCCGGTACAACATCTTTTACATCGTCTGTAATGAAAACTTGACGGCTGTATAATTGAATTTTTTCGCGGTTTAGTTGGAAATCTTTCTTGATCTTCGGGAAATACAACACACCCGTTAAGTTGAAAGGATAATCAACATTTAAGTGAATCCAGAAAAGCGGATCTTCGCTAAAAGGATACAACTCTTTGTAAAATGCCTTGTAGTCCTCATCGGTTAATTCACTTGGGTTTTTTGTCCAAATAGGAGAAGGATTATTGATGACCTTTTCTTTAAACTCGATTGGAACAGGTAAGAATTTGCCGTATTTTTCTAATATTTGTTCAATTTTGAACTCTTCTAAAAACTCTTCAGCATCGTCTGCAATATGCAAGATGATGTCTGTTCCACGAGATTCTTTAGTAGCTTCTGAAATTTCAAAAGTGGTTGAGCCATCACAAATCCAACGGACGGCAGGTTCTTCTTGGTAAGATTTCGTGATGATTTCCACCTCTTTGGCAACCATATAGGCGGAGTAAAAACCCAAACCAAATTGACCAATAATCTGGTTTTTATCTCCATCTTCCTTGAATTTCTCTACAAATTCTTTTGCGCCAGAGAATGCAATTTGGTTGATATATTTTTTTACTTCCTCAGCTGTCATACCAAGACCGCTATCCGAGATAGTAATGGTTTTATTTTCTTTGTCAACCGTCACCTTGATAGTTAAGTCGCCGAGTTCTCCGTTGTATTGACCAATAGAGGATAATTTTTTGATTTTTTGCGTTGCATCCACCGCATTAGAAACCAATTCACGAAGGAAAATTTCGTTATCCGAGTAAAGGAATTTCTTGATAATGGGAAAAATATTTTCCGTGTTAATCGATATTGTACCTTTTTCTGCAACCATTTTTTAGTATAAATTAATGTGAATAATCAGTAGAAACCAATGAATCAAATGATGTTCCATTGTAAAAAAGGCTGTCAGATTGTCAGATAATGCACAAACAAAAAGGAGTACATCTGCCATAGATATACTCCTTTTTTATTTTAAAGTACTTTTTTTACTTAGCTAATTTGGAGTGTTTATTTCCATACATGAAATAAATGACGAGCCCTATTGCTAGCCAGATGATAAACATTCTCCAGTTTGACCAACCCAGCTCTGTCATTAAATAGAGGTTTGTCAAAACTCCACAAACAGGAAAAAGAGACGTATTAATTCGGAAACTTAAGATAGATAAACCAAGCCACGTTGCCCAAAATAGAACCATTAGTGGTTTGCTTTGAATCATAGTGATGAAGTTACCTGAATAAACAGCGTATGACAATGCCACGATAAACAAAATACCTACGATGTACTTACCATTGATATACGGTATTTTAAATTTTGCTTTTTGAGACTCACCCGTATAATCTAGGTAAATAACGCCTGCACAAACAAGAATAAAGGCAAAGAAAGTCCCAACGCTTGTAAGATCAACAAATAGGTTTAAATCAAGAAATAAGGCAGGAACACCAACAAAGAAACCAGTTACAATGGTTGCAAAACTAGGCGTTTGGTATTTGGGGTGAATGGTCTGGAATTTCTTCCAAAGTAGCCCGTCACGGCTCATAGTCATCCAGATACGTGGCTGCCCTAGTTGGTAAACAAGCAAGGCACTTGTAATAGCGACCACGGCACTCACAGAGATTACACCCGCTACAAAGTCCATTCCAACTAAGGAGAAAACATAAGCAAGTGGGTCTTCTACGTTCAGTTCTTTGTAGCTAACCATCCCTGTTAAAACAAGTGAAATGATGACATACAAAACAGTACAAATTAACAAAACAAGCAGCATAGCTTTGGGTAAATCTCGCTGTGGGTCTTTACATTCTTCGGCAGTTGTGGAGATAGAGTCAAAACCAATAAAGGCAAAAAAGACAGCCGCCACACCGCTTAAAACACCATCGATGCCATTAGGGGCGAAGGGAGACCAGTTTTCAGGTTTGATGAAGAAAGCGCCTCCAATAATTACAAGAAAAATAACCCCTAATTTGAGAATAACTAATAGATTACTAGCCGTTCTTGATTCTTTTATTCCGACATATACCAAACTTGTTATCAATAAAGTAACCAGTCCTGCGGGTAAGTCAAAAAGTATTTTAAGACCGAATAACTCAGGTGCTAATTTATATGCCTCAGCAGATGTGATTGTCTTAAGTGGTAAACTTTGCGCAGTACCAGAAGCTAGTGCTGCTTGAAGTGTCTCGTATGCTGTTTTTGCTGTTCCTGGGTCAATGGCTAAGTAAGCAGGCCAAATGATACCAAATCCAGCCAGCATGGAGGTAAAATACTCTGACCATGAAATAGCTACTACCATATTAGAAACTGCGTACTCAAGAATAAGCGCCCAGCCGATAATCCAAGCAAATAACTCACCAAACGAAACATACGCATAGGTGTAGGCACTTCCAGAAACAGGTACCATAGAGGCAAATTGGGCGTAACATAATGCAGTAAAAATACACGCTATGGCAACAAAAACGAAGAGTAGTGAGACCGCGGGGCCGCCATTATAACTAGCTAAACCAATTGTACTAAAAATGCCCGCGCCGATGATTGCCGCTATCCCGAAGGAAACTAAATCTCTTAGTCCAAGGGTTTTGAGTAGCCCATTTCCGCCTTCTAACTCTTGAACGGCTTGGTTGATATTTTTTCTTCGAAACAACGAATTATTCATGGAATGACCTTAATTTAGGGTTTTCTTTCAAGTTTAGGCTTCAAAGCTACTAAAAAAATGACAAACTCTGACATACTAGATACCCTAGAAATAACTGCCAAGCTTCTCGAGTTACACGACGGAGACGCCAATCGTGTCAAGACGTATGGCGCGCTTTCTTACTCTTTAGGCAAAGTCCTTGAACCGCTAGCTGCTATGTCATTCCAAGAGTTGACGAGCATACAAGGCGTTGGAAGATTAGTAGCCCAAAATATTCGGGAATTGGTCGAAACAGGGCAGTTGAAAGAATTGAACGATTTAGTTCTTCAAACACCAGAGGGGCTATTGGATTTATTCAAAATCAAAGGGTTGGGTGTTAAAAAGATTAAAATTCTTTGGAAAGAACTTGGTATTGATAACCTCAATGATCTTCAAATTGCTTGTGAAAACGGGTTGATTGCAACTGTAAAAGGTTTCGGAACGAAGACACAAGAAGCGATTTTGGTCTCTCTTGCATTTTTGCAAAGTCAAGCGGGTAAACTCCGAATGAACAAAGCCGCCGACCTGGCATTGGATATTCGGGACTCGCTTATTCCCTTTTTTACTCAAATTGAAATCGTTGGAGAGGTTGCCCGGAATTGTGAGGTGGCTTCCTGTATTCAACTGGTAGTTGTACAAGATGTTTCAATGCCTATTACGATTTCGCACCCTGATTTTGTGGAAGATCTATTGATTTCTCAACCGTTTATTTGGCGTGGGAAATTCAAAGAAAATCAGATTTTAGTTGAAATTCATGCCGTCTCGGCGTCTCAATTTGTAGCAACTAAACTTCAATTAACGGCACATACAGACCATTTATCATATGTTTCTCCTACTGGTAAAACTTTACAAGAGGCGTTGAATATAGATTCTCCTCGAGGGTACGAAAAAGAATATTACGATTCCCTTTCTTTGCCGTATATTTTACCAGAAATGCGGGAAGGTTTGTATGAATGGGCTTGGGCAAAAGAGCATACAATAGAGGAATTGGTGACATGGGAGTCGCTAAAAGGAACCTTACATAATCATTCGACGTACTCAGACGGAAAGCATTCCTTGCGTGAAATGGCTGAATTTTGCCGTAGTCTTGGGCTTTCCTATTTCGGGATTGCCGATCACTCGCAAACAGCTACTTATGCAAATGGATTGTCGCCAGAAAGAGTCAAGGCACAATGGGCAGAAATTGACGCACTGAATGCAGAATGGACAGATTTTAAGATTTTAAAAGGAATAGAGTCCGATATTTTGGGAGATGGTTCGCTTGATTATCCAGATGAGCTTCTTGCCGGGTTTGACTATGTCGTCGCGTCTGTGCACCAAAATTTGTCGATGGATATCGTCAAGGCAACGGATAGACTCATCAAAGCCATTGCGCATCCTGCTACCACTATTTTAGGGCATCCGACAGGGCGCTTATTGTTGTCTAGAAATGGGTATCCGATTGATTATAAGGCTATTATTGACGCTTGTGCTGCCTATCAAGTAACCATGGAATTAAATGCAAGTCCCTATCGCCTTGATTTAGATTGGCGCTGGATTCCGTATTGTATGGAAAAAGGAGTGAGAATTAGCATTAATCCAGATGCTCACGAAATGGAAGGTTTTTTTGATATGAAATACGGTGTTGCGGTGGCTAGAAAGGCAGGATTACTCTCAAAAAATACATACAATGCGCTTTCATTGACTGAAATTGAGCAGGATTTGTTAGCTAAAAAGAAAAGTTGATATGCATACAAATAATCAAACAAAAAAGCCGTAAAAGGGAATCCTTTTGCGGCTTTTTCAATACAAAATGAATGGTTTATTTAATTAGTTCGCCACTCAATCGTAGAAGTTCTAGCTCTGAGATTTTCACATTATAACGTGCATTAACAAGTCTGTTGAGAGACGTGTCGAAACGTCTTTGTGCGTCACTTAATTCAAGAATTGTCGAGCTCCCCAAGCGGTATTTTTCGAGGGAAATGGTTAAGTTTTCTTCTGCTAATGCTCTGTTTTCTTCCTCGATGGCAAGCAATTCTTGGTCTGCCTTGAATTGGTTATATGTCGTGGACAAGTCTCCCAAAATTTGATTGAATACACTTGCTTTTTGTTCTTTTGCCAATTCCGTTCTTAGTTTGGCTGTTTCTATATTTCTGCGTATTCGTTGCCCATCAAAAATCGACCAAGATAAGGTTAGACCTGTATTTAGTCCCGTACTTTGGTTAAGAATAAATAAGCCTGCATTATTATTGGTAGATGAATAAGCAAAGGAAGAGTTGAGTGATAGACGTGGTAAAGTGAAAGACAGGGCTTGTTTTTCAGCTATACTTCCTAGTTCAATCGATTTTTGGAGAATAAGTAACTCAGGATTGCTCGTTTTCGCTTGTTCAATGAGTTGATTTATTGGATAATCTGACCGAAACGAAGGAACATCCCGAACATCAAAATCCAAAGTTGTATCTCTATTTAATAAGGTATTTAACCTGATTTTTGCACTCGCTAGTAAATTTTTAGCTTGAGTAAGCTCCAATAATTGCGTAGTTAAATCAGTTTTTGACTGTAAATAATCTAACTTAGAAGCCCGTCCAATTTGCCATCTTTGTTCCGTAATGAGCAAGCGTTCGTCGTAGTATTTGATAATTGTTTGGAGAAATTCGACAGATTGTTTCTGGCGAAGTATATCAAAATACGTGGACATAATCTGGCTGATTGTATTTTGAACCACTAATTGGGTTTGTTGCTTGGCTTGTTGTCCTTGCGTTTGAAGTGCTGCAAAATTAGCTTGCATCAATTTACCATTATAGAGAGTCCAAGATAATGCAACATTAGCACTTGGTGAATACTGACGTCCGAACCGGTTAATTTCTCGACCATCAAAAAACGATTGATTCACATAGTTAAAACTCGAGCCAAAAGCAGCATTTGCTAGGATTGTTGGTAACATACCCGCGTTTCCCTTATAAATCTGAAGAGTTGTAATTTCTTCGTTTTTTTGGGCAATTTGGACGTTGAAATTGGCTTTTAGTCCTTGTTCAATAGCATCATCCAATGATAAAACCGTTGATTGTGCCTCACTTGGATGACTCAATAACCAAACGAGAGATGCACCTATCACACTTTTAAATAAGATATTTTTTTTCATTCTTTTCTTCAATATTAAGCAGTCTCTCCAGCTAGTGCCTCGATTTCTTTCATTTTATCAAAATTCTTGGGTCTACTTAGATAGATGTACATACTAGGAATAACGTACAAGGTAAGGATCAAGGAGAATAGTAATCCACCAATGACCACGATTCCCATGGATCTACGGCTTTCCCCTGCTGCCCCAAATGCGGTTGCAATAGGCAAAGCTCCTAAAGCTGTGGCTAATGTTGTCATCAAAATAGGTCTTAGTCGAAGAGAAGACGCCTCGAGTGCTGCTTCTTTGAGTTCCATACCTTTTTCACGCAATTGATTGGCAAATTCCACAATCAAAATTCCATTTTTAGTTACCAAACCAATCAACATGATAATACCAATTTGTGAGAAGATATTCAATGTTTGGTCGAAATACCAAAGCGAGAAAATTGCACCTGCCAAAGCCAATGGAACTGTGAACATGATGATGAGTGGATCAATGAAACTCTCAAACTGAGCAGCCAAAATAAGGAAGACAAGAAGCAAAGCGAGAAGGAATGAAAAGAGTGTATTAGACGAACTTTCGGCAAAATCACGGGAAGAACCTGTCAATGTTGTACGAATAGAAGGGTCATTCAACGTTTCTTTTATTTCGTCCATCGCTGCAATACCGTCTGAAATTGTTTTTCCTGGAGCTAAGCCAGCAGAAACCGTGGCACTCATGTATCTATCATAATGATACAATTGAGGTGGACTGCTTTGTTCTTCTGCGCGAACGATATTGTCTAATTGAATAAGCTCACCGGCGTTATTTTTCACGTACGACGACTTTAAGTCCAATGGGTCATTTCGATTTCCTCGATCAAATTGACCAATTACTTGGTATTGCCGTCCATTCATATTGAAATAGCTGAAGCGTTGTCCCGCGAATGCTAGTTGCATAGTTTGTGCCACATCTGCCACCGAAACGCCCATACTTTTTGCTTTTTCACGATCGATTTGTATGGTTAATTCAGGTTTGCTAAACTTCAAATTCACATCTGAAACGGAGAAAGTTGGATGCACTTGTACTTTTTCCATAAAAGCGGGTAGGTACTCACGTAATTTAGCAAAATTGGGTGCTTGAATTACATATTGAATAGGCAGTCCTCCTCTTTTATTCACAGAAATTGTTTGTTGTTCATTAATAAATGCACGACCGTCTGGAATTTTCTTGATATTCGCATTCAAGTAAGCGGCAATTTCACTCTGAGAACGCCCTTTCCTTGTTAATTTATCTTGCAATGTAATTCGTCCAAATCCTGTATTCGCACCACCCGAACCCGCAAAGCCTGGCGCACTTACGGTCAATACTCCGTTTCGTTCAGGCACGGAATCTTGAATCATTTGTGCTACTTGCTGAATATATCTATCCATAAATTCATAGGAAGAACCTTCTGGACCAGACATTGAAATCTGTAGTTGGCTTCTGTCATCCAAAGGAGCTAGTTCGGATTTGAGCTGCTTTCCGAAATAATAAATCATCCCTGCTGTTACGATAAGGATTGGTAAAACCAACCAACGTTTTTGAAGAAAACCAAGCAACGAATTTTTATAGTTCATCTCGAATCGCTCAAAAAATGGCTCGGTTGCAATATAGAATTTGCTTTTCTTACTGTCTTTCCGGATCAAATATGCGTTCAACATGGGGGTTAATGTCAAAGAGACAAAAGCCGAAATAAGAACTGCAGAGGCGAGTACAATACCAAATTCACGGAAAAGTTTTCCTACGAATCCTTCCATGAAAATTACAGGTAAAAAAACTGCTGCTAACGTAATTGAGGTAGATAAAACAGCGAAGATAATTTCATTGGAACCTTTGATTGCCGCTTCAATGGGTTTCATACCTTCCTCAATTTTTTTGTAAATATTCTCGGTCACTACAATACCATCATCCACCACAAGCCCTGTTGCCAAGACAATGGCCAAAAGAGTCAGTACATTCACTGAAAACCCAAGAATATACATGATGAAGAACGTACCAATTAATGAAACTGGAATATCGATCAAAGGTCGAACCGCAACAATCCAGTCACGGAAGAAAAGGAAAATAATTAATACAACGAGTACAATCGCAATGAGAAGTGTTTCGGCTACCTCTGTTACAGATTGCGAGATAAAAGTGGTATAATCCAAGATGGTTTCCATTTTGTAATCCTTGGGTAAACTCGCTTTTATCTCATCGGCTCTTTTATATACTTCTTTGGCAATGTCTAGGTAATTTGAACCAGGTTGCGGAGAAATGGCAATACCAACCATCGGTTCACCGTTCCATCGTAAAATCGTTTCTTCATTTTCAGCCCCTAACGTGGCATATCCAACATCTCTGAAACGAACAACACGTTCGGCTTCATTGCGGATAATCATATTATTGAAATCCTCTTCGTTTGTGAAGCGTCCGACTGTTTTTACGGTAAGTTCTGTTGTATTTCCTTGTAATTTCCCACTCGGCAACTCAATATTTTCTCTATCTAATGCCTGTTTGATATCTTGTGTCGTTATTTTTAAGGCAGACATCTTGGCGGGATCCATCCAAAGACGCATCGAAAAGCGCTTGAATCCCCAGATTCTGATACCACTCACTCCTTCAATGGTTTCAAAACGAGGCGAGATAACGTTTTCTGCATAATCACTTATTTCCAAAATAGACCTAGAATTACTCTGTAAAGTCATCGAAATGATAGCCTCCCCGTCTGCATCTGCTTTTTGTACAATAGGCAAGCCATCTATATCGCGTGGTAATAAGGCCACAGCGGAGGATACTTTATCGCGTACGTCGTTTGCTGCACGCTCCATGTCTACATTCAAATTGAACTCAATTGTAATATTACTTGAACCTTGGTTGCTTGCAGAGCTAACTGACCGAATACCCTCAACGCTATTCAATGCCTTTTCGAGTGGTTCCGTAATTTGAGATTCAATAATATCCGCATTTGCACCCGGGTAATTGGTGCGGACAGTAACAATCGGTGGGTCAATAGAAGGGAATTCACGAACTCCCAGAAATTGGTACCCAATCACCCCGAAAATGATAATCATCAAATTCATGACGATAGCCAATACGGGTCTTTTGATAGATGTGGTTGATAATGACATAGTTTATTTGACTAATTTAGCTTTAACGGGCATTTCAGGACGTAAAGACATAATGGCACTCACAATTAAGGAATCCCCAACTTCTAAGCCGGAAAGTACTTCTACGTATTTTTGGTCACGAACGCCCGTAACAATTGGGCGTGGGGTAGCTTTCCCATTTTGCATGATGTATACTTGTTTGCCATCTAAGATAGGGACAACCGCGTCTGTTGGAATCTTAATGGAACGATTACTTGCAACAGCAAGCTGAATTCGAGCAAACATACCTGGAAGTAACTTATTATTTTGATTGGAAGCAACGGCACGAACGCGTAATGTACGAAGTGAAGCATCTACTTGTGGATCTATAGCGCTGATTTTCGCACTGAATCCTTCTTTTAAACCATCCACCTCAAATTGAACAACCTGACCTACCCGTACATTGGCAAGATATTTCTCAGGTACAGAAAAGTCGATTTTAATTGGATTAATTTGGACTAAAGTAGCAATTGCATTTGTCGGTGTTATGTATGCGCCAACACTTATACTTTTTAAGCCAATTCGACCTGTAAATGGTGCACGTATTGTTGTTCTATCTAGTTGAACTCGAAGTAACTCTTCGTCCGCTTTTAGCGTATTTACCTTATTTACAGCTAAGTCGTATTCTTCTCGACTAATGGCGTTTATATCTAGTAATTTCCTTTGTCTTGCTTCAATTTGATTGGCTAATGTTTGTTCCAATTGAATTTTTTTGAGTTGTGCACGCAAATCATCATCTTTTATTTTTGCAATCATTTGCCCTTTTTGAACGACTCCTCCTTCTTGGATATTCAGCTGGACGATACGACCGGAGGTTTCGCTTCGAAGCTCGACCTCTTCGTTTGGAACGGCCGTTCCTGAGGCATAAATGAGTTGGTCAGCATCATTAATTTGTGTGATAAAGATATCAACAGGCACACTCGATGTAGGTGTTTTCTGGCCTGGTGCACCACCTTGGGAAGTTGCATTTTGATCTTTTGATTCTCCCCAAAAAAATTGCTTTCCAATAAATAGCAAGAGGATAAGAGCACCAATTATAAGTAACGGACGCATAAAGTTGATTGATTTATTTTAATTCTAGTATGTTTAAAGCCCGAATTTAACCAAAAAATGCCATAAAAAGGCTTTTAAATAGTCTGCTTTCACGGGCATCTGATAAGGTGAATGAGAATGTAGATAAAATACGTATTTCTATCTATTTGTATTATCCCGTTGATTAACCGTAATTTGTCTGTTTGGATAGATGTTCCTATTTCTTTTATCTTTCGTTATTCATTCCGTAATTTATGTTTAAATCACGTAGTAGCTCTCTGGTTGGTGCTATTTTCTTAATGGCTACTTCTGCTGTAGGGCCAGGTTTCTTAACGCAAACCGCACTCTTTACAAAAGAGCTTTTATACAGCTTTGGCTTTGTTTTGGTGTTATCGACACTATTAGATATTGTCATCCAATTAACCATCTGGCAACAAGTCACCAAAACTGGGATGCGCGCACAACAGCTTGCTAATTCGGTTATCCCGTATGCTGGAACAGGCTTGGCTTTACTCGTGAGTTTCGGGGGTATTGCCTTTAATATTGGAAACTTAGCAGGAGCAGCTTTAGGTCTTTCTCTTGTTTTTCCGTCACTTACGCTCATACAAGGTGCCATTATTTGTGCTAGCATTGCCGTTTTTGTACTGTATCAACCTTTCTTGAAATCAGGGTTGGATGTATTTACAATTGGGATGGGCTTGGTCCTGATTGGGCTGCTCTTACTTGTTGTATTCCAAGTGGATGTTTCGTACGAAAAAGTAGCTAAATTCACATTCTTTCCAACTCAATTCAGTCCGATTGCAACACTTACACTCGTAGGGGGAACCGTTGGAGGATACATCTCTTTTGCTGGTGCACATCGATTAATTGACCAAGGAGTTATCGGAAAAGATGTCCAACCTTATGTTCGTAGAAGTGCAGTAATTGGTATTTTGGTCACTGCCTTTATTCGTTTTTTACTTTTTTTGGTCGTTGTCGGTGTCTTGGTGAAAAATCCGTTTCTCACACTTGATGCATCAAATCCCGCCGCTACTATTTTTATTCAACTCGCTGGAAATTGGGGAAGGCCTCTCTTTGGTGTATTACTCTGGGCGGCAGGAATTACTTCTGTTCTGGGAGCGGCTTATACTTCTATTTCTTTCTTAAAAACAGAGTTTTCTTTTGCTGAAAAATACAATCTGTCCTCCACGACGGGCTTTATTTTATTCTCCTTAAGTATTTTTGTTTTTTTAGGCAAGCCAGCATCGATGCTCGTCTTGGCAGGAACACTTAATAGTTTTGTACTTCCTTTGGGCTTGCTACTCCTACTTTTCGCTGGTCGAAAAAGAAAGGAAAAGCTGAGTCTAATGTGGGAAATACTTATTTTGGGAGTCGTTTTTTTGCTAATTATGATGTCCCTTTGGCCGTTACTAACTTACTATTACTTTTAAATCATCGTATGGGCGAATCACATTTGGCTGGTAAGCGTATTTGAAACGCCCGTACGATGATTTGTATCTCAGGAATAGCTTATATTCTGTCCTTGAAAGTTTCAAATCCAAAGGATTTCAACAAGGTAAATGAGTCGTCCTCTTCCCAAATACCCATAGAAGGCAAGCCAACGCCATTGAAGGTCGTCGTTTTGACCATTGTGTAATGAATCATATCATCGAAAATCAAGGTATCTCCAATTTTTAGAGGGGAATCAAAAGAATAATCTCCCATGTAATCACCTGCTAAACAGGTCATTCCACCCATTCTGTACGTAGGTTTTCCTTCTACTGCATCTGTAGCACCTAAAATTTTTGGTTTGTAGGGCATTTCGAGTGTATCAGGCATATGTGCCGCAAAAGAAACATCCAAAATAGCCACATCAACACCCTGAGCATCCACGATGTCTAAAACAGTGGATTTCAAATAACCTGTTCGCCAGGCAATTGCCGAGCCAGGTTCAAGAATAATGTCCAGCTGATAAGTTGATCTTAGTCGCTTGATTTGTTCAATCAGGTGTGCGTGGTCATAGCCTTCACGTGTCATCAAATGGCCACCACCCATGTTTAGCCAAGATACCTGATGCAATAAATCACCAAATTTTTCCTCTACGTGCTTCAATGTTCTCTCTAATACGTAGGAGTCATTCTCACAAAGTGTATGAAAATGAAGCCCATCTATGCCTTCGGGAAGACTGTCTCCAAGTGCCTCACGCGTGATTCCTAGTCTTGAGCCAACAATACAAGGATTATACATGTCTGTTTCAACTTCCGCATATTGAGGATTTATACGCAGACCAATAGATATTTTTCGGTCAAATGTAGCTATTCGTGGATAAAACTGTTGGTATTGACTCAATGAATTAAAGGTGATATGGCTGCTGTATCGCATGAGTTCATCAAACTCTTCAGGTTTGTAAGCAGGTGAATAAACGTGCGCATAACAGCCCATTTCTTCAAATATGAGACGAGCTTCGTTTAATGAACTTGCTGTCGCACCGGATAGAAATTGCTTTACAAACGGAAATGTATGATACATGGAGAAACCCTTCAATGCCAAAATGATAGAGGCTCCAGAGGCCGCCTGTACTTCCTGAAGTAAGGTCAAGTTCTTTCTAAGCAATGCTTTCTCTAGGACAAAACAAGGGGAGGGGATAGTAGAAAATGAAATGGCCATTGATTTGTTTTTTCAAAATGAGTCACAAAAATGTAATTTCTGTGACTCATAGTTTATTTTTAATTAATATTCGTGGGGTAAAACTCCATTTACTTGTTCATTCCAAGGTAAACCATGTTTGTTTAATAAATCCATGAATGGGTCTGGATTGAGTTCTTCTACGTTGTAAACCCCTGGTTTTAACCACTCTTCGTTCGTTAACATCAACATAGCACCAAGCATGGCTGGCACACCCGTGGTATAAGAAACCGCCTGCGACCGAACTTCCTTGTAGGCTTCTGCATGGTCACAATTATTCCAAACATAATAGGTTTTCTCTTGTCCATCTTTGATACCTTTTATTTGGCAGCCGATAGACGTTTGGCCCGTATAGTTTTCTCCCAATGACTCCGGTGCTGGTAAAACAGCCTTTAAAAATTCCAATGGGACAACATCCATTCCTTGGAATTGAATGGGCTTGATGCTCGTCATGCCTACGTTTTCAAGAACTTGTAAGTGGGTGATATAGGCTTGGCCAAAAGTCATCCAAAATCTCGCTCTTTTTAAGGTAGGGAAATTTTTGACCAAAGATTCCAATTCTTCGTGATACAGTACATAGGACTCCTTCGGTCCAATACCGGGGTAATCAATGGGTTTGTGAATAGACATAGCCGGAATTTCTACCCACTCTCCATTTTCCCAATATCTGCCTGGTTGAGTGATTTCTCGGATGTTAATTTCCGGATTGAAATTAGTGGCAAATGCTTTTCCATGATCTCCTGCATTGCAATCAATGATGTCTAAATAGTGCATCTCATCGAAGTGATGTTTGGCTGCATATGCTGTAAAGACTTGTGTCACACCTGGGTCAAATCCACAACCCAAAAGAGCCATCAGACCTGCTTCTTTGAATCTATCTTGGTATGCCCATTGCCAACTATATTCAAATTTAGCGACGTCTTTGGGTTCGTAATTAGCTGTATCCAAATAGTGAACACCCGTTTCCAAACAAGCGTCCATAATGGTTAAATCTTGGTAGGGTAGAGCTACATTAATCACCATTTTTGGTGAAAATGAACGAATCAGTGCCACCAAACTCGGAACATCGTCTGCATCTACTTGCGCTGTTTGAATAGTAACTCCGTGCATCTCTTGGATATCAGCTGCAATTTTATCACATTTTGATTTGGTTCTGCTTGCCAATAAAATTTCGCTGAAAACATCGCTGTTCATAGCACATTTGTGTGCGACTACTGTGCCGACACCCCCTGCGCCAATGATGATAACTTTAGACATAATTGATTTTACGATTTTTTTTGCAAAAATAGATACTTTTTATGTGATCGACCGTTTATTATTTCGAATAAAACATGTTTGATTTCATTTTTTTTATTTACATTGGTATAAAGTTTGTCCCACTAAATTCGTACCCCCATGGAAAATCCTACCCCAAAAAATCTTAATGCACAAGCAATGTTACTTGTAGCTCTCCTTTTACTTGTTGTTGTGGCTGGTTTTTGGTTGACTGATGTAAAGTTTTAAATGTTTACTGTTTGTATCTAAACCGATTATTTGATTTTTCGTTTGTACATTTGGAGGTTTTTAAATTCTATTTATGTACAAATGATTGTAGATTTACGAAGTGATACAGTGACAATGCCTACACCAGCCATGCGCGAAAGCATGTTTGCAGCTTCTGTAGGTGATGATGTTTTTCAAGAAGACGAGACAGTGTATGCGCTTGAAGAGAAAACAGCAACTCTTTTTGGCCATCAAGCTGGTTTATTTTGCCCATCTGGAACAATGACAAACCAGCTTGCAATTAAGGTGCATACATTCCCTGGAAGTGAAGTGATATGTGATAAAAAATCACATATTTATTTGTATGAGGGAGGAGGGGTTGCTTCCAACAGCCTCTCTTCTATGAAATTGCTAGAGGGAAATTATGGGCGGATTACCGCCGCACAAGTAAAAGAAGCAATCAATAATCCGCAGGATATTCACCAGCCAATCACATCTCTGGTTTCCTTAGAAAATACAATGAACAAAGGGGGAGGTGCGTACTATACTCTTGAATCCATCCGCGAAATAAGAGAGGTTTGTACTGCACATCAGCTTCCGCTTCATTTGGATGGTGCACGGTTATTCAATGCTTTAGTTGAAACAAAGGATTCTCCCGAAGAAGTTGGAAAAGAATTCGATTCAATATCTATTTGCTTTTCCAAAGGACTTGGATGCCCCGTTGGTTCTGTATTGGTTGGTTCCAAAGAATTTATCTTAAAAGCGAGAAGACATAGGAAGGCGATGGGCGGTGGAATGAGACAGGCTGGTTTTTTAGCAGCTGCTGGTCTGTACGCACTTGAAAACCATATTGATAGACTCAAAGAAGATCATATAAGAGCCCAAAAAATTGGGGAAGCTCTCAAAAAAGCAGCTTTTGTAAAACAAATTTTGCCAATTGAAACGAATATCGTTATATTCGAGTTGAATGATGATATTGTCCCAACGCTATTTTTAGAACTCCTATATAAGAAAGGAATTAAGGCTGTAAGCTTTGGCGGTCAGTATATTCGATTTGTGACGCATCTCGATTTTAATGACGACCAACTTGCTTATGTATGTACCCATTTAACAACACTGATTTAATGAATTTTCGTTACGAAATCTGTACCACACTCCTCACACTCTCTCTATCTTACCTATCTGTTTCAGCACAACATAGAGAGGATTTTACTATTAAAAATAAAAGTGCTTTTAAATTAAATATCGTTGGTGCGGCAGCTCAGCTCTATTCGGGACAGTTTGAACAAATGCTTGGAAAACACTTAAGTGTCTCTTTAACAGGATATTATCGTGATAAACGCGAAATTCCACTTGGTAATACACTGAATTCATTGGCAGGTAGATACGGTGAGCAAATCATTGGTATTAATTTTGAATATGTCCAATTTGAGAAAGCCAAAGTAGGTGTTAAAGGTATCTCCCCAGAGATTCGTTACTATTTTGGAACCAAACAAACTAGACCATTTTTATCCATTTATGCCCACGCAGAAGAATTTGATCTAAATATTCCTTCGGAGTTAGATATACTTTTTCAAGACAAAGTGTATAGTTCAATTATACCTATTGATTTCGCAGTTCAGTCCACTTCTGCAGGCATCATGCTTGGTTACCAATTTAGAAAAGGCAAATGGGGAGTTGATTGGACAATAATAGGGCCTCGGTTTGGGTATGCATCTTCCTTGTTCGCACAAGCCAATCAATCTTTACTCGAAAGACTCTCAGATAGTGAAAAAGAGTTTGTTATTGATGATATATATGCCAAATATCGACTGAATAAATCCTATTTTCAAGTAAATATCGATGGTACTAGGGCTGAAATCAGAAATCTTAAACCAATTCCTATTGGTATTATTCGTGGATTTGGTTTGAATATTTTTAGATATTTTTGAATTTACCAACGAAACCTTTTTGGTTATCTCTCGTTATTTGAGTATGTTACATTATACCACCTATTTATTGTCAGAGTCTAGCCCATGGGTTACGTTTATCCATGGTGCAGGAGGGAGTAGTTCAATATGGTTTCGACAAATCAAAGACTTTAAAAAATCATTTAACGTGTTGTTAGTTGATTTGCGCGGTCATGGTCGATCCAAAAAAATTGATTACGAAAACTTAAAAAGATATAGTTTTGATAAGATAGGAGATGATGTAATGGAAGTATTGGATTACTTACAAATTAAAAAAACTCATTTTGTAGGCATTTCCCTAGGAACAATTATTATTCGGGAGATAACAGAGCGTTTTCCCAACCGTACAATATCTATGGTTTTAGGGGGAGCTGTAATGAAGCTTAATGTCCGAGGTCAAATTTTGATGCGATTAGGTGCCTTATTGCAGTCGGTTGTACCTTATTTGGTATTATACAAATTATTGGCTTTTGTAATCATGCCTCGTAAAAAACACAAAGAATCACGTAATTTGTTTATCAATGAGGCAAAAAAGTTATATCAACGTGAATTTAAACGGTGGTTTACTCTTGTTTCAGAAGTAAATCCGCTTTTAAATCTATTTCGAATTAAAGATTCAGGTGTTCCGACTTTGTATATCATGGGGGAGGAGGATTATATGTTTTTACCGTCTATCAAACAGCTTGTGAAGAACCATGTTTCATCTCAACTTTTTGTTATCCCTGCTTGTGGACATGTTGTAAATGTAGAGAAGCCTGACGAATTCAATCGTCAGGCTATCTATTTTCTTCAAAATTATAGACTTAATTAATGTAGGTGCGTATGCAACATAGCATCTGATTCTACGATAGTGACGCCTAATTGCTGCTGTTGAGCAAACAAAACCATAGCACGTGCAACTTTATCTACAGAAATTGCTTTGTATTTAGCAGGAATTAAAAAATCAAATATTTCCATAACACGTTGCCCAATCGACTCACCTAGCCGGTGTTCTTCACGGTTTCCTAGCAACATGGAAGGTCTGAAAATTCCAATTTGAGGAATGGGTAATTCGGTAACTGCGTCTTCAATGTTTCCTTTCACTTGATTATAAAAAATAAGTGATTTTGAATCAGCTCCCATGGCTGTAACCAAGCAAAATACGCGACTACCACCCTGCAAACATTTTTTAGCAAAAGTAAGTGGATATTCGTAATCCACTTTACGAAATGCTTGCTTTGAACCAGCTCTTTTTATCGTAGTACCTAAAGTACAAAAGACATGGTCAGCTACACAAAAACAATCAGCTAGCGAATCAAAATCAACGACAACCTCATGTAATTTCGGATGAGATGTGAATGTTTTTCGTCGAACAAGTACACGTACTGAAGTGTAATAGTTAGAATCGAGCAGTTGTTGGGTGAGCGTTTTACCGACCAAACCCGTTGCGCCAATGACAAGTGCTTCCATAATTACCAGAAATAATAATATAAGAATGCAATGATGCTTAAAACAATTGTTGCGCCAATGCCAAATGTTTGGTGTACCTTAAACATGGAGACATCAATAGCTAACCCTTTATTTTCTTCTTTTAAGCCGTAACCTAATAGAATCATAACAGCAACACAAATGGCGAATACGATTCCCATTCTGTCAAGAAAAGGTACGTTTGTCCAGTCTGCAAAAGGTAATACATTGTTGTGCATGGCTAGGGCGAGTAAAAAACCACCCACAATAGCAAATAATGCTCCTGCTGAGTTGGTTCTTTTCCAGAAAAATCCCATGATAAATGCAGCAAAGACACCAGGTGAAACAAGACCAGTCATTTCTTGAATAAATTGAAAGCCTCCTTTCTTATCAATACCCATGTAAGGAGCGACAATAATTGCTAGAACCATAGCTACCATGATGGCAATTCTCCCAATAAACACCAATTCTTTCTCAGATTTATCTTTACCAATGTAATTTTTAAAAATATCCAATGTAAAAATTGTTGAAATACTGTTCGCTTTTCCTGCCAATGACGCGACAACCGCAGCAGTTAATGCAGCAAAAGACAGACCTTTTAGTCCAGCTGGCAATAAGCTGAGAAGTACTGGATATGCTTTATCAGGGGCAATTAAACCATCTTGACCGAGCATTTCCTCCTGAAACATTCCTCTTTGATATAAGGAGTAAGCAGCAATGCCCGGGAGGACAACGATAATTGGCATCAACAATTTGAGTGAGGCTGCAAAGAGAATACCATTGCGAGCTGTTTTGATATCAGCGCCTAAAGCACGTTGCGTAATATATTGGTTGCAGCCCCAATAGTTCAGGTTAACAATCCACATACCACCAATAAGAACTGTTAAGCCAGGTAGTTGTGAGTAAAAGGTATCACCCTCCTTAAAAATCATATGAAAATGATCATCGTGATTTTGTGTCATCAGATTAAAGCCAGCCGTGAGGCCTTCCATTCCACCATCAGTTGCAACAAGGTTTAAGGCAAGATATGTTGTAGCAAGCCCACCAATAATCAAGAAAAATACTTGGATCACATCCGTGTATCCAATTACTTTCATACCTCCGATAGTAATAACAATGGCAAAAATAGCTAGTCCCCACATACAAACCCAAAAATCAATCCCGGATATACCTGACACTGCCAAAGCACCTAGATAAAGAATGGAAGTGAGGTTGACAAGAATATAAAGTCCTAGCCAGAAAATCGCCATAATTAAGCTGACACTCTTGTTGTAGCGTTGGCTTAGAAATTGGGGCATAGTGAAAATCTTGTTTTTCAAATAAATTGGCATAAAAAAAACCGCAACGACAATCAATGTAGCGGCGGCCATCCATTCATACGTTGAAATCGCAAGACCCATAGAAAAGCCGTTGCCAGACATGCCAATAAATTGCTCGGCCGAAATGTTTGAAGCGATGAGAGAGGCGCCAATCGCCCACCAAGTGAGGGAACCCTCTGCCAAAAAAAAGTCTTTTGTGGAAGTTTCTGCCGCTTTCTTTTTCTGAAAAATCCAGTATCCGTAGCCAGCTACCACCACGAAATACACGAGAAACACCAAATAATCTAAAGAAGTAAGTTGTTGCATAGTTTTTGTAAAAGGGTTAATAAGGGTTTTATTTCGCTAAAAATAGTTGGTAAAAATAGATTTCTTTTTGGTAAATCATCCCATACTTGCTTAAAAAAAACCATTTACTCAATGAATACACTCTTTTAGCTTAATTTTCATCGTTATTTTACAAAATATAGATAGATTTACACATGCTTTCTTTCATGGTGTTACTGTCTGAATACATGAAGCACTTATTTACCCAAAACAATAACAACCTTGAGCCGTAAATCGATACAGTACTTTTTATTGTTGGGAGTTATATCCCTAGTAGGCATTATTAGTATCCAAATATTTTGGGTCAAAAAGGCTTTTGACTTAAAAGAACAACAGTTCCGTCAAACGGTAATGATTGCGCTTCGTAACGTTGCCAATCAGATTGCAACTTCACATGATTTAGCAGTAATTGAGAACCCTGTTAGTCAGTTATCTTCCAATTATTATGTAGTAAACATTCGAATTCCACTGGACGAAAAAGTATTGGAATATTTGCTAAAGGAAGAGTTTTTAAAAAATGGCATTGAAACAGATTTCGAATTTGGAATCTATGATTGTGATACCGACGCTATTGTATATGGAGCTTATATTGCAAAAGAAGCAAGAAAAACAAATGTAATTCCATCGACACTACCCAAAACAGATCAGTTTCTAAACTATTTTGGCGTTCGATTTCCAGAAAAGAATAGCTTTTTAATAGGTTCGTTAGATTTTTGGATATATTCGTCGGGCATTACATTTGTCGTGATTATTTTCTTTACCTATGCGATGTTTGTTGTTCTAAAGCAGCGAAGATTAAGTGAGATTCAGCGTGATTTCATAAATAATATGACACATGAGTTTCAAACCCCTATTTCTACCATTCATATTGCTACAGATGTACTCAGGTTACCTAAAATTTTAGATCAACCGCAACGATTGTTTAAGTATGTCGATATTATCCGTCAAGAAAATCAACGTTTGAAGCTACAAGTAGAAACTTTGTTAACGACTGCTCGTACTGGGAAAGCGACATTTCCGCTAAACGTAAATACCTATGATTTGCATGAAATAATTGAAGAAGTATTTGAATCTTTATTGACAGAGAGCTCAACTGTGATTCATTTTGACCTTAAAGCGACTCAAACGAAAGTACGTTTAGATAAAGGACATTTTATGAATATGATTCGAAATTTAGTTGATAATTCAGTCAAATATGCGTCGGGCTCTTGTGAAATTACAATTCGAACAAAACAAGTAGAAGGAAGGTTGCAATTAACAGTTCAGGATAATGGAATTGGTATCTCTTCAGAATACTTACCGTACATTTTTGATCGTTTTTACAGAGTTCCAACGGGTAATGTTCACAATGTGAAGGGTTTTGGACTAGGATTGAATTACGTACGATCTGTTGCTAAAGCACATCATTGGAATGTGATGGTCAAAAGTGAAGTCGGTAAAGGGACTGCTTTTACATTTGAAATTCCTCAATCTTAAATTCCACAAGGTATATGTATAAAATTTTGTATGTAGAAGATGACCCAAACTTAAGTTTTGTTATCAAGGATAATCTTGAAATTGAAGGATATGTTGTTCATCACTGTAAGGATGGAAAAGAAGCGTGGGATGTATTTCAAAACAGTACATACGATATTTGTCTCCTAGACGTCATGCTACCTCACTTAGATGGGTTTAGTCTTGCTGAAAAAATAAGAAAAGTTGATATGTCTATTCCAATTATTTTTTTAACAGCTCGTAACCAGCAAGAAGATAGAATAGCAGGATTATCCATTGGTGCAGATGACTACATCGCAAAACCATTCAATATGGATGAACTTTTGCTTCGAATAAAAGTATTTCTCAGACGGAAAGTTATCCAAAATCAGAGTATTCATGGAAATGAACCAACTGGTTCCACTCTAGGTAGTTTTCTTTTTACTCCCATGGAACAAAAATTAGCTCATCCCGCTAAAAGTTACCATCTCACGGCTAGGGAAACAGAATTACTTCTTTTTTTAGTGAAGCGTATTAACTCTGTTGTTAAACGGGAAGAAATACTCGTACAGATTTGGGGTAGAGATGATTATTTTTTGGGTAGAAGCTTAGATGTTTTTATCACTCGGCTACGCAAAATGTTATCTTTAGACGCACGCGTTAAAATTGAGAATATCCATGGTGTGGGTTTTAAATTGATAGTCAACTGATTTATATAGTCTATTTGTGTGATTTTAGCGATTAAATCGTTTTTTTTAGCGATTATTTGGTTTTTGTAGAATAAAGATTTTATTTTACGGTTACCACAATTCACACAAAATAATGCGTTTAAAACAATTGATAAGACAGTACCGGCTTTGGGGCTGGGCTTTGGCTACACTTTTTGTTTTTTTACTTCCAGGTGTAGGTCAACTTGCATCCTTTATTTTCATTAGTGATAAAGAAGCTCATTTCTTTTTTTTCTTATCTATTTCTCTTTTTCTTACATCCAAATCAGTTTCATTTCGCCATACCTTATTATACGTTTTACTTATTAGCATTCTTATTGAGACTTTGCAAGGCCTTTTACCTACAAGAAGTTTTGATTTTGATGATATGTTTGCTAACTTCATAGGGTGTTCTTTGGGTTTATTATTTCGTTTCGGTTTCAATCAACTGATTGTTGCTTTAGCACTTCCATATAAGTTAGTAATCACTTCATCCATGCGTACTTATGAATTTTTCTCTTTGGATTCCTGCAACTATTTTTTGTTTTACTGGTATTATGCACTTTCTTCTGCCGAAATTTTTCTTGAAAATCGTCCCACCCAATTTCTCAAATCCAAAGTTATTGGTGTATCTGAGCGGCCTTTTTGAGATACTTGGTGGTTTGGGATTGCTATTCCCATTTGCCAAAAGTTTTTCTATTTTGGGATTAATAGCTCTCCTCATTGCTGTTTTTCCTGCCAATATATACATGGCGAAAGATCAGAAATTTGCTAAAATCCCAGCATGGATTCGCTGGGGGAGATTACCACTTCAGTTTGTTCTCATTTGGTGGTTGTATTCGTATCTATAAATCAAAATGCCTCTTTTCTGATATGAAAAGAGGCATTTTACTTATCCAATCTGTATTTTATTTAACAAGATTCAGTAAATATTGACCATATCCACTTTTTACCAAAGGACGAGCAATTTCGATTAATTGTTCCTTTGTAATGTAACCCATTCGGTAAGCTACCTCTTCAATACAGCCAACTTTCAAACCTTGGCGTTCTTCGATGACTTGAACAAACTGACCCGCCTGCATCAAAGAAGTGAATGTTCCGGTGTCTAACCAGGCAGTTCCTCGGTTCATGACACCTACTTTTAGTTCTCCTTTTTCCAAATATACTCGGTTGATATCCGTGATTTCAAGTTCTCCACGTGGAGATGGTTTAATACTTTTAGCTATTTCAACAACTTGATTATCATAGAAATATAGTCCAGGAATGGCATAATTTGACTTAGGCTCAGTAGGTTTTTCTTCCACAGACAACGCGTTGAAATCTGCATCAAACTCTACAACGCCATATCTTTCTGGGTCATGAACAGGATAAGCAAAAACGATACCTCCCGTCGGATTGGCACATGATTGGAGTAACTTACTTAGTCCACTTCCGTAAAAGATATTATCTCCTAAAACCAATGCCACACTGTCGTTTCCAATAAATGATTCTCCGATAAGAAAAGCTTGTGCTAAACCGTCTGGGCTTGGTTGTTCTGCATAACTGAAGGTACAACCAATTTGTGCACCATCTCCCAATAGTTTCTTAAAATGGGGAAGGTCATGCGGTGTAGATATTATTAATATTTCGTTTATTCCCGCCAACATCAAAATGGATAACGGGTAATAAATCATGGGCTTGTCATAGACAGGCATTAGCTGTTTACTTACCGCTAATGTGAGCGGATGGAGGCGCGTTCCACTACCTCCTGCTAAAATGATTCCTTTCATTGTTGATACATTTTTTGGTAATAACTTTGGTAATCTCCACTTGTTACGTTTTCAATCCATGCCCAGTTCGACAAGTACCAGTCAACTGTTTGTGCGAGACCTTCTTCGAAGGTAACGGATGGCTTCCAACCGAGTTCTGTCATAAGTTTTGTCGCATCAATTGCATAGCGTAGATCATGCCCAGCTCTGTCCGTCACATACGTGATTAGTTGGGCGGAAGTACCTGGATTTCTTTCTAGTTTTTCATCCATTATTTGACATAAAAGATGAACTAAATCAATGTTTTTCCATTCGTTATTACCCCCAATGTTATAAGTTCCGCCGCGTTGTCCTTCGTGATAAATGACATCTATTGCACGTGCATGATCTTTTACAAAAAGCCAATCACGAACATTTTCCCCTTTTCCATAAACAGGTAAAGGCTTGTTGTTCTTGATGTTATGAATCATTAACGGGATTAATTTCTCTGGAAAGTGATTTGGCCCGTAGTTATTTGAACAATTTGAAATGACAATCGGAAGACCGTATGTCGTATGGTAGGCACGAACAAAGTGATCTGAACTCGCTTTGGAGGCAGAGTAAGGAGAACGTGGGTCGTAGCTTGTTTCTTCTGTAAAAAAAGTAGTTGGGTCATGCAACTCACCATAAACTTCGTCGGTAGAGACATGATAGAAAAGTTTGTCTGAAAAGTCGTTTTTCCAAGCGTTCTTCGCCGCTTGAAGTAAATTAACCGTTCCAATTACATTCGTCATCACGAAAGCCAAAGGATCTGTAATGGATCTGTCCACATGAGATTCTGCGGCTAAATGAATAACACCGTCTATCGTATATTTTTGGAATAATCCTTCGACAAAAGTGGCATCTACAATATCTCCTTTTTCAAAAAGGTAATTAGGCTCGTTTTCAATGTCTTTGATATTCTCTAAATTTCCTGCATAGGTAAGATTATCTACATTAATTATTTGATAATTTGGGTATTTTGTCACGAAAAGACGAACCACATGCGAGCCAATAAAACCAGCTCCACCTGTAATAATAATTGATTTCTTCATTGAGATTAACTGAAAAATTAAGATAAATTATACTTTTTTGGATAGAGCTTTTTGCCAAGACCATGCGTCACGTAAACTATCTTCTAACGCTTTTTCTGTTTTCCATCCTAAAATACGTGCTGCCTTGTCTACATTTCCATAGATTTTTTCGACGTCACCTGCACGTGCCGGTCCGATTTCATACGAAAGAGTCAAGTTATTTACTTTTTCAAATACGTTAATGAGCTCAAGGACACTATTGCCTTGCCCCGTACCAATATTAAAGATGTCGTAAAGGGGGGCATTTTGTGTTGTCAGGAAAGACAAAGCAGCAACGTGCGCTTTGGCAAGGTCAACTACATGAATGAAATCTCGTACATTAGAACCGTCTGGTGTTTGGTATGTATTACCAAAAACGATTAATTTTTCTCTGATTCCAGCTGCTGTTTGTGTAATAAAAGGAACTAAATTACTAGGTACTCCATTGGGAAGTTCACCGATTGCGGCTGTTGAGTGTGCGCCAACTGGGTTAAAATACCTCAAAGATATGATTTTCATGGGTTCACCCGCCACCACTATATCACGCAAAATATCTTCACACATGGTTTTTGTATTACCATAGGGAGAAGTTGCTGGTTTTCGGGGCGTTTCCTCTGTAACTGGAATGGCATCAGGTTCTCCATAAACAGTGCAAGAAGAAGAGAATACAACGTTTTGGATGCCTTTTTCCAATAGAACTTCCATTAAATCAATTGTGCCCGAAACATTATTCTTGTAATATTTTAGTGGCTTTTTCACAGATTCACCAACGGCTTTGAATGCGGCGAAATGGATAACACCTTCTATATTCTCTTTTTCTAAAATTCTTTTGAGAAGTGACTTGTCTGCAAAATCTCCCTCATAAACAGAGACTTTTTGGTGGATAATAGACTCAATGCCTTGAATCATCGCAGGTGTTGAATTACTGTAATTATCAAGGACAATTGGATTATGGCCAGCTAAAAAGAGTTCAACAACTGTGTGAGAACCAATAAATCCGGCACCACCGGTTACAAGAATATTCATGGAATCTGAATTAAGTTACTATCCGCAAAGGTAACAAGAATGTTTTAATCAAGCATGGCAACAGGGCTATTTAACGGTAAAATTAAGTGGGTAAGCATATAGGAGAAGGGGTAGTAGTGGTTTGTAAATCAGTTAAGTATATCATTTTTATCATTTAAAATAACGTAAATATATACGAAAGTTTATTTCTAAATCTAAAAAGTGAAAACAAATTTTCTCGTATTGAATAGGAGTTTTTTTGTTTTTTTAATTGAATTTATATTCTTTAGAACAATATATTGGTTAAAAATTTAACTGTTTCCCGGGTATATATAGTTGTCTTTGACCGTATAGTTAGTGTAATTTTCACTTGAAATTAGAATGATAGAGCATGGAAAAACGAGAATTTAATGCAATGGTTTCGCTTCTAAATGACGTAGATGATGAAATTGTTTATCAAATCGAGACAAAAGTGAAAGAGGTGGCACGCACTTTTCCTGAACTGATAACCTCTTTTTTAAAAGAAACGGATGAGACAGAATTGAAAAGAAAAGTCATTCGTTTAACAGCCATCGAGTTTCCAGATATTCTTTATCAGGATTTGCTAGAATGGAAAAATAGCGGAGGTTTAGATTTATTGGAGGGCTGGTGTTTACTCAGTAATCTGGTGAGTGAAAAGGTGAAGGTAAACGAAATGAGAGATGAGGTAAATCGATTGTACCGAGAGGCATGGGTAGAACTACGCGCAAACTTGCACCCAATGGATGAAGTTGAAACTATGAATCATGTTTTTTATTCTAAATGGCAATTCGTTTCAAATACGGATACGTATTACGCAACTGAAAACTCTTTAATTGGGGAAGTTTTTGAACAAAGAAAAGGAAATCCTATCTCTTTATGCTGCGTCTATTTACTCGTTGCTCAAAAACTAGGTTTACCTATTTTTGGTGTAAACTTGCCAAACATTTTTGTCCTGACTTATAAAAAAGGAAGTCTTCAGTTCTATATTAATGTATTTAATCAGGGCGAAATTTTTGATCGGGCAGCCTTGGTTCAATACTTGAAACAAATTAGAATTCCTCAGAATGACGCATTTTTACAACCGTGCTCACACATTGATATTGTCCGAAGAATGGCTAGAAATCTGCTCGTTTCTTTTGAGCGGCAAAATGATGAACCCCTCTATGCGTTGACAGAAAAAATCATCCGTATTTTACAAGAATGATATGTTCGTATGACATATCATTCTTGTATTGAAACTAGGATTTAATTGGATGAAGGGCGTGTATATCGAGAAGGTCGCCAAGTATTATTTGTTGAGTTTATATCCGGTAAAAGCCCGTCCGGGTCCAGCGTAATACTCTCAATTGTAGTTGTAGAAGGGTATGAAAATGTCCATTCAGCACCTTTCTGCCATATTTCAACGGGCATAGAAATACGCTCAACATTTCCATTACTTAAACGAATCGATAATGTGACAGGCATCGGCATTTTTTCTTTGTTTTCAAGGGTTATTAATGCTCCTTTTGAGGGATCTTGTTCAATGTATTCAACGGATTTAACAGCTTGGTCTATTTTCCAATCCTCCAAAATCCATCCTTTCCAAAACCAACTGAGATCTTCTCCTGCAGTATTTTCAATTGTTTTGAAGAAGTCATTTGGTGTAGGATGCTTAAAAGCCCAACGCCGAATATATTCTTTCAAAGCGTAATCGAATCGTTCAGGTCCTAAAACTACCTCACGAAGCATAGTGAGTCCCATACCTGGTTTATAATAAGCCATTAATCCAAGATTTTTCGCTTGAATTACATCTGGAATCGTCATGATTGGGTCTTTGTCGTGTAGCATCGGCCCAAATTGGCGTGCATTGATGGGGGAGTAATATTCACCTGTATTGAATGCCTTTGTTGAATATTGATTGATGTATGTATTAAATCCTTCGTCCATCCAAGCGTATTTCCTCTCATTACTACCGACAATCATAGGAAACCAGTTATGTCCAAATTCATGGTCTGTTACGCCCCAGAGACTTTTTCCTTTTGCATTAGATCCACAAAATACAATGCCAGGATATTCCATTCCAGAGATTATTCCTGCTACATTTGTTGCTACAGGATAGGTGTATTCTGATAGAAAATCAGAATAAAATTCGATAGAGGCTTTGACGTATTCTGTGGATCTACCCCAAGCGTCGTTTCCCGCTACTTCTGCTGGATAGACAGACTGTGCCAAAGCTTTTTTCCCACTTGGCAAATTGATTTTCGCCGCGTCCCAAACAAATGCTTCGGAACTTGCCCAAGCAACATCTCTCGTTTGTGAACAAGTGAACTTCCAAGTCAGAAATTCTTTTCCATTGGGGCGAGAAGACGCATCATTGACTTCTTCTTTTGAACGAATAATGACTGTTTTATCCGAATTGGCTGCTTCAGCTAATCTTTTTTGTTGGGTTGCTGTAAGCACTTCTTTTGCGTTCAATAGTTCTCCGGAGCCAACTACAATATGGCTTGCTGGTACAGTAACTTCGTACAAGACATTTCCGTATTCCAAATAAAATTCACCTGCGCCAAGATAAGGCAAGACATTCCATCCCTGAATATCATCATAGACACACATACGCGGATACCATTGAGCTACTTCGTAAATGACTCCGTTGGGGGTTTCCAACTTCCCGAGTCTGTCTGAACCGTACTTCGGAATTGGGAAAGAATAGGCTATCGTAATGTAGGCTGTCTCACCCGTCTTAAGTGGTTCAGTAAGTCGTAATTGAAGACGTGTATCCGAGATGACTTGTTCTCGAAGTATAGTATTTGTACTTTTTGATTTGGATGAGGTGCTTTTTTTAGTCACTTGCACTTCACCGAGCGTATATCCACCATTGAAACCAGTATTTCCGTATCTGCCTCCTGTAAGAGGTGTCGTTTTTCCACCTCTGGATTCGTCATTGAACTGATTTTGGTCTAATTGTAACCAAAGAAAAGCAAGCTCATCAGGGCTAAAGTTAGTATATGAAATGGTGACGTTTCCTTCAATGGTGTTTTTATTGGGGTCTAGCTTAGTGCGGATATTGTAGTCTGCTGTATTTTGCCAGTACATGGGGCCGGGTGCACCAGAACCACTTCGATAGGTTGTACCCGGTTGATTAAACTGCAAAGGTGCAAAAGCCGCGCGGTGATCATAGTTAGAGCTACTTTTTTCTATTTGTGCGTGACCAAACTGCTGGAAAGCACAAAAGAATAAACCCACCAAAATTCTTTTTTTCATAAATATGTAGAGTATGTAAATGATAAAATTTGAATGTTTAAATATACAGAATGACTACATTAGGATAGCATTATTTTACATAATTGGTGATAAATCATACTGAATTTGCGGATTTAAATGGCGAACTTTGCCTTATGATTATGCGTTTCAAAGGTAATCCATATAAGAAATTCAAATTAGTAAGATGACAACAGAGAAGGTAAAAGTATTGATTTTAGGTTCTGGACCAGCAGGTTACACAGCTGCAATTTATGCTGCAAGAGCAGGTCTAAATCCTGTCATGTATCAAGGGTCTCAGCCAGGTGGCCAATTAACCATTACAAATGATGTAGAAAACTTTCCAGGGTATCCGGATGGAGTACAAGGGCCGGCGATGATGGAAGATTTGAAAAAACAAGCAGAAAGATTTGGTACAGATAATCGGTGGGGAATGGCTACACAAGTTGACTTTTCTACTCCGCTGGCACACAAAGTTATCATCGATGATATGCACGAAATAACTGCTGAAACGGTGATTATTTCTACAGGCGCCTCTGCAAAATGGTTGGGTTTGCCTTCTGAACAGAAATTGAATGGTTTGGGTGTTTCTGCCTGTGCGGTCTGTGATGGTTTCTTCTTCCGTGGGCAAGACGTGATTATAGTAGGAGCTGGTGATACTGCGTGTGAAGAAGCTCATTACCTATCTAAATTATGTAAAAAAGTAACTATGCTCGTACGAAGAGACGAGTTCCGGGCGTCACAGATTATGCAGAAAAGAGTTCTTTCTACTCCTAACATAGACGTTATGTTTAATACAGAAACCGTTGAAATTCTAGGAGAAGAAGGAGTTACAGGTGCCCGAGTAAAAAATGTTGTGACAGGTGACGAGACGGTGGTAGAGGCAACAGGTTTCTTTGTTGCAATTGGCCATAAACCTAATACAGATATCTTCGCAAATTACTTGGAGTTAGACGAAGCGGGATATATTATCACAGAAAAAGGGACAACTAAGACGAATATCCCTGGTATTTTCGCAAGTGGTGATGCGCAAGATAAAATCTATCGTCAAGCAATTACTGCTGCCGGGACGGGTTGTATGGCAGCTTTAGACGCAGAACGTTACTTGGCTTCGTTTGAGTAATATTTTCGAATATAACCTTGTTAATTTAGCTTTTTTGCTGTCTTTTTTGTAAAATTGCTTGATTTTTATTTTGAAAATCGTGTATGCCAACTGTAAATTCTGGCATACACGATTTATCTTTTGGTCGTCATCCTGCGAATTTGTTGAAACAAGACTCAAGAATGAAAAAAAATATATGGCTCGTTGCATTGGTATTATCTCCCATTCTTGGAGTTGCCCAACGAGAAAAAGGGAAAGTAGTTACTGCACCAAAGATTAACACATCGAGCAGTCCAAATAATAAGAAAAATTCTTCTAAACCCACAGAAAAAGAGAGCTTCCCATTTGTCTTTGAAGAAGAAACACAAGTACGCTTTTTAGATTCGTACAATACTACTAAAAAATCATCCGCAGCAACATCTTCTTCTGTCATATCCAACCAGAATGGTATAAAATTGATTCCTATTGAACCGCTGAAAGATGTGAATAGAGCCGTTCAAGACGATACATCTTCTATTGATGAAGGGGATATCCAAATCGTTGAAATTGAGGAGGAAGCTACCTTCATGGGAAGTGATGAAATGGTTCAAATAGCTAGTTATTTCTCTGTTTGGGATACTCGCCGAGTGAATCCTTATGGGATTAGTCCACGTGAATTTGACGAAGTTATTCAAATTAAACTTTATGACGTTTCTGAAGGAAGACTCTGGGCCTCACCTATGGAAACGATGCGATTAACTTCTCATTTTGGTTGGAGATGGAAGCGATGGCATACCGGTACTGATTTTGGTCTTACAACTGGTGAACCTATTCGGGCTGCATTTGATGGAATTATTCGGGTTGCAACTGTAGTCGGTGCATACGGACGATGCGTTGTAATTCGGCATTTTAACGGACTCGAAACATTGTATGGTCACTTATCAAAAATTAATTTCCCCTCTAGTACATACGTCAAAGCAGGAGATATAATCGGGCTTGGTGGTAGTACAGGTAGAAGTACAGGACCCCATTTACACTTTGAAACTCGGTATGAAGGGAACCCTTTTAATACAGAAAATATTTATAGTTATGCTTCTGGGAAAGCTGAAATTCGTTCACAAGAATTTACACTTTCTTCTAAACTGTACGACTACCTTCGTGGAGGTTCATCAAAAATAGACTTTGAGTACGAGGAAGAAGAAAAGCCCGTAAATACAGTACAAAAAGTATGGATTAAGGTAAGATCAGGGGATACGCTGTACAAAATTGCCTCGAGAAACGGAACAACTATCTCTGAAATCTGTCGATTAAATAAAATCAGACCTTCCACTAAATTATTGGTTGGTACAAGACTTAGAATTAAATAAAATGAAATTAGATATTTTGGTCATGGCTGTGCATCCAGACGATGCCGAGTTGAGTTGTTCAGGAACTATTGCGTTGCATGTAGCCCAAGGAAAAAAAGTAGGTATTGTTGATTTTACTACCGGTGAATTAGGTACAAGAGGTACACCTGAAATACGACTTGCAGAGTCTGCTGAAGCTAGTAAAATACTTGGATTGTCAGCGAGAGAAAATTTAAATTTTCGAGACGGTTTTTCTACAAATGATGAGGCACATCAAATGAAACTGATGGAGGTTATCCGAAGATATCAGCCTGAAATTGTCCTAGCTAATGCGATTGATGACCGCCATCCAGACCACGGAAGGGCGGCTAAATTGGCTACAGACGCTTGTTTTTATTCGGGTCTTCGGATGATTGAAACCTTAGATATTCATACAAAGGAAGTACAAGTGGCTTGGCGACCCAAAGCTGTGTACCACTATATCCAAGATAGGTACATTGAGCCTGATTTTGTAGTTGATATTTCAGATTATTGGTCGATAAAAGATGCAGCTGTGAGAGCATTTAAAAGCCAGTTTTATGATCCCAATAGCAATGAGCCTGAAAGTTATTTAACATCTCCAGAGTTCCTACACTTTGTCGAAGCTCGCTCTAGAGATATGGGGCATAAAATAGGCGTATCTTTTGGTGAAGGTTTTACATTACCAAAACCCATTGGGGTTCGTAATTTATTCTCTATTTTTTAATTCATTCTAGAAAAAAATAGATAGGAAATTTCAAAAAAAAGAATAATTCTACCAATACACCTTCTTTTCTTTGATAATTTTTGTGATACCCCGAAGCAAAATAAGAAGGTGGTTTTTTATCGTTCTAAAAATGCCAAAGTGCTTTACTAAAACCTCGTATCGGTCTAAAAGTGAACGTTTTAAATTCTGATTTGAAATACCTCCTTCCAAGTAATAGGAAAGGGGGATTGGGAAGAATACATTTGTTTTCGACTGTTTTAAGACGATGATTTCCCAATCTAAATCTGCACTCAAATTAGAGAGTAAGTAATGGGGTGCAATCGAACGTCGTGCGATGAACGATTGATGACAAACCAGCATTCCTTTCTCCATGGATTGCCAAGTCAATTTCTCAGGAAGTTTATGTGGAGTTAATACCGAACGAAGCCCGCGTACTACCCCCTCTTTATTCACAAAATAGGTATCACTGTAAACTACATCTGTTGTATCTGTCAAATAAGGGACTA